>JAJPHY010000074.1 GCA_021325015.1 Actinomycetota bacterium | reverse complement strand
GGACGCTCGAACGCGGGCGATCGTGTCGGCGGCGGTGCGCGCCTCGGGCGGGTCCCTCGTGGTCGCCGTCGCCGGGACCGGCGAGGCCCGACCGGCCGCACGATCCCAGGAAGCCGCCATCTCCCGACTCGTCTCTGACGTCGACAGTGCCGCGGCTCACGGAGCTCGGCTGGTCTCCGGCGTCGTGCCCGGCGGCCTGTTCCTCGACCAGAGGGAGCTCGCAAAGCTCGGAGTCTCCGGCGATGCGGCGGTTCAGGCGCTCATGCAGGTGACGGACGGCCGAGGTCGGCGCATCATGGATGACTCGTTCCAGGGATTCGCGGTCTCCTTCGCGAGGTACTGCTGATGGCGGACACGTACGAGACTGGACAGACGCCGCAACCCGTCTCGTTCCGAACCGGGCTGGCCATCGGGGCAGCGCTCGCACTCGGCGCGATCGCCGTTCGACTCATCGACTCCCAGCGCATTGCCTGGATGCAGACCTTCTTCGTGATCTTTGGCTCCCTCCTCATCCAAGCGCTGCCGTTCGTGCTGCTCGGCGCCCTCGCCGCGGCGATCATCGAGGTATTCGTGCCGATCGGGACGCTCGAACGCCTCGCGAACCTGCCCAAACCCCTTCAGCTCCCGGTGGCTGGCATCGCCGGCATCGCCTTCCCGATCTGCGAGTGTGGATCGGTCCCCGTCGCTCGACGGCTGATTGCCAAGGGCCTCCTGCCCTCTGCGGCCGTGACGTTCATGCTTGCCGCCCCCGTCCTCAATCCGGTCGTCATCGCATCGACCTTCGTCGCCTACCGCGGGCGAACCTCGCTGTGGACGATGGTCCTCGGGCGCTTCGGCCTCGGCTTGATCGTGGCCGTCGTCGTCGGGTGGGTCGTCGGCAACCGTTCGCCCGAGGAGTTGCTTCGCGCTCGACCAGACGAACGGCGGGCACCTCTCCCCCTTGAGATCGAACCACCGGAGGCGAGCTGGCGGCGGTTCTTCGCGCACCTCGGCAACGACTTTCTCTACATGGGTCGGTTTCTCGTTCTGGGAGCCACCATCGCGGCGATGGTCCAGACGTTCCTCCCCGCGAGGGTCATCGATGGGGTGGCGGGGGCACCCGTCATCGATCTCGTCGTGACGATGGGATTGGCGTTCGTGCTTTCGCTCTGCTCCGAGTCCGATGCGTTCATCGCGGCGTCGTTCGTACAGTTCGGCCCTGCGGCTCAGCTTGCGTTCCTGGTGTTTGGGCCGATGGTCGACTTCAAGTTGTCCGCCCTCTACATGGGGACCTTCCGTCGCGGCTTCTACCGGACCCTGGTTCTCGCCGTGGCGGGAACCACGCTCGTCGGGACCATGTGGCTCAAGGTGGTCGTCGGGTGAGCGTCGCGATCCGCAACGTCCTGACGGCCAGAACCGATCGCGCCGCGCGCCGCTTCAGCCACGCTCGAGTCGCCGGGGGCCTCGTCCTCCTCGCGTGGGCCGCGCTCTTCTGGTTCCTGCTGATCTCAGGCCGCTACAACCTGTACTTGTCCACGAGGACCAGTTGGGTCGTGCCGGTCGGAGCCGTGCTCCTTACAGGTGCGGCGGCAGGCCGGCTCGGTTCCTCCCGCGTTCGCTCTCCGGAACCCCTCTCGACCCGTGAGGCGTGGGTCTTGGGGCTGATGGTCGTCCCGGTTGTCCTCGTGATGGCCCTTCCGCCCGCGACACTCGGGAGCTTTTCCGCGAGCAAACGGACCGGGTTCACCGGCGCTGGACTCGCAACCCCGGTGGGGGACATCGGCACCGGCCCGCTCACGCTGATCGACGTCGCGGCCGCCCAGACGACCAAAGAGGGCGAGGAGGCGCTGGCCGAGCGCGCGGGGTCGACGGTCGAGTTCGTTGGATTCGTAAGCCGGTACGCGGACACGCCGGCCGACGAGTTCCTCTTGACGCGCTACATCATCACCTGCTGCGTGGCCGACGCGACGATCGCCCAGGTACGGGTCGTGAACGTGCCCCCCGGACGGTTCCAAGTGAACGACTGGGTCGACGTACGGGGGACGATCTACCCGGTCGGGCGAGAGGTGATCGTCGACGCAAGCAGCGTCCAGGAGATCCCCCGACCCTCCAGGCCGTACATCACACCCTGACACGAGCGCCACCCGCGCACTGCGGGCACAGCCCGAAGACATCGGCTTGGTGAGCGGAGAGCGTGAACCCGCGACGCCGCGCCACCTCGCCGGCCCATTCCTCGACCTCGCACGAGGGGATCTCGACAACGAGCCCGCAGCGCTCGCAGATCAGGTGGTGATGATGTCCCGGATTGCAGAGCTTGTACGAGAGCTCGCCCTCGCCGGCCGGGAAGGTGCGGGCGTAGCCGGCCTGCTCGAGCGCCTGGAGCGTCCGGTAGATGGTCGCGAGACCCGGTGCGTTCCCCGACCTGCCCAAGCGGGCATGAAGGGCCTGCGCGGTGACCGGACGACCCGAGCGCTCGAGGGCCCGCACGATCACGGTCCGTTGGCGGGTCGCCTTCAGACCCGCCCGCTCCAGCATCTGGTCGACCGCCATCATGCCGCCGAGCTCCGTGGGTGACGTCGCGCCGCTCGACGCCCGACGACGGCCGCCACCGCGAAAACGGTGGCGGCAGCGAGCACGATGGTGCCGCCGGGCGCGATCGTCCCCTGCAGCAGCGCCACGACCAGACCGGCAAGCGTGGAGGTCAGCCCGGCGGCGATCGCCCACAGCATGGCGCTTCGAAACGAGTGAGCGAGCCTCGCGCCCGCGGCCACTGGGATCACCAGGAGCGCGGCCACGAGCAGCAAGCCCACGACCCGCATACCGGCCGCGACGAGCAGCGCGGTCAGCACGACCAGCAGCACGTTCAGCGAATCGACCGGAAGTCCGGAGGCCCGCGCGGTCTCCTCGTCGAGGGCGACCGCCACGAGCTCCTTGTAGAAGAGCGCCACCGCGCCGACGACCAGGGCACAAAGGAGCGCGATCGTCCACACGTCCAACCACGTGATCGTGAAGATCGAGCCGAACAGCACCCCCGTCGAGGAGGCCGTCAGTCCGCCGTGGGCCGACAGGACCACGAGCCCGAGCGCAAGGCCAAGATAGAAGATCAAGGCAAGCGAGACATCCCCGGCGAGCCGGCCCTTGGCGCGCAGCCACTCCAGCGCGACCGCCCCGACGAGGGCGGTGAGGAGCGCCCCCCAGATCGGAGCCACCCCCACGGCCACGCCGATGGCCACGCCGGCGAAGGCGAGGTGCCCGGTCGCGTCGCCGATCAACGAGAGCCTCCGCTGGACGAGAAAGCACCCGATCAACGGTGCGGCGATCCCCACGGCGGCGCCCGCCAGGTAGGCCTGGATCGCGAAGTCGATGAACAACCTGCTCATCCCGGGGCCCCGTGCTCGTGGAACTGGTGATGGAACTCCTCGTGCGTGATCCGCTGGAGCCGTCCATCGACAAGCACGAGGATCCGCTCGCACACCTCGTGGAACTCGTCCGGGTCGTGCGAGACGGCGATCACCGTCGCGCCGTCGTCCGCGCGGTGCCGGAGCTCGCGGACGAGCGCGGGTCGCAGGCGCTGGTCGATCCCGGTCGTCGGCTCGTCGAGCAGGAGCAGGCGCGGGTGGCCGACGAGCGCGCGCGCGAGGATCGCGCGCTGCTGCTGACCGCCGGACAGCTCGAACAGGCACTCCGCCGAGAGGTCGCCGAGCCCCACCGCTTCGATCGCCTCGGTCACTCGCGTCCAGTCCTTGCGGTCGAGCCGCCGGAGCATCCCCTTGGACGGCGCGAGCCCGGCCGCGACGACCTCGGTGACCGAGACGGGAAGCGAGGTGGCCATGCGGAGCCCCTGCGGCGCGTAGCCGACGTGGCGGCGGATGTCCGGGTCGGTCGGGGAACCGCCCAGCACGCGCACCGTGCCGGCGTTGGGCCGGAGCAGACCGACGAGGAGCTTGAGCAGCGTCGACTTGCCGCTGCCGTTCGCACCCGCGAGCACACTGAACTCGCCGGCACCGAGGGTCAGGTCGACGCCGTCGAGGATCGGCGCTGCCCCGTATCCGAACCGAACACCGGCGAGCTCCACGGTCAGCTCGGACACTGCAGCCCCTCCTGCAGGCTCGAGAGGTTGGCGCGCATCACCGAAAGGTAGTCGCCGGATGTCGGGACGGACTCGAGCGTCCCGAGCGGCAGCGCGGGCACCCCGATGTCCGCCGCCACGCTCTCACCGACCCGCCGGCCCTCTGCGGTGGACTCGAAGAAGACCGCCGGCGCGGCGGCTCCCGAGCGGATGGCATCGACCGCCGCCTGGATCCGGGCGGCCGCGGGCTCGCTCTCCGGAGTCAGCCCCTCGATCCCGAGCTGCGTGAGGCCGTACCGTGCCGCGAGGTATCCGAAGGCCTCGTGCGTGGTGACCAACGTTCGGAACCGGCAGGCCGCGAGCCCCGTCCGGTACGCGCCGTCGAGGGCGGTCAAATCGCGAAGCGTGGCGGCCTCGCGACGCCGGTATCCGGAGCGGCCCGCGGGGTCGGCTCGCACGAGCCCGCCCGCCACCTCTCGAACGATCCCCTCCATGAGCACCGGATCGAGCCACACGTGGGGGTCGAACTCCAGATTCGCCTCGCCCGACGGCGTAAGGGCCAGACCCCTCGCCACCTCGACGACCACACCCGAGGCGTCCGACGCGGCCCGCTCGACCTCGGGCTGGAACCCGAAGTCCCCGAGCACCAGCACCAAGTCGGCCGTCTCGAGGTCCGCCCGCTGCCGCGCGGACAGGGACGTGTCGTGCGCGTCGACGCCCGGAGGCGTGAGGTCCTCGACGCTCACGCGCGATCCACCCACTCGCTCCGCCGCCCACGCGAGTGGGTAGAAGGACGCCACGACCCGCACGCCCCCCGCCGCCGAGTGGGAGCACCCCACCGCGCCGAGCGAGAGGGCACCGAGCAGCAGCATCGCGCCGAGCCGGAGCGTGAGGGCATGCAGGCTCGGCCGAGCGGTTCGGGAGGCCATCAGGCGGAACAGGCTAGTCGAAAATGATTATCATTTCAATTCCGTCGGAGCGCGATGCGCACCGCCTCCAGCGCCTCCGCGGGACTGGCCCCAAGCCGCCGAGCGCGCGTCGCGAAGGCCTCGGCCGCGGAACGGAGGCGACCGCTCACCCGGTCGCCGGACCCGGTGCCGACAACGAAGGTGCCGAGCCGCCCTCGCCCGACCACAAGCCCCTCCCGCTCGAGGGCCCGGTAGGCCTTGGCGACCGTGTTCGGCGAGAGGCCCACCTGGTCCGCCAGCGCGCGAACCGTCGGAAGCCGGTCGCCCGGAAGCAGCCCCCCACTCCGGATCCGATCGGCCACGCGCGCGCGCAGCTGCTCCGAGACGGGGACCGACGACCGCGGGTCGATGCGCATCCTCACGAGCTCATGATGAGGCATCGACGCGCGGGGTTTGAGCATCGTCCGAAGCGACAGTACGGTTCGGCCGTGAGCGTTCGGATCGGGCTCGGTCTGTTCACCGGTCAGGTGCCGGCGGGCTCCGAGCGGACGTTCGCCCGCGAGTACCGAGAGACGCTGGATCTGGTCCGTCTCGCGGAGGCCGTGGGCTTCGACTCCGCCTGGGTGAGCGAGCACCACGGGGCCTCGGACGGGTATCTCCCGTCGCTGCTCCCGATGCTCGCGGCGTTCGCCGCGGTGACCGAGCGCATCCGCCTCGGCGCGGGGATCGTGCTCGCGCCCCTTCACGATCCCCTTCGCCTGGCCGAGGACGCAGCGGTCGTCGACCAGCTCTCAGAGGGCCGGTTGATCCTCGGACTCGGCATCGGATGGCGCGAGGAGGAGTTCCGCATGTTCGGCGTGCCCAGGTCGGAGCGGCTCACCCGGACGACGGAGACGATCGAGATCCTTCGACGCGCGTGGACGGGCCGGAGATTCTCGTTCCAGGGCAGGCGGTACCGGTACGACCGGGTCAAGGTGACCCCGCCTCCGGCCCGTGCCGGCGGGCCTCCCATCTACCTCGGTGGGTACGCGGAACGCGCCGTCCGGCGGGCGGGGCGCCTCGCCGACGGCTACATCACCGACGCCGACGCAATCGAGGAGGTCCGCCCCCTGCTCGCGTCGTTCGACGAGGGGGCGCGTGAGGTCGGCAAGGATCCGCACGCGCTTGGGATCGCGCTCCTCCAGAACGCCTTCGTGTCGCGGGACGGCGACGCATGGCAGATCGCCCGGGCCGGGATCGCCCACCAGCTGGGGACCTACAGCGCCTGGGACGCCGGCGCGGACACGCCGGAGCACGACGAGCTGGAACCGATCCCTCCGGACGAGGCCACGATGCGCCGCTGGACCGCGGCGGGCACGCCGGCCGAGGTCGTGCGGGGCCTCCGCCCCCTCGTCGAGGCGTTCGGCGACCGGTCTGAGCTGCACCTGATCGTCCGGCTCCACTATCCGGGGATGGACTTCGAGACCGCCTCGCGCGCGGTCGAGCTGTTCGCCGAGGAGGTCGCCCCGGGCCTGAAGGGCGACTGAACGAGGCTAGCGGCGGGTCTCCTCCAAGATCCGCCTCCGCTCCCGGTACTCCTCCTCCGACAGCTCGCCACGCGCAAAGCGCTCATCGAGGATGTCGCGCGGGTCCGGCCGCGGCCTGGAAGTGGACGAGGAGCCCCCGAGCGCTCGAACGACGAGCACGATGACGGCCACGATCGCCACCCACGACAGGATCATCCACAAGACGGCCCAGCCGCTGTTCCAACCCCACATCATCTGGGTCAGCTCCCCATCATGCCGCCGGGCCCCATCATGCCGGGGCCCGGACCGTAGCCGGTTCCGTCGCGAGGTCCGCTGCCCGGACCGTAGCCGGTTCCGTCGCCGGGTCCATAGCCGCCCATCATGCCGTCCGGGCCCTGCCCGGACCGCTCCTGCAGCTGCTCATGGAGCGCATCGCACTGCGCTGCCCACTCCGGGCCCATCTGCGCGCGAATCTGCTGCATGAACGCGGAGTCATGCATGGCGTCCATGGCCTGCCACCAGTCGTCCACCCCCGAGGGGGGTGTGCCACGGCCCGCGGTCCCGCCCGAGACGAAGGTGAACCCGACCGTGAGCGCCAGGAGCAGCCCGATCGTCACTCCCAGAGCGATCCAACGAGCCTTCATGGTTCCGCTCCTTTCGACGAGCCCACCCTAGCGGGAGCGTGTGAAGGGTCCGTGAAGTCCTCGGGGAGCCGCGATGAGGAGGCCGCGAGCGGGAGGCGCAGGTGGAACGTGGCGCCCTCTCCCGGGGTGCTCTCGACCTCGAGGTCGCCGCCGTGGACCCGCGCGAGCTCGCGGGCCACGGTGAGCCCGATCCCGGATCCGCCCGCCCGGGCGCTGCGGCCGCGGAAGAAACGGTCGAACACGCGGTCGAGCTCGTCCGGCTCGATGCCCGGACCGGTGTCGCGGACACCCACGAGCGCCCATTGCCCGTCGACCCGGAGCGACAGGGTCACCGCTCCGCCCGCGGGGGTGAACTTCAGCGCGTTCGTCAGCAGGTTCGCGACGATCTGTCGGATACGGGTCGGGTCGGCCTCGATTCGGGCGGGAACGAGCTCCGACGCCATCTGAATCCCCGCCGACTCGTAGGCGCCGGCGAACTCCGCCGCTGCCTCCGCCAGCAACCGATCGAGCCGAACGGGCTCGCGCACCAACGAGAACCCGGCCGCCTCGGCCGACGCGACCGTCTCGAGGTCCGAGACCAGGCGCTGTAGCCGCAGCGCCTCCTCGTGCAGCGAGGCCAGCGAGGCCGGCGAGAGCTCGACGATCCCATCCTGGAGGCCCTCGATCTGCGTCCGGAGGATGGTGAGCGGAGTTCGCAGCTCATGCGCGACGTCCGCCGCGAACGCGCGCCGCAGGCGATCCTCTTCCTCGATCGTGTCCGCCATGGTGTTGAAGGCGATCGCCATCTCTCCGAACTCGTCCTGGGCCTCGAAGTCAACGCGCCGGCTCCGGTCCCCCGCGGCCTGCGCCCGGGCCGCCCGGGTCAGCTCACGGGCCGGAGCGGTCGCCCTGCGCGCGAGCACGAGACCGAGCCCCAGGGCGATGACCCCCGCGACCAGGCCCCCGAGGAGCAACGACCGGTTGACGGACGATCGGAAGGCCTCGTCCTGCGGGAGTACACCTGCCTGGGGAAGACGAATCAGAGCGGTTCCGACGACCGAGCCCCGCACGCGAACGGGGATCCGTTGCTGGGGACCGAGCGGACCGCTCCCCATCATCCGCCGGTGCATCGCGGCCATCTGCCCCCCGGCGCCGGCCGAGGCGTTCCACACGACGTGCCCGTTCGCGTCGAGCAGCACCATCGTGCCGCCATCCATCAGCGCGAGTGACTGCAGCGACCGAAGATTACCCACGGTCCATCCGCCGTTCTCCTCGTACGAGCGGGCGAGGTCGGAGACCAGCTGCTGTTGACGCGCTCGCTGCTGATCCTCGAGATACGCAGTGAAGCGGGTCCCGAACGACAGGTTGACGAGGATCGCGGTGATGGCGGCGGCCGCGATGCCGACCCCGGCGAAGGCCGCCGCGAGCCGGAGGGCGAACGACCTACGCATCCGGCCTCACCCCGAGCTTGTAGCCGACGCCGGTGACGGTCCGAACGAACCGTGGATGGCGAGGATCGTCTCGAAGCTTGCGTCGCAGGTTCTTCACGTGCGCATCGATGGTTCGCTCGTAGCCTTCGTAGTCGTAGCCCTGCACTTTGCCGATCAGCTCGAAGCGAGAGAACACGCGCCCTGGACGGGAGGCCAGCGCGAGCAACAGATCGAACTCGCTCCTCGTGAGCTGGACCGGGTGCCCCTCGACCGTGACCTCGCGAGTCTCGACATCCACGAGGAGCGCTCCCTGGTCGAAGGACAGGGTCGACGTCGCACCGTTTCCCGATCGTCGGAGCACCGCCGCGACTCGGGCCACGAGCTCGCGCGGGCTGAACGGCTTCACGAGGTAGTCGTCGGCACCGAGTCCGAGGCCGACGACACGATCCTCCTCCGACGCCTTGGCCGTGAGCATGATGATCGGAACGCTCGAATGCTGGCGAACCGTTCGCGCGACCTCTTCGCCGGGCAGGTCGGGGAGCATCAGATCCAGCACAACCAGGTCCGGATGGGCACGCTCGATGGCCTCCAGAGCCCGTTCGCCCGAGTCCGCGACGAGCACCGCATACCCCTCGTGCTCGAGGTAAGAGCGCACCACGTCGCGGATCTTGCGCTCGTCGTCGACGACGAGGACCGTCGCCGTTCCCATCGCACCCTCCCCTTCGTCCGGACCCAGGGTAGGAAGAGCCCAGGACGGGGCTCAGGGGCCTTCGCCCCCTCGTGCGGGGGCCGTTCGGGCGCCGCTAGTTGTCCCTCGCCCCCTGGGCGATCCAGGTCACGATCAGCCGGATCTGCTCGTCGGGGAGCGGAGGCAAGGACGGCGGCATCTGCATCGCGGCGGACAGCAGGTGCTGCACGAGCTCGCTCTCCTCCGGCTTCCCGGGCACGACCACCCCGTCCCTGGCCATCACGCCGCGGTACGAGTCCAAGCGGAGCCCGCCGGGAGGAGGCGAGTGTTCGGGCGCCACGACATGGGGGCCGCCGTTGCGGAGGAAGATCGGCAGGACCTCCTCCGAGAAGCTAACGTGCCGGTCGAGCGGGGCGGGCATCGGGCGCATCGACATCGGCCGTCCCACGTGAGCCACGGGCGTTCGGTGGTAGGCGCTCGTCGCAGGAGGTGCCAGGAGGTTCCCGTGTGTCCGCGGGGACCGCGCGACCACAGCGATGAGGCCGGCCCCGATCGCTGCGATGGACGCCTCCGCCCCGAGCGGAAGGGCCTGAGCCAGGAACCGCCTCCGGCTGATGCCTCGCGTCACACTCTCCGAGGTCGCGGGATCCGCTCGGGGCGGACGGGCGATCCCAACCACGCGCAGACCCACACGAACGTAGGTGAGCCACACCAGACCGATGACCGCGGCAAGCACCCAGAGGTTCAGCCCGGGGATGCGAATGCCCGCCGAGGGCGAGTAGAGCTGGGCGCTCCCGACGACGTCGAGGTCGGCCTCCTCCATGGCCGGTCGGTACCGCGCGCTGCCGGGGAAATACGCGGCCACCTCGAACGGCCCGGACGTCCGCGGCCGAACCGTGATCCCCGCGATCCCCCGCCGGTCCGTCACGGCCGTGCCGATCACCATGTGGCCGCGAAACTCCTCCCCCCATACAGCGTCCGCTTCGAACACGATCGTCAGACCCGCAATCGCTCGCCCCGCGCGATCGGTCAAGCGAGCTTCCGCTCGGAACGCGGTCCCGAGCGCGGCGCGATCCGGCAGCCGCAGCTGGAGACGGACGGCAGCCCCCGATGCCGCTCCCGACATGCCGCCCATGGGCCGAGGAGACCCGGGCTCGGGGACGTGCGCCTCGGGCGGCTGTTCCTGCATGTCCCCGTGAGCCCGAGCCGTGCTCGGAAGCGCCAGCAAGGAGAGCCCCGCCAGCGCCAGCGCAGAGAGCGCGAGCGTCCAGCGCCGGCTCCGGGTGGCGGGTGTCATCGCTCGAGCACCGCCTCGGTCGATGGGAGCGCAACCCGCTGCGTCTCGTGCTCGCGGATCTCCCACAACGAGAGCACCGGAACGAAGCGGGCGAGCACCGCGATGATCAGGGCAAAGAGCGCGAACGCGCCGGCGGTGATTGCGAGCTCGACCCAGGACGGCAGATAGCGCGCCGGATTCGAGTACGGCATCTGCGGCACCTGGAGGCTCGCCACCACGATGACGTAGCGCTCGATCCACATGGCCACGTCAACGAGGATCGCCGCGAGCACAATGGCCGAAACGGTGCGGGTCCTGCGGAAGAGCACGATCAGGCCCGGCAGCAGCAGGCCGAACCCGACGTATGACCAGTACAGGGGGGCGAAGGATCCGGTGAAGATCGATCCGAGGTAGACGGGCTCGCTCCCCTCGAGCTTGTAGCCGGCGGTCACGAACTCCGAGACGTTGAAGTAGAGCATGATCATCGCGAGCGCCGCCATCAGATACCCGAGGTTCACGAACTGCTCGGGTCGAATCCATCGCTCGAGATGGAGCGCTCTACGAAGCACCGCCATCACGATGATCAGCGTGGCGATGCCGGAGAAGATCGCCCCGGCGACGAAGTAGATGCCGAACACGGCGGTGTTCCAGCCCGTGCGAAGCGTCATCGCAAAGATCCACGACACCACGGTGTGCACGGAAACCGCGACGAAGATGATCACGACCATCATGAGTCCGATGGCCGCGCCGAGGCTCGCTCGTTGCTCCACCGTTCCACTCCACCCGATCGAGAGCGTGCGGTACACCCAGGCCTTCCTCCTGGACACGACGCCGGTCAGCCGGTCGCGACAGGTGGCGAGGTCGGGGATCAACGGCAGGAACAGGTACATGACGCTCCCG
The DNA here is from genome assembly GCA_021325015.1 of Actinomycetota bacterium. Lineage (GTDB taxonomy): Bacteria > Actinomycetota > UBA4738 > UBA4738 > HRBIN12 > JAJPHY01. Next base: position 18,009 of record JAJPHY010000074.1, on the reverse strand, counting down.
ACGAAGTACGTGGAGATCGCGAAGAAGTCCCAGAGGATCGGCGAGGGCCACCGACCGAACCGCACGACGTTCAGCAGGCGGTTGGGGCGTCCGAGATCCAGGATCGGGAACAGCGCCCCGACCGAGAGCGCCACCACCGTGATGAACTCGGCCATCCTGGTGATCGGGGTCCGCCAGCCCGCGCGACTGACCCGCAGGATCGCGGAGATGAGGGTTCCCGCGTGGCTAATCCCGATGAAGAAGACGAAGTTCGTGATGTACAAACCCCACACGACCTTGTTCAAGGTGGCCGCCATGCCGGTCACGGCCAGTCCGCGACGCAACTGAACCGTGTACGCGTACACCCCGACGGCGACCACGGCGACCAACGTCACGATCAGCAGCCGGTACCCCACCCCCACCCTTCGGAGGGGGCGGAGCGCCACGTCCTCGAGCGGTTCGGCGACGTCAGACGCGTGATCGGTCACGTTTCATCCCCTGCGTTGCGGCACCGGCCCCGGCCTCCTCGAGTGCAGCATTGATCCGAGCCCACGGCCACTCCAACGCCGACTTCCGGAACTCGGGACGCTCCACCGGTTCGAATCCCCGTTCGATCGCCTCGTCGTCGACGGCGGCTCGCTCCCCGTGCCCGGGGATGTAGTACACGCGCGGCTCGGTTCCCAGGTCCTCCTTGTAGCGCTGGACGCCGTCCTGGTTCAGAAGGAGCTCGAGATCGACCATCTCGGCGCCGTTCGTCGCGATCCCCTCCTCGAGATCGCCCATGTAGAGCGCGTGGTGCGGACACGCCTCCACGCACGTCGGCAGACCGCCGGCAGCGATCCGGTCTGTGCAGAAATCGCACTTCATCACCGTGCCACGCAGAGCCGGAACCTGGGTGCGGACGTCGTAGGGCGCGGACTCGACCTGAGGCGGCTGAACCGGGTCCGACCAGTTGAAGAACCGTCGGTCGTACGGACACGCGGCCATGCACAGCCGACACCCGATGCACCGCTCCTGATCGATGAGCACGACCCCCTCGGGTGTGTGAAACGAGGCTCCGACAGGACAGACGTTCACGCAGGGTGCGTTCTGGCACTGCATGCAGGGGGCGACCAGGAAGTCGCTGTCGGCCCCGGGAGCGTCGCTCACCGAGGTCTGGTAGCACTCGATCCACTGCTGGCCGTCCGGCACGAACCGGGCCCAAATGCAGTTCTGCGTGCACTGTGGGGGGACTCCCAGGCCGGAGCACCCGTCGCAGGCGCGGAGGTCGATCACCATCACCCACCGGCGAACCCTCGCCGTTTGCTGCTCGGACTCCTGCTCGTCCATCTCGTCCCCATGCGCCCAGGCGGCCGCCGGGGCGAGCGAGATCGAGCCGGCGGCCACGGCGGCTCCCTGGAGCAGGCTGCGACGGGTGATCCTCATGCGCCCAGCCTCGAACGACATCCGCCGAGTGGCTAGAGACGTCCGTCAGGGTCGATCGTCACCGTCGTTCGTGACGCTGGACCCACCTACCCCTCGCCCGGATCGCGCCGGGCGTACCGGGCGGCCGCCTCCGCGCGGCTCCCGACGCCGAGCTTGGCGAGGATCCCGGACACGATGTTGCGGACGGTCCCCTCGGCCAGAAACAGCGTTTCACCGATCTCGCGATTCGTCTTTCCCTGCGCGATCAGCTCCAGGATCTGACGCTCACGGTCCGAGAGGACGCCCGGCGCGATCCCTCGATCCGCCTTCACCCGCGCGAGGACGACTCCGGTCACGGCCGGGTCCAGCAGAGATGCCCCCTGGGCGACCCGTTCGATCGCGTCGGCCAGGTCGCGTCCAGAGGTGTCCTTGAGCAGGTAGCCGGAAGCGCCGGCGAGGATCGAGGCGAGGACGGCGTCCTCGTCCGCGTAGGAGGTGAGCATGAGCACGCGGGTTCCGGGAAGCTGCGAACGAATCTCGCGACAGGCTTCGATCCCGCTCTCGCCCGGCATCCGAACGTCCATGACCACGACGTCGGGCCGACACGCGATCGCGGTGGCGACGGCCTCTTCCCCGCTTGCGGCGACGCCGGCAATCGCCAGTCCCCTGCGTCGGCCGAGCAGGGTTCGGAGTCCGACCCGAACGACCTCGTGATCGTCCACGATCAGCACGGAGACGCTGCTCGTCACGGACCTCCTTCGATCGGAGCACCTCCCAGCGGAACCGCCAGGCGAATGCTCGTCCCCCGACCCGGGGCGGAGTCGACCTCGAGCTCGCAGCGACACCAGGCCGCTCGCTCGCGCATGTCCCGAAGGCCGAACCCAGCCGAAGGCGACCGCGTCTCGAATCCGCGGCCGTCGTCGCGAACGCTCACGGTGAGCGCGCCCGGCGCTGCGCCGACCTCGATCCGCACGGAGGTGGGATGCGCGTGACGGAGCGCATTCGCCACGGCTTCGCGAACGATGTGCAACACGTTCGCGGCCTTCACGGCCGGGAGCCGGGGCTCACCGACGATCCCCAGCGAGATGGTCGGAGGCCCCGATGGGAACTCCGCCACCAGCCGCTCGATCGCCGGGCGCAGGTCAACGGACGCATCGCCGTTGCGAAGACCGTGGACGTACGTGCGGATCTCGCCGATCACGCCGCGAAGCTCCGCGTGGGCCTCCCTCATCAGCGAGGACGCCTCCACGGGCGTGTTCGCTGCGAGCTCCGCAGCGTCCTCCATCTTCAGTCCCAGCGCATAGAGCTCCTGAATGACGCCGTCGTGAAGGTCCATGCCGATTCGGGTCCGTTCTCGCGCGGCGACAAGCTCCTGGATGCGCTCGAAGAGCTGCGCGTTCTCGAGGGCGATCCCTGCCTGCGTCGCGAAGGTCTCCAGGGCCCCACGGTCCGATTCGCGGAAGCGACGCCCTCGGGGGCCGGCGAGGACGAGCTGACCCAGCCGTTGGCCCTTCACGACGATTGGCAGCACAAGCCGCGGGCCCACCTCCGGCGTGCGGCCCGAGGACACGGTGCGGATCGGCTCTCGATCGACCTGGACCGACGCGTACGACGCTCCGGCGACCGTTCGGGCCAGATCCGCAACCCGCTGGAGCACCCGATCCACCGAAAGGTCGGCCGTGACCGCGATCGCGGCCTCGTTCAGCGCGAGGAGCTGGCCGTGGAGCCGCTCGAGGAGACGGAAGATGGCGAAGGAGAACGCCACGACCGAGACCGTGAGCACAAGTGCGGAGACGACGTGTTCGGCAAGATGCGGGGACGGCTCACCCAGCGCGGGCTGGAGCACGAAGTGCCGAAAAACCTCGAATCCGAACAGCCCGGCGGCCGGGACCACCACCGCGAGGACCTTGATACGCCGAAGGTGCAGGTTCACGGCGACCTCCCCCCTTCGGGCCATGGAACGCCCCGGGCGAGTTCCGAAGGAGGGCCCGTCGACCCGCTCGCGGCGTGCCGAAGGACCCAGACGCGACCCCGGTCAGCCGAGGTACGGCTCGATCGCCCTGAGGATCTCCACGGCCGACGCGTACATCGACGGGTACTCCTTCTGCCAGCGGATCCGCCCCGAGCCGTCGACGAACACGAAGCCGTGTCCGGGCAAGTTCGCGTGCATACCGGTCCCGAGCATGCCGTAGGCCTTCGAGACGCTTCCGTCGGCGTCGACAAGGTACGGGGTCGTGATCCCGAACCGCGCGAGCTCCTCCGAGACCTGGCCCAGGGGGTTCATCACAATCGGAATGAGGGTGACCCCGGATGCACGAAGGGCCTGGCTTCTCACCAGCACGGCCGTCTGATAGAAGCAGGCGTCGCACCCCGCGCCCTCGTTGAAGTAGAGAAGGACGTTCCTCCCGCGGAAGTCTCCCAGGGACACCTCCGAGCCATCGGTCGACTCGAGCGTGAACGGCGGCGCCGGCCGGCCGAGCCCCACCCCACCGCCCGGAGATCCCCTGCCGCTGAGGAACAGCGCCCCAGCGACGGCGACGACGACACCAACGGCGATCAGCGCCCCCGAGGACGGGGCGAACCGTCTACGCACGCGTCGGTGTCGAGATGCCTGCCCGGCCTTCGGCCGCCGCTCCTTCACCCGGCTCGTGGCAGGACGGGCGCTCGGCGACCGACCGCCGCCCCTGGTCGGGACGCGCCTCCTCGCTCTGGTCGTCTTCGTGGTCATGGCTCGTTCCCTCCGTGTCCGAGGTCCTCCGACCTCGCGTGGCTGCGATGAAGAAGACGGCGGCCAGGGCCAACAAGCCCAGGCCGAGGATCGGCTCCGGCACCGGCTCCAGGAACCGCACCGCGTCCAGGGACATTCGTGAGAGCCATCGGCCGATCGCGAGCTGGAACGGGGGCGCCGTCGTCGTGTTCCCGTTCGCCGCGAGCAACAGCACGAAGGTGCCCATGGCCGCGAACGCCACGGCGACCGCGACGTTCACGGAGTTGGTGTGCAGGGTTCGCCCGGCGATGCGCACCCGAACGGGTCTGGCGCGGAAGATCCTCCGATCGCCCAGCTCGAGCCGGTCCCAGAGCAGGCCCATGACGAGCAAGGGAAAGATCATCCCGAACACGTAGGCGAGCCCGAGGGTCCCGGCGCCGATCGCCGATCCGGACAGCGCGGACAGGGCCAGAACGCCCGCCATCACCGGCGCGCAGCACGAGGAGGCGACGCCGGAGAAGACCCCGAGCGCGAACACCCCTGCCGTGTCGCTCCGTTCGAGGGAGGGCACGTGGACGAACCTGGGCATGCTCCAGGACTTCCCGAGGAGGGCAAGCACCGCCAGGGCGAGCATCAGCAAACCGCCCACCGCGTACAGCGGCGTGTGGAATCGTCGGACCGTTGTCATGACCATCCCGACCCCAAGCGTGACCGGCAGCAGCACGAGCGCGAGGCCCGCCGCGAACACGAACGTGAGCGGCAGCAGCTTCCAGCGGCGGTTCTTCACCGCGGAGGCGAGGTACGCGGGGAACAGGAACACGATGCAGCAGGGGCTGAACAGGGCGACGGCGCCGGCGAAGAACGCCGCGAGGATGGAGCCGGTGGTGAGGAGCCCGCCCACGTTAGACCACCGTCGGCCGAGCGCCGCCCAGGAGCCGTCGGAGCTTCCTCTGGGGCAGCCGCCCCGAGCTAAACAGTGCGCCGTCGACGATCACGCCGGGCGGAACCGCCGGCCGGAAGCGCTCGACGAGGACGCGTCCCTCCGGGGACCCCATCTCGACCGCACGGATCGAGAGCGAGAGCTCGTCGCGCAGGCCCTCCAAGACCTCGAGCGCTTCTTCGCACAGATGGCAGGCGGGGGATGTGAGGACGATCACCTCATGCACGGGCGTCATGCCTTTCGTGGAAGGAGCCCTCGGACGATTGCCGCTCCAGACCGAACGGCGCACAGAGGAGCAACGGACAAAGGAGCAGCAAGCCGACGAGCAGGATCGAGACCAGCGGCGCGCCGAGGACGATCGCTGCCACGAGTCCCACGGCTGCGAGCCCCATCAAGCCGCAGGCGACGAGACGACCGGCGGGCACCGATCGCCGTCCCCGCACGAGCCGATGCCATCCCCGCTCCAGTCGGACCACCTCCTCGTTCACGCTGGAGCATCGGATGGCGATGTGAAGGATCCGTGAACGCGCGGGGGAGGCGCCGTGAGGCGATCGGTCGAGTGAGCGACCTCATCATCGGCGACCACCTCGGGAAGCCGACCACGCTCCCGTGGGGGTTTCGCTTCGCCGGCGGGATCCATCCGCTCGACGGGGTCCCGCCGATCGGGACCGTGGTACACCCGGTCGCGCTCTACGACCTGATCATCACGAGCGTGGTGCTCCTGGTCCTCATCGGGTTCATGCGGAAACGGCGGGCGCCCGGCTCCACCATCGCGCTGTTCACGCTGTGGTACGCGGGGAGCCGCGTGTTCACGGACTTCCTCAGGACCGATCCACGCCGGCTGTTCGGCCTCACCGGCAGCCAATTGACGTCGATGGTGGCGATTGCCGTCGTCGTCGCCGCCCTGCTGTGGCGACGGGCAACCCCCAGATCATGGTTCCAACGCAGCCCCCTCCGGGCTCCGGCCAACGCTGGAGACTGCGTGTGAAGGGCCGCCGAAGACCCTTCAAGTGTCGGGTGAGGTCCGGGTACCTTATTACGCCGGGCCATCGATCGCGCCGAGAACATGTTCGGCCGCGCCTGTCGATCATTTCTGTCGGCGTTGGGCTGGGCCGTCCCCCACGGCCTCGGCGTTTCAGCCTGAATGGCCGTCGTCCACCGGCGCTTCAACATGCATCCGTCACGCTCGGGACGAGCACTTCGGCAGAAGCGCTGTCGGTGGCGTTCGTTGCGCTTCGGTCGAGGGGCGATTCACGCGTAGCGCCCGGCTCGGCGCGGTGACAGCCACCTGGATGCGGCTCACGATCGGCGGCCTGCCCCGCGATCGAGGCTGCCTGGCAGCTTCCGATGGGCCGATCGACCGCGCCGTCCGCGAGCCGGGAGCGTGTCCATCTCCCCCCGCCGGTCGGCAGTCGCAGACCCCGAACGGCTCAGGGCGTCGCCGGGCGCGGCCGGAGCCGCCTGTACCCGAGCCACACCGCGAGGCCGACGAGCGTCACCGGCACGAGGTAGCCGAGCCCGACGACGATCGCGGAGATCACCGTGAGGAAGCCCGCGAGCGCGCGGTCCCACGCCTCGGTCAGGCTCGGACGCTTCACCGCGGCCTGCTCGACCCGAACCGGTGCGCCGGCCTCGCGGATGCCGACCTGGATGGTTGCGAGCGAGGTCTGGTTCTGGAGCACGCGGAGCTGGCCCTTGATCTGCTCGATCCGGAACTGGACGTCCTGGAGCTGGTTCTGCACGCGGAGCGTGGCCTCGACCGACGTCGCCTGTCGCATCAGCCGAAGCAGCACGGCCTCCTGCGTCATCCACGTGCGGAGCCGCGCCTCGAGGTCGACGAACTGCGACGTCACGTCCTGGCCAGAGATCGACTGCGCCTCGACCGTTCCGAGCGCGCGCAGGTCGTTCATCGCGTCGTCGAAGCTCGCGCTCGGGATCCTGATCGTGAGCGTGCCCGATTTCGTCTTGGTCCCGGCCATGGTCGAGTCCTGCACGTACCCGCCGTACTTGGCCGCGATGGTCGAGGCGGCGTCGAACGCGCTCTGGAATCGGCCCTTCTTCACCTCGACCGAGATCCGGGCGGTCTTCACGATATCGGGCCCGATCGGAGGAAGCTCGCCGAGCGTCGAGACCTGCAGGCTCGTCACGTTGCCTGCGCCGCCGAGCGCGAGGTCGTGGCCGGCACTCGCAGGAGCGGACCTCGCACTTTGGGGAACGGGGGAGGCGCTCGCCATGGGTGCGCCCCCGCCACCGCCCGAGCCCGACCCGCCCGACGTGGCGACGTACCCGATGACGCCGGCGACGGCGAGGAACCCGACGATGAGCACGACGACCCTACGCATTGGGGGCCTCCCTTCGGCGAGACCGCCGGCCGATGCCGACCGGTGCGTTCGCGAGCTTGGACGGGCTGTGGGTGGAGGGCGTTCCCTTGCGTTTTGGGAGGCGTCGACCTCAGGAGCGAAGACGGACGCATCCACGCGGGCTTCCGGCGAGGGCCGCCGGGCCGGCCTCGATCAGGCCGTCGGCGTGGAGTGCGGCGACCGCCTCGACGATCCGCGGCCGACCGAGACCCGTGCGAGCGACCAGCGTTCCGAGCGTCGTGGCCGACCCTGGACGGAGGCTCCGAACCACCGCGCCGCGCGCCTCGCGGGTCGAACCCCGGAACGGCGGTCGGCGTCTGGCCGACGGCCCCGGCTCGCGACCGTCGGCGAGGAAGCGACACGCCCCTCGGATCGGGCAGCGTTCGCAGCGCGGGCGCGGCCGGCAGACCTCCCGGCCGAGGTCCATGAGCGCCTGGTTCCAGGCGCCCGGATCGTCGCGGTCCACCCATCGCGCGGCGAGACGACGGACCTCGCCGCTCGCCGCGTCGACGGGATCGACGCCGACGAGCACGCGCGCGACGACCCGCCGGACGTTCGTGTCGATCGCGGGCACCGCGCGGCCGAAGGCGAGCGAGGCGACCGCAGCGGCCGTGTAGGGGCCGACGCCGGGCAGCCGCGCGAGGAGCTCGGGCTCGGACGGGATCCGGCCCCGATGCTCCTGGACGATCACTCGCGCCGCGTCGCTGAGCGCGACCGCGCGGCGGTTGTAGCCGAGCCCGTTCCAGGCGGCGATCACCTCGCTCCTGGGCGCGCGGGCGAGCGACGCGAGCGTGGGGTACCTTCGAACGAATGCCCGATAGGCCGGCACGACCCGGGACGCCTGCGTCTGCTGGAGCATGACCTCGGAGACCAGCACTCGATACGGATCACGAGTGCGCCGCCACGGATACAGGGACCTTCGCGGCCCATACCAGTCCAGGACCCGAGCGCGGGCCCGACGCAGATCGCCGACGGCCGGTCTCGACGTCACCGCGGTCCTCGGGACCGGGTCAGAATCCCGGCTTGCCGCGCTCCGGGAGGTCGGCCGAGGCCTCCTTGAGCGCCGCCCATACCTCTCGGAAGACGTCGGCGGCGAACTTCGGCGGCTGGCTGTTCTCGCCTCCAAGCGATCCGCGGACCGCCGACGCCGTGATGTCGACCGCCTTTTCCAGAAGCGCCCAGTCGATCTCCCGCGCCACCTGAACCTCCTCGTTCGCTGGATCGTGCGTGTCCTCGATCGGTGCCTCGACAGGCTACCCGACGGCGCGCGTTCGGCGCGGGTCGCCTCGAAGCTGCTTCGACGGCGGATCGACCGGCGCCTCTACTCGTATGCCCGCATGCCGGTGAGGGCCTCGCCCACGATCAGCGTGTGGATCTCGTTCGTGCCCTCGTAGGTGAGGACCGACTCGAGGTTGTTCATGTGCCGAATCACGGGGTATTCGAGCGTGATCCCGCTCGCGCCGAGGATGCTCCTTGCCTCCCGGGCGATCCCGAGCGCCTCGCGCACGTTGTTCAGCTTGCCCATCGAGACGTGCTGGGGGCGCAGGCGCCCCTCGTCCTTCATCCTCCCGAGGTGGAGCGCAAGCAGGAGGCCCTTGTTGATCTCGGTGGCCATGGTCGCGAGCTTTTCCTGCGTGAGCTGGAACCCGGCGATCGGCCGCCCCCACTGCACGCGCGTCTTCGCGTACTCGAGCGCCGCTTCGAAGCAGGCGCGCGCCGCGCCCATCGAGCCCCAGACGATGCCGTAGCGAGCCTCGGTCAGGCACGAGAGCGGTCCCTTCATCCCCACAACGCCCGGGAGAACGGCGTCCTCGGGGAGCCGGACCTCGTCGAGCACGAGCTCCGAGGTGACCGACGCGCGGAGCGAGAGCTTCCGGTGGATGTCGTGCGTCGAGAAGCCGGGCGTGTCGGTCGGCACGAGGAACCCCCGAACGCCGTCGTCCGTCCTCGCCCACACGACCGCGAGGTCCGCGATCCCACCGTTCGTGATCCACATCTTCGTGCCGGAGAGCACCCAGTCCGGGCCGTCGCGTCGTGCCGACGTGCGCATCCGCGCCGGGTCGCTCCCAACGTCCGGCTCGGTCAGGCCGAAGCACCCGATGATCTCGCCTCTCGCCATGGCCGGCAGGTACCGCTGCTTCTGCTCCTCGCTCCCGAACTTCCAGATCGGAAACATGCAGAGCGAACCCTGCACCGAGACGAACGAGCGGAACCCGCTGTCCCCCGCCTCGAGCTCGAGGCAGGCGAGCCCGTAGGAGACCGCGTTCGCACCGGCGCACTCGTAGCCGGTGAGGTGCATCCCGAGCAGGCCGAGGTCGGCCAGTCCCTTGGCCACGTCGCGGGGGAACTCCGAGGTCTCGAACCACTCGCCGATGCTCGGGAGGATCCGCTCGCGGACGAACTCGCGAACCGCGTCGCGGATGGCTCGCTCCTCGTCGGTGAGGAGCCGGTCGACCTCGAGGTAGTCGAGCGGGTCGATCTCGCGAGAGGTCACGGCGTCCAGCCTAGCCGAGCGGGATCTGGGGCAGGCTCGCGAGCGCGGCCTCCTCTTCCGCCGGGTCGAACTCGACCTCGGGTAGCCGCCCGTTCAGGTAGTCGTCGTAGGCCTGCATGTCGAAGTGTCCGTGGCCCGACAAACCGATCAGGATCACCTTCTCCTCTCCCGCCTCCCTGGCAGCGATCGCCTCGTTGATCGCCCCCCGGATCGCGTGCGCGGACTCGGGCGCCGGCACGATCCCCTGCGTCTGCGCGAACAACACCGCCGCCTCGAACACCTCGTTCTGCGTGTACGCGGCGGCCTCCATGTGTCCTTCCTTCACCAGCAGCGAGAGCGACGGCGCGTCGCCGTGGTAGCGAAGACCTCCGGCGTGCACGGGCGCCGGCACGAAGTCGTGGCCGAGCGTGTACATCGGCAGGAGCGGCGTCAGCTGCGCGGTGTCCCCGAAGTCGTACGCGAACCTGCCCTTCGTGAGGGTCGGACAGGCGGCCGGCTCGGTGGCGAGGAACCGCATCTCGGGGCTCTCACCGCTCAGCCGACCGGCCATGAACGGGTAGGCGAGACCGCCGTAGTTCGACCCGCCCCCCACGCACCCGACCACGACGTCGGGTCGCTCGCCCGCGAGCTCCATCTGCTTGCGGGCCTCGAGGCCGATCACCGTCTGGTGGAGGAGCACGTGGTTCAGGCAGGACCCGATCGAGTAGTTCGTGTCCGCGTTTGTGGCGGCGACCTCGATCGCCTCGCTGATCGCGATGCCGAGCGAACCCGTCGAGCTCGGGTGCTCGCCGAGGATCTTCTTCCCGGCCTCCGTCGTCGGCGACGGCGACGGACGGACCTCCGCGCCGAACGTCTCCATGAAGATCCGGCGATAGGGCTTCTGCTCGAACGACGCCTTGACCATGAAGACCAGGCACTCCAGGCCGAAGAAGCTGCAGGCCATCGCGAGCGAGGAGCCCCACTGGCCGGCGCCGGTCTCGGTGGACATACGCCGGACGCCCGCCTCCTTGTTGTAGTAGGCCTGGGCGATCGCGGTGTTCGGCTTGTGCGAGCCGGCCGGTGAGGAACCCTCGTACTTGAAGTAGATGTGCGCGGGCGTCTGCAAGCGCTGCTCGAGTCTGGTCGCCCGGTGCAGCGGAGTCGGCCGCCAGAGCCGGTAGACGTCGAGGACGGGTCCCGGGATGTCGATCCACCGCTCCGTCGAGACCTCCTGCCGGATGAGCGCTTCGGGGAACAGCGGCGCCAGCAGGTCGGGCGTCACCGGCTCTCCGGTGCCCGGATGCAGCGGCGGGAGGGGCTGGATCCCCGCCCCCACCATGTCGGGGAGGATGTTGAACCAGGCCTCGGGGATCTGGTCGGGAGCGAGGTCGAACCTGGTCCGCTCGGTCATCGCACGCCTCCTTGATGAGGGAAGTGGACCGCGAGCCTACCGGCGGAACGAGTCCGACGCCAGCCCTCGGAGGTTCAGCCGGGGTGGTCGAGGCTCGCCACGTGCCACCTCCGTGGCGCGATGAGGGCGTCGGCCTCCGGGGGACCCCAGGTTCCGGGATCGTAGGGCACGACCGGCGAGGGTCTGCTGAGCACGTCGTCGAGCACCTCCCAGGCTCGCTCGACGGCGTCCTCACGCAGGAACAGGGTGTGGTCGCCCTCCAGCGCCTCGAGCAGCAACAGCTCGTACGAATCGACGATCTCCGCCTGGAACTCGCGCTCGTAGTCGAAGTCCATCGTCACCCTCCCGAGCTCGAGGCCGGGGCCCGGCCGCTTGGCGTTCAGCGCGAGCGTGACCCCCTCGTTCGGCTGGATGCGGATCGTGAGGTGATCCCGCTTGGGCAGGTCGAGGTCCGTGCCCCGGAAGACGTTGAACGGGACCTTCCGGAACTTGAGCGTGATCTCGCTCGCCTTCCTCGCGAGCCGCTTTCCGGTTCGAAGGTAGAAGGGGACGCCGGCCCACCGCCAGTTGTCCACCTCGAGCTCGAGCGCCGCGTACGTCTCGACGGTGGACTCGTCCGAGACGCCCGGCTCGTCCCGATACCCGCGGTACTGGCCGCGGACGGTCCGGTCGGGGTCGCAGACCATCGTGGCCCGAAGCACCTTCACGGTCTCGTCGCGGAGGCGATCCGGCTCGAAGGAGACCGGCGGCTCCATGGCCAGAAAGGTCATCACCTGGAACAGGTGGGTGCTCACCATGTCGCGGATCGCGCCCGTTTGCTCGTAGAAGACCCCCCGGTCCTCCACCCCAATGTCCTCGGCCACCGTGATCTGTACGTGGTCGATGTAGCGGCGGTTCCAGATCGGTTCGAACATGCCGTTCGCAAAGCGCAGGACGAGCACGTTCTGCACGGTTTCCTTGCCCAGGTAGTGATCGATCCGGAAGACCTGGGACTCGTCGAACACTTCGTGGATGGTGTCGTTCAGCTCACGCGCCGTGCGGAGGTCGCGACCGAAGGGCTTCTCGAACACGATCTTCGCCCCGGGCTGGAGGTGCGCGTCGGCGATTCGGTGAACGATGTCCGGGTACGCGGCGGGTGGGGTCGCGGCGTAGAAGAAGCGCCCGCCGGCGGTCCCTCGACGCCTGTCGATCGACTCCAGGTGTTTGACCAGGTGGTTCATCGCGCCCTCGTCGGAGAACTCGCCCGGCAGGTACGAGAGGTGCTGGGCGAAGTCCCGCCACACCTCTCCGCTCGGCTCCCGACGACCGAAGCGCTTGACGGCCTCCCGGGCGTGCTCGCGGAACTCCCGGTCGGAGAGCTCCGTGCGCGAGTATCCGACGATCGCAAATCCCTTCGGCAGCAGCCCCTCGAGGAACAGGTGATAGAAGGCTGGGATCAGCTTGCGCTTGGTGAGATCTCCCGAGGCCCCGAAGATAACGACGGCCTGGGGCGGCAGGTCGTGGATGCTCACGAGCCCTCCTCGGTCCGGACCGGATGCCCCCCGAACTCGTTTCGGAGCGCGGCGATCACCTTGGCGCCGAACGACTCATCCTGCCGCGAGGCGAATCGCGCGAACAGCGAGAGCGCGATCGCCGGAGCCGGCACGTCCTCGTCGATCGCCGCCTGCACCGTCCATCGACCCTCGCCCGAGTCCTCCACGTACCCGCGCACCCTGGCGAGACCCGGGTCCCTCTCGAGCGCATCGTGCAGGAGCTCGAGCAGCCAGGAACGGATCACGCTCCCGTACCGCCAGATCGACGCGACCTGGGTGAGGTCGAGGTCGAACTCCGATCGCTCGAGGATCTCGAAGCCCTCCGCGTACGCCTGCAGGAGCCCGTACTCGATGCCGTTGTGAACCATCTTCGTGAAGTGCCCGGCTCCCGCCCGACCCACGTGCGCGTACCCCCCCTCCGGGGCGAGGGCGCGAAAGGCGGGTTCTGCCAGCCGGACCGCGTCCTCGTCGCCGCCCACCATCAGGCAGTACCCGTTCTCCAGGCCCCAGACACCTCCGCTCGTGCCGCAGTCCACGAACCGGACGCCGGACGCGGACAGGGCCTCGGCCCTGCGGATCGAGTCGCGGTAGTACGAGTTTCCGCCGTCGACCACGAGGTCGCCCGCGGACAGCAGCCCGCCGAGGTCGGCCACCGTGCGCTCGGTCACCTCGCCGGCGGGGACCATCAACCAGACCACGCGCGGGGCCGGGAGTCGGTCCACGAGGTCGGCGAGCGACGTGACGCCCTCGGCCCCGGCCTTCTCGACTCGCGCGACGGCCTCGGGCGAGGGGTCGAAGGCCACCACCTCGTGACCCTGCCGCACGAGCCGGAAGGTCATGTTTCCACCCATCCGGCCCAGCCCGACCATCCCGAGCTTCATGCCTGACCTCCGATCTCGAGCCTGACCTCGATCCACCCGTCCCGCACCCGGACCGGGTAGACCGGCACGGGGTCCCGCGCCGGCCCGTCCACGGGCTCGCCGTCGCGAAGCGCGAACGCGCTCCCGTGGCACGGGCACACCACCGTGTCCGCCACCTCGTCGAGCTCACCCTCCGCGAGCGAGCACCCTTCGTGTGTGCATTCGTCACCGAACGCGAACAGCTCGTTCTCGATGTGCGCCACCGCCACCCGTCCGCTCACGTGCTCGAACAGACGGATCTCGCCGTCGGGAACCTCGGCGAGCCCGCCGACTCGGACGAACCCGTCCTGCTCGCTCATGCGCGTCCCTCCCGGGATACCCGCCGAACCGCCGACCACCCGCGCTGCAGCACCGTGACCCCGCCGAGCAGCACGAGGACCACCAGCATCGGCAGGAGCGCTTCCGGCACCATGAGCCCGATCATCATCGCCACGTACCGCTCGAGCCGCTGGAAGAAGCCCTCGGTGAGCGATACTCCCTCGGCCTCGGCCTCGGCTCGCACGTGGCTCACGAGCAGAGCGGTCACGAGCGTCACGAGCGCGAGCGCCGCCGCCAGCCGGTGCTCCTGCTGCGCCTCGGACCAGAACAAGCAGGCGAACAGGACGGTGTCGGAGATGCGGTCCATCACGGAGTCCAGGAACGCGCCCGAACGCCGCTCCTCCCCGCGGAGCCGGGCGATCGCGCCGTCGAAGATGTCGAACATGCCGGCCGGGATCAGCAGGGCTCCCGGCAGGAACCGTCGTCCGGTGACGAGCAGCCACCCGACGACGACGTTCGTCGCGAGCGATGCGAGCGTCAGCTGCCAGGGGCGCACCCCCGCCCGGTAGAGGGCGGCCAGCCCGATCCGGTAGGGCCAGGTGAAGAGGAAGCGCATCGCGGGTCCGAAGACCCCCCTGGTCCTGCGGGGTGCCGGCAGGTCGCGAACGCGGGGAGCGGGCCGATCGGGGCTCGGTCGGTGGCCCCGCGTCGTCGCCGAATCTCCTGGGCGGCCGCTCATCGTCGACCGCAGGCTATCGCCGCCTCCCGTCCGGCGCGACCGGCGTCAGCCGGCGAACGGCTCGAAGCGCGCGACCACGTAGCGGAAGGTCCCCCCGGGGGCCTCGTACGACACCTGGGTGCCCTCCCGGGCCCCGAGCAGGGCCCGCCCGAGCGGTGAGGTGGTGGTGACGGTCCGGACGCCGGGGGCCCGCTCCTCGGCCGACTCGGCCAGCAGGTACGTCTCGTCCTCGGGATCGTCCTCGTCGAGCGGCCGGATCGTGACGAGCATGCCGGGGGCCACGACGTCCGAGGCCGCCGGCGCCTCGATGATCTCGGGGTCCCTCAGGATCCGCTCCAGGTAGCGGATCCGGGACTCCATCAGCGCCTGCTCGTTCTTGGCGGCGTCGTACTCGGCGTTCTCGCTGATGTCGCCGTGCTCCCGGGCGGCCTTGAGGCGCGCGGCGATGTGGCTCCGTCCGCTCGTAAGGAGCTCGTCCAGCTCGCTCCTCAGCCGCCGGTAGGCGTCGACCGTGAGCGTGGCGGTCGGCTCCTGTCCCGGCTTGCGGGGCGGTCGTGAGGCAAGCTCCTCAGGTAGGTCCATTCAGAAGCCGAAATGTAACCAAAGGAGAACCTCGCGCCAAAGGGAGGGATCAGAATCGAGCCGGCCCCTCTGGGCAGCTCGGGAGAGGGGGTCCTCATGAGCAGCACGATGCGCCGGAAGGCGCTGGTCCTGTCCACCGTGCTCGCGACGCTGCTCCTCGCGCCGGGATCGGCAGGCGCGCAGAGCGCCTCGCCGGCGGGACCGAGCCCGGTCGAGCGAGCGATCACGCTCGCGAGCCCCGCCGTCGTGTTCATCGACACGTCGGTCAAGATCCACGTCCGCCTCATCTACCAGAACCCCAACGCGGTCTCGGGACTCGGGTCGCTGTCGAGGACGTACGCCTTCGACTACGCGACCGGCAGCGGGTTCGTCGTGAACCCGAACGGCGTCATCGTGACCGCCAGCCACGTGGTGGAGCCGGAGGAGAAGCTCATGCGGAACTACGCGGCCAACCGGCTCGTCCTCGAGGGCTTCGGGTACCGCTACCCGAGCGCGAACAGCAGCCCGTTCGACCAGTACACCCTGCCGGTCGGCTATCAGAACCAGCT
Organism: Actinomycetota bacterium; assembly: GCA_021325015.1. Classification (GTDB taxonomy): domain Bacteria; phylum Actinomycetota; class UBA4738; order UBA4738; family HRBIN12; genus JAJPHY01. The sequence goes on along the minus strand of JAJPHY010000074.1, from coordinate 2,156 downwards.
CCTCCAGCAGTGTTACCGGGGAGTCGCCTGCACGTTCGCGATCACGCCGATCGAGACCGTCTACTCGGCGGTCGACATCGCGCAGGTCCAGCTCCCGAAGGGGACGCCGGCGCGCGTGCTGACCTCGACGGGGTTCGAGAACACCGACGTCGCGATCCTGCAGGTGAACGGCACGAACATGCCGACCGTGCCGCTCGCCGGGTCGGCGGCGGACCTGGCGACCGGGGACGAGGTCGTCGCTCTCGGGTTCCCTGGATCGTCTCGGGACGCCCTGCAGACCGGCGTCACCCAACCGAACAAGGTCTTCGGCCGCGTGAGCAATATCCGGCCGCAGGGAACGAGCAACCTGATCGAGGTCGACGCGAACATCGAGCCGGGCATGAGTGGAGGGCCCGCGATCGACGGCTCCGGCAACGTCGTTGGCCTGATCTCGTTCTCGCTCCTGCAGTCTTCCGGCGAGTCCGGGGCGAAGTATCTGCGCACCGTCGACGACATCAAGGCCGCGCTCGCCGATGCCGGTGTCGCGACCGCGTCGGGGCCGGCCGACGAGGCGTTCCGGGACGCGATGAACCTGTTCTGGGGCAACCACTTCTCGGCCGCCGTTCCCGCGCTCGAGAAGGTGCTCGCGATCTATCCGGGTCAACCGCTCGCCACCCAGTACCTGGCCGACGCCCAGGCAAAGGCCGGCACCGCCGAGGACGTTCCCGTGGCCGAGGCATCGCCGGAAGGAGGAGGCGGTGGGGGCGTTCCCGCGTGGGCGATCGCGGCGGCTGCGGCCGGCGCGATCGTGGTGGTCCTGCTCGTCGTGCTCGCGACCCGGCGAAGGAAGCCTGTTCCGGCCGCGGCCGCCGCAGTGCCGATGACGCCTCCGGTCTCCGCCGTCGGAGCCCCGGCTCCGCCGCAGGAGGCCACGCGCGTGGGGGTCCAGCCGCCGCCCGCCGCGACCCCCCCAGGGGCCGGTGCTCCGCCTGCGGCGACCGCCCCGCCTCCGCTGGCCGCCGCATTCGCGGCTCCGGCCGTCGCTCCTCCGGCGCCGCCGGTCGCTCCGCCGCCCGCGCCCGTCCCAGAGCAGCACCCGATCGAATCAGGCGGCGGCCCGAAGTTCTGCGCGAGTTGCGGGCACGCGCTCGAGGCCGGCGCGCGGTTCTGCCCGAACTGCGGCACCCAGGTGAGCGCCTAGAGGACCGCCTCCAGCACACGACACGCGCGAAGGGTCACCCACTTGCTGGGTGACCCTTGGCGTTCGGTGTCCTCCGGCTCGTCGAGCAGCCACCGGAGGGCGAGGTGCCGGACCGCCGGGGTGTCCTCCTCGAGCATCCAGGGGAGCGGATCGCCGTGCAGCGCTCGCCGCCACGACTCCATCGGCCCTCCGCAGCCAGGGCGCTCCGAGGTCACGCCTCGGAGAAGTACACGTTCTTGACCTCGGTGTACAGGTTCACGGCGTGCATGCCCATCTCGCGCCCGATCCCGCTCTGCTTGAACCCGCCGAACGGCGCCTCCGTGTGGACGCTGTGCGCCGAGTTCACCGACAGCACGCCCGTACGGACCGCCTTCGCCACGCGGATCGCGCGGCCGAGGTCGCGGGTCCAGATCGAGCCGGAAAGACCGTAGGGCGTGTCGTTCGCCAGACGGATCGCCTCCTCCTCGGTGTCGTAGGGCATCACGCAGGCCACCGGCCCGAAGATCTCCTCGCGGGCGACCCGCCAGGAGTTGTCGACGTCCGCGAGAATCGCCGGCCGCAGGTAGAAGCCGCCCGGCGGCTCCTCGGGCACCTCACCTCCCGTCACGAGCCGGGCTCCCTCCTCGATACCGAGCGCGATGTAGTCGAGCGAGGTCTGGCGCTGCGAGGCCGAGATCATCGGACCGAGGTCCGTCGTCTCCTCGAGCGGCCGCCCGACGCGCAGCTCCGACGTGCGCTTGGCCATCCGCTCGATGAACTCGTCGTAGATGGGACGCTGGACGAACATGCGGGAGCGAGACGTGCAGTCCTGGCCGGTGTTGTCGAAGATCGACCACATCGACCGCTCGACGCAGACGTCGAGGTCGGCGTCGGCGAAGACGACGTTCGCCGACTTGCCCCCGAGCTCGAGCGAGACCCGCGTGATGTTGTCGGCGCAGAGCTTCATGATCTGCGCCCCCACCGCCGTCGAGCCCGT
>JAJPHY010000008.1 GCA_021325015.1 Actinomycetota bacterium | reverse complement strand
GCTGTCGAGCTGCAGCGGGTGCGCGCCCTCGATCGCCTTGCGGGGGTCGTACCGGTACAGGGGCCAGAACCCCGACCTCGCGGCCTCGGCCTGGTGCGTCATGGAGGTCGACATGTCGATCCCGTGCTCGATGCAGGTGCTGTAGGCGATGACGAGCGACGGGCCGTCCCACGACTCGGCCTCGGCGAGCGCCTTCACGGTCTGCGCGTTGTCGGCGCCGAGCGCGATCTGGGCCACGTACACGTTCCCGTAGCTCGCGGCGATCATGCCGAGGTCCTTGCGCCCGACCGGCTTGCCTGCGGCCGCGAACTTCGCGACGGCCCCGCGGGGGGTGGCCTTGGAGGCCTGTCCGCCCGTGTTGGAGTAGACCTGCGTGTCGAGCACGAGGACGTTCACGTTGCGTCCGGTCGCGAGCACGTGGTCGAGCCCGCCGTAGCCGATGTCGTAGGCCCAGCCGTCGCCGCCGACGATCCACACGCTCTTTCGGACGAGCGCGTCCACGATCGGGAGGAGATTCCGAGCGGCCGGCGAGTCCAGCGCCTCGAGCCGGCGCCGCAGCTCGGCGACCCGCTCGCGCTGCTCGAAGAGCTGGGGCTCGTCCTCCTGCTCGGCGCCGAGGATCGCGTCGGCCAGGTCCTGCCCGACCTCGGGGGCGAGCTTCGCGAGCTGCTCGCGCGCGAACGCGACCTGGTGGTCGAGCGCGAGGCGCATGCCGAGCCCGAACTCCGCGTTGTCCTCGAACAGCGAGTTCGCCCACGCCGGCCCCCGGCCGTTCGCGTCGACGGTCCAGGGCGTCGTGGGCAGGTTGCCGCCGTAGATCGAGGAGCACCCGGTCGCGTTCGCGATCAGGATCCGGTCCCCGAACATCTGCGAGAGGAGCTTCAGGTACGGGGTCTCGCCGCACCCCGCGCAGGCGCCGGAGAACTCGAACAGCGGCTCGAGCATCTGCGAGCCCTTGATCGAGGCCAGCTTGACCTGCCGGCGGTCGACCGGCGGGATCGTCTGGAAGAACGCCCAGTTCTGCCGCTCCTCCGCCAGGTGCTCGAGCTTGGGGAGCATGTCGATCGACTTGTGCTTGACGACCTCCTTGCTCTTGGCCGGGCAGACGTCGACACACACCCCGCAGCCGGTGCAGTCGTCGGGGGCCACCTGGATCGTCATCCACATGCCCGGGCGCTCGCGGTCACGCCATTCCTTGTGCTTGAACGACCCCGGCGCGCCCTCCGCCTGCGCGGGCTCGTAGACCTTCATCCTGATCGCGGCGTGCGGGCAGACCAGCGCGCACTTCGCGCAGTCGATGCAGATCGAGGGGTCCCAGATCGGAATCTCGTGCGCGATGGAACGCTTCTCCCACTTCGACGTGCCGGTCGGGAACACGCCGCCGGGCGGGAACGCCGAGACCGGCAGCAGGTCGCCCTGACCGGCGATCATCTTGGCGGTCACGTTCTTGACGAACTCCGGGGCGTCGTCGGGGACCGGCGGCACCATGTGGAGCCGGCTCCTCGCGTCGGCGGGAACCGGCACCTCGTGGAGCTCGGCGAGCGCCCGGTCGACGGCGGCGTAGTTCATCTCGAGCACGGCCTGGCCGCGCTTGCCGTAACTCTTCTCGATCGCGTGCTTGATGCGCGCGATGGCCTCCTCCCGATCGAGCACGCCGGCGAGGGCGAAGAAGCAGGTCTGGAGGATGGTGTTGATCCGGGTCCCGAGTCCCACCTCGTCGGCGATCCTCTGCGCGTCGATCACGTAGAACCTGAGCTCCTTCTCGACGATCGCGCGCTGGGTCTCGATGGGCAGGTGGTCCCAGACCTCCTCGGGCCCGTAGGGGCTGTTCAGCAGGAACGTGGCGCCGCGCTCGGCCGCCGCGAGCACGTCGAGGCGCTCGAGGAAGTTGAACTGGTGGCACGCCACGAAGTTGGCGCGCTCGATCAGGTACGAGCTCTCGATCGGCCGCGGCCCGAACCGCAGATGCGAGGTGGTCATCGAGCCCGACTTCTTGGAGTCGTAGACGAAGTACCCCTGCGCGAACAGGTTGGTGCCCTCGCCGATGATCTTGACGGAGCTCTTGTTGGCGCTCACGGTGCCGTCCGCGCCGAGGCCGAAGAACAGCGCCCGGACGACGTCGTCGGACTCGGTCGTGAACGAGCGGTCCCACGACAGGCTCGTGTGCGTGACGTCGTCGTAGATCCCGATCGTGAAGTGGTTCTTCGGCTGCGGGCGGGCGAGCTCGTCGAACACGGCCTTGGCCATGGCCGGGTTGAACTCCTTGGACGACAGGCCGTAGCGCCCGCCGATCACCCTCGGCATCTCGGCCAGGCGGCCCGCGGCCGCCTGCTCGGCGAGCGCGGTGACCACGTCCTGGTACAGGGGCTCGCCGGGCGCGCCGGGTTCCTTGGTGCGGTCGAGGACCGCGACGGCCTTCACGGTCGCCGGCAGCGACGACACGAAGGCCGGCGCCGAGAACGGCCGGAACAGCCGGACCTCGAGCACGCCGACCTTCTCGCCCCCGGCCAGGAGCGTGCGGACGGTCTCCTGGACGGCGCCGACCGCCGAGCCCATGAGGACCACCACGCGATCGGCGTCGGGGGCGCCGGTGTAGTCGAACAGGTGGTACCGGCGGCCGGTCAGCTCGGCGAACCGGTCCATCGTGAGCTGCACGACGTCCGGAACCAGGTCGTAGAAGGGGTTGACGGCCTCGCGCGCCTGGAAGAACACGTCGGGGTTCTGGGCCGAGCCGCGGAGCACCGGGCGGTCGGGGGTGAGCGCGCGCTCGCGGTGGGCCCGCACCAGGTCGTCGCTCACCATGCGGCGGAGCACCTCGTCGTCGACGGCCTCGATCACGTTGACCTCGTGCGAGGTCCGGAAGCCGTCGAAGAAGTGGAGGAAGGGGACGCGCGCCTCGAGCGTCGCGGCGTGGGCGACGACCGCGAGGTCCTGCGCCGCCTGGACGGAGGAGGAGGCGAGCATCGCCCAGCCGGTCTGGCGGACGCCCATCACGTC
>JAJPHY010000076.1 GCA_021325015.1 Actinomycetota bacterium | reverse complement strand
TCTCGGACAGGCGTCCATCTGGTTCCTCCTTTAGCAGGTCACGACGGTCCGGCAGACCGTCTGGATCGGGATGGCGAAGGAGAGGCCCTCGGCCCCGCCGCCGAAGACCTTGCGGGCGACGACGCCGAGCACCTCGCCTCGATCATTCACGAGGGGGGCGCCGCTGTCGCCCGGGCTCACCGGCGCGGAGAACTGAATGAACCTCGGGCGAATCGCCGAGACCACGCCGGTCGCAACCGTCCGCTGGAAGCCGAAGGGCGAGCCGACCACCAGGACCGGCTCGCCCACGTCCGGCCGCGAGGTGCCGACCTGCAGCGGCTGGAAGGTGGCGTCGACCTCGATCGCGGCGAGGTCCTCGGCGATGCTGACCTCGTGGATCGTGCCCGGGAACGTTCCGCTGCCCCGGACGACCTCGACCGACCGGCCGCCGAGGCGCCATACGCCGGCCACGACGTGGTAGTTCGTGATCAGAGTCGAGACCCCGCCGACTGAGCGGATCACCCACGCGGTCGCCTGCCCGAACTCCGTCCGGACGGTGAAGACCGAGTCCCGAACCTCGGCCGCGACGTCCTGGAGCTGCGGGGTAGGCGAGGGGCGCATGAGCGTTGCGACCGACCGGTTCAGCTCGGAGAGCTCGGCCTGCTGTGAACGAACCCGATGGGCGAGCGATCGGAGCTCCGCCCGCGTGCTCCGCAGATCGCTTCGGAGCCAAAGAGAGGTCACGGTGCCGCCGAGGGCGACCAGGATGGCCAGGCCGATCGCAAGCGTGGCGAGGAACGTCGGCAGGCCGCGGGTTCGAGCAGGTGCGTCGTGGAGCGGGCATCGGCCATGCTCGAGCGGCCTTCCGCAACGCGCGCAGAAGCTCGGCGCCGCGGTCACGGCGCCCTCCGCGGCGACTCAGGGGCGACCGGCGGCCGGTGCCCCGCGAGGGGGAGGCAGGTCTTCTTCATGAGGGGCCACGCGTACTACTGCCGAGCGTAGGACCCCCCACCGACATTCTTTGGGGAGCTGCGGCAGTACCCAACCCGCCCACACGCGGGCTTGGCCGGGAAGCTCGGGCGCGGTCCCTCCGCCCACACTGCGCACACTCGGAGGAGCTGGAGCTGCTGCTACTGGTTCTGAGCGCGCGGGCGCACCCCGACGGCGAGCGCCACCTGCGTGAGGTCGGACCGCAGGGCGCGGATCTCCTCTCTCATCTCGGCGCGGAGCTCGCCGATCTCCCTTCGAAGCTCCGTGCGAAGCTCGGCGATTTCCCCTCGCAGGCTCGTGTGGAGCTGCGCCATCTCACCTCGAAGCTCGGCGCCCTGAGCGGCCATCTCACCTCGAAGCTCGGCGCCCTGAGCGGCCAGATCGCCACGGAGCTGCCGGAGGTCCTCGCGGAGCTCCCGCCGGAAGCCCGTGAGCATCCAGGCCAGGACGGCGCCGACCGCCGCGACGACGAGGGCGTTCGTGAGCGTTTGAACGGCATCCATGAGCACGACCCCCGAGTCAGGGGGGAGGTGGGGTGACTGTAGCAGCCGCGAGCGACAGGGACGAGCCCAGGCTCTGCCCGGCCGTCGACCATTGAGGCCTGGTATCGCCTTGCACGGCCATCGTTCCGCGGTGATCGCCGAGAACGAGCCCGGGGTACTCGAGGCCCCTGTCCTGGGGCGACCTCAACATCCGTCGGGCCCGCTGTGCGGGCGCGAGCGTCGCGAGGCGAACGGACTCGGCGGGTAGCTCGATGCTCAGGTCCAACGAGGGTGGGCAGCTCATGTGATCCCTACCCCCGACACGTCACGACTGAGCCTTGCGCTGCTGCCGCTACCGCGTCACGGGCCGAGGGCGGGTGGTCCGGCGGTCGAGGCCTGCGCGGAGCCGCTTCTCCGCGTCGCAGGCGTTCATCGAGGTCCCGAAGGATCTGATTCCTGAGGTCCGGAAGCTGATCGCCCGGCATCGGGCGAGCTGACTCCGGCTACCGGCGGCGGTCACCCGCCCCAGCGCGAGCCGACGTACTTGATCACCTCGGGGAGCGGAAGCTCCTTGGTGGAGTTCCCGATCCGCAGGAAGAAGACGTCCCTGCCCTCGGTCCTGACGTACACCGGGTGATCGCTCGGCTCCACGGTCACCTGACAGACGTCCTTGCCGTCCACCGAGTGGAAGGTGACGGTCAGGAAGGCCGCGACCGACTCTCCGAGGTGGGTCGAGAGGACCTGCATGAGGTGCAGCTCGAAGAGGTCGCGGTCGTCCTTGCCGTCCTTGCGCAGGCTGGCGTAGTCGGGCTCGAGGCCGAGCACCTCGCCGTCGTCCGAGATCCCGATCAGCAGGCGGCCGCCCTCCTTGCTGTTCAGCAGGCCGGCGACGGTCTTCAGCACCGAGCGCTCCATCTCCTTGCTGACCGTGCCGAGCTTCAGGTCCCACCGCAGCGTCGACTTCAGCTCGAGCCCCTCGTGCTCGCCCCCGGCGACCAGCGCGGTGATCTCCTCGGCCTGCTGCGCCGCCGCCTCGTCGGCCGGGATGAGGGAGTCGAGGTACTCGTTCATCGCCCGGGCGAGCAGCACGCGCCGCTCGGCCAGGAATCGCGGGTACTCCGCGACGTCCCAGAGCGACTGGTCCATGGGCACGCACTGGGCCTTCAGGGCCTCGGGGCGGGTGGCGAGCACCGCCGGCAGGTACTGACCTGGCGGGCTGGCCGCGATCGTGCGGTTCGCCTTCTGGGTCAGGAACGCGCGGTTCGCGATCTCGTTGATCAGGCGCCGGTGCTCGCCGCTCGAGTAACCGGCCTTCGCCAGCACCGCCTTGGGGAAGATGTGGTGGCTCTCGAGCCCGTTCGACCTCCCGATCGCGCGCTGGTACAGGACCTGCCCGGTGAACCAGTCCTTCGCGTCCCGGGCGCGCGCGAGCACGTAGCTGAACTTGTACTCGGCCGACCCCGCCATCTTGCCCGCGAGATCCTTCGACTCCAGGTGGATCCGCCCGCGCTCGGCCAAGATCCCCTCGATCAGCGCGCCGACCGGGTCCTCCTCCTCGAGGACGGAGATGTCGCGCTGCAGTTTGGTCTCGGTCGCGCCCGAGTACCTCGTCCAGATCCCCGCCAGGTAGATCCACCGGATGAAGCGCCTCTTGAGCCTGTCGTCGGTGAACGCCCCGCCGGTCCTGGCGAGGAACACCGTGGGCGGGATGAGCACGTTCGGGGTGGGCAGGTCCGAGATCTGGTCGATGTACGCCTCGTGCCGGAGGGCGTTCACCAGGTGCTCGAAGGCCGTCTTGACCTTCTTCCAGGCGAGCTGGAAGTCCTCCGGGGGCAGGCGGTAGAAGGAGCCCTCGAGCAGGAGCGAGCCGGACGCGACGCCGGCGACGCAGCGCAGGAGGAACGTGAGGTCCACCTCGAACCCGTGGACGCGGACCTGCTTGGCGAAGGTGCGCATCTCCTCGCGCGCCTCGGGCCACAGGCTGCACACGTGCGCGAGGGCGAGGTCGGCCTTGGTGAGCGGCGTGCCGGCCGAGTTGACGCGGTTGAAGATCTCGACGACCTCCTCGGTCGAGAGCTCGTCGGCGGACAGCTGGTCGACCTGGTACGTGTAGTTGCGGATCGCGTCGAGCTTGGCGAGCCGCGAGAGGTTCGCCTCGTACACGGCGCGCGCCTCCGGTTCCATCCGCGGGAAGCGCCCGATGAAGTTGGCGAGCCCCTCCTTGAGGAACGCATGGACGCTCAGCCACGTGTAGTCGCCCTTCATCAGGGTGGGCTGCCAGAAGCGGAACTCCTCCGTCTGCAGGTTGAAGTACAGGTCGAAGAACAGGCTCTCGCCCTC
>JAJPHY010000140.1 GCA_021325015.1 Actinomycetota bacterium | reverse complement strand
TCCGCCCGGCTGACCTCGCCGTTGAGAAGCTGGACGGGGAAGCCGGGGGAGCACATCATCACCGACAACCCGAGGTGAGCCTCAGGGACCTACATCGGGACGCTTAGGGACCCGGGGTGGTGGATCGAGGCGCGGTCGCCGTCGAGGGGGCGTCTTGCCCCCCCGACGGTTCCCTCACGGCTCGAGGCGTTTCGGGCCTCGAGTGTGTCAACCCTCGAGCTTGAAGATGAAGTCGTACTCGGTGCCGCCGCTTCGGGCAACGAGCTTCATCTGGCCCCGGGCACCCTTGTAGGCCCCGGTCCCGCCGGTCACCGCGAGCGTCGAGTCCGCCGTGTCGTAAAAGGGACCCTCGACCGTGATCGAGCCCCGCTCGAGGGTCGTGACCCAGCGGCACTCCCAGCTCCCGGCAGCGGGATCGATCCGCACGCACTCGCCCTGGTCGGTGCCGACCTTCGTGGTGTCGGTGGCGTCGTACACGTCGTTGTGGAACGTGAGCAGGTCGCCCGTCGAGTCGCCCGCTGCTCCGGTGTCGACCACGGTATCGGTCGTGGCGTGCTCGATCACGTGGACCTTGTTCTTGCCCGACGCCGACGACACCGACACGAGCGAGACCGTGATGGCCGCACCGGCGACCAGGACGGCGGCGACGAGCGGCATCCACCGCTTGCGCATGAGCCTCCCCCCTTGCGTTCGGGAACCCGCGGAGTCTGAACCGGTTGGCCGCCCTCGCGCAAATCCGGAGACGGCCGCCTTACGACGAGAGCTTGGAGAGGAACTCCTCGAGCGAGGGTGCGACCCGGTAGGTGGGCTCGAGGGTGGCCTCGAGCGCCTCGATCGTCTTGTAGCCGTTGCCGGTGATGAGCGCGACGGTCTCCTCCTCGGGCCGGATCACCCCGCGCTCCCGGAGGCGCTTCAGCACGGCGACCGTGACGCCGCCGGCCGTCTCGGTGAACACGCCCTCGGTCTCGGCGAGCAGGCGGATGCCCTCGACCACCTCGTCCTCGGTGCAGGCGTCGATCGCGCCGCCGGTCTGGTTCGCGATCCGGATCGCGTAGTAGCCGTCGGCGGGGTTGCCGATGGCGAGCGAGCGAGCGATCGTGTCGGGCTTGACCGGTCGCACGTCCTCTGTTCCGGCGGCGAACGCCTGCGCGACCGGCGAGCACCCCCCGGGCTGGGCTCCGCTGATCCGGTAGGGCCGGTCCTCGACCGCGCCGATCGTGATCAGCTCACGGAAGGCCCGGTGCACCTTCGTGAACAACGCGCCGGAGGCGATCGGCACGACGACGTGGTCCGGGATCCGCCAACCGAGCTGCTCGGCGACCTCGAACCCGAGCGTCTTCGAGCCCTGCGTGTAGTAGGGGCGCATGTTCACGTTCACGAAGGCCCACGGCAGCGTCTCGGCGACCTCGGAGCACAGGCGGTTCACGTCGTCGTAGCTGCCGCGGACGGCGACGACCTTCGCGCCGTAGGCCTCGGTCGCGACGAGCTTGGCGACCTCGAGGTCGTCCGGGCAGAACACGTAGGCCGGCATCCCGACCTTGGCCGCGTGGGCCGCGGTGGCGTTCGCGAGGTTGCCCGTCGAAGCGCAGCTGATCGCCTCGAACCCGAACGCGCGCGCCACCGTGATCGCGACCGAGACCACCCGGTCCTTGAAGGAGTTCGACGGGTTGCCCGAGTCGTCCTTGATCCACAGCTTCTCGATGCCGAGACGCTCGCCCAGGCGCTCGGCCCGCCGGAGCGGGGTGAATCCGGCGCCGAGGTCCACGCGCTCGACCCCCGGCCCGCCGGGCAGCAGCATCTCGTAGCGCCAGAGCGTCGGCGGACCCGCCTCGACGTGCTTGCGGAAATCCACGCCGTCGATCGCCGTGAGGTCGTACCAGGGCTCGAGCGGGCCGAAGCACTCCTCGCAGATCGTGAGGGGCTCCACCGGATAACGGGCACCGCACTCCCGGCACTCGAGCGCCTGAGGGTTGGTGAGCCCGCTCACCACGTGACCGCCCCCTTCGAGGCGGAGCCGACCGTCCGCGCGTACTTGGCCAGCGCGCCGGAGGTGTATCGCGGCGCCGGCTGCGTCCAGGCCTCGCGCCGGCGGGCGAGCTCCGACTCGTCGACCAGCAGGTCGATCCTGCGGTTCGCGGCATCGATCAGGACCTCGTCGCCGTCCCGTACGAGCGCGATCGGCCCGCCGACGAAGGCCTCGGGCGCCACGTGGCCGACGGAGTACCCCTTGGTCGCCCCGCTGAACCGCCCGTCGGTGACGAGGGCGACGTCGGCGCCCAGGCCGGCCCCGGCGACCGCGGCCGTCACCGCGAGCATCTCCGGCATGCCCGGCGAGCCCTTCGGCCCCTCGTAGCGGATCACGATCACGTCGCCGGCCTGGATCCGGCCCGAGGTGAGCGCGTCGAACGCCTCCTGCTCCGAGTCGAACGGGCGGGCGCGCCCGCGGAACTCGAGGGAGGCGGCCCCCGCGATCTTCATGACCGACCCCTCCGGGGCGAGCGAGCCGTACAGGATCGCCGTCCCGCCCTCCGGGTGGATCGGACTCGAGAGCGGGCGGACCACCTCGCCATCGGGAGCGGAGATCTCCATGGCCGAGAGGTTCTCGGCGACGGTCCTCCCCGTTACCGTGAGGCAGTCTCCGTGGATCAGGCCCGCGTCGAGGAGCTCGCGCATCACCACCGGCACGCCGCCGACGCGGTCGAGGTCGCTCATCACGAAGCGGCCGCTCGGGCGGACGTCGACGAGATGCGGAACCCGGCGCGAGATCCGGTCGAAGTCGTCGAGCTGGAGCTCGACACCGGCCTCGTGCGCGATCGCGAGCAGGTGGAGCACCGCGTTGGTCGAGCCGGCGAGTGCCATCACGACCGCGATCGCGTTCTCGAACGCCGGCCGCGTCATCACGTCGCGCGGGCGGATCCCGCGGCGGAGCAGCTCGACCACGGCCGCCCCGGACTCGCGGGCGAGCACCTCGCGGCGGTAGTCGACCGCCGGGGGCGAGGCCGCGCCCGGCAGCGACATCCCGAGCGCCTCGGCGGCGGCCGCCATCGTGTTCGCCGTGTACATGCCGGCGCACGAGCCGGCGGTCGGACACGCGGCGCGCTCGATCGCGAGGAGCTCGTCGTCGCTCATCGCGCCCTTCGCGTGTGCGCCGACCGCCTCGAACACGTCCTGGATCGTCACGTCGCGGCCCTGGTAGGTGCCGGGCAGGATCGTCCCGCCGTACAGGTAGACGGACGGAAGGTTCAGGCGCGCCATCGCCATCAGCATCCCCGGCTCGCTCTTGTCGCAGCCGGCGATGCCGACCAGACCATCCATGCGCTCGGCGTGCATCACGAGCTCGACGGAGTCCGCGATCACGTCGCGACTGACGAGCGAGGCCTTCATCCCCTCGTGACCCATCGCGATCCCATCGGAGACGGCGATCGTGGTGAACTCGATCGGCACGGAGCCGCCCTGCCGGACTCCCTCCTTGGCGAGGGCCGCCAGCTTGTCGAGGTGGTAGTTGCAGGGCGTCACCTCGTTCCACGAGCTCGCGACGCCCACCTGCGGTCTCTTGAAATCCTCCTCGGAGAACCCGACCGCGCGGAGCATCGCCCGTGCCGGCGCGCGCTCGGGGCCCTCCGTCACCTGACGGCTGCGCGGCCTGGATGTTTCCGAGCTCACCTGCGACCTCCCTGGAGGGTGCGTCACAATGGGAACCGCACGATACCAGGGAGCACGACGTGAACTCCATTGCGATGCCCGCCCCGCCCCGGGTCCAACGGAGCTGGTGGATGGAGGAGGCGCTCGCGCAGCCCGAGCTCTCCGGCCCGCCCTGCCCGCCGCTGTCCGGGGACCTCACCGCCGACGTCGTGATCCTGGGCGGCGGCTACACGGGGATGTGGAGCGCGTACTTCCTCACC
>JAJPHY010000084.1 GCA_021325015.1 Actinomycetota bacterium | reverse complement strand
GTGCACGAGCAGGCCACCCTGTCCGCCCCCGGCCGGATCGCCGCCTGGGCCAGGCGCCACGGCATGCGTCTCCCCGACGACATCCGATTCCTCCACGTGCCGCCCGCAGGACCGGCGGCCCCGGCCGGGGCGGCGGACCCGCTGGATCGCCTGCAGCGCACCGTATCGCACGTGGTGGACGGTGGGCCGTGAACCGTCCGCCGGTTCGACGGCTCGTCGCCCTCCTCGCGGGAATGGCGCTCGCCATGGCGACGATCGTCGTGCGGTTGTCGGTGTTGCAGGTGAGCCAGGCCGACGCGTACCAGACTCGCGCCCTCGACCAGCGCCTGAGCACCGTGACCCTGCCGGCCGCGCGCGGCCAGATCCTGGACCGCTCGGAGGAGCCGCTCGCGCTCTCGCTGCCGGCCCGGGATGTGTACGCGGACCCGCGGTACGTCGTGGATCCGTGGGCGACGGCCGTGCGCCTCTCGCCGGTCCTCCACATGGCGGTCAAGGACCTCCTCTCGCCCCTCACGGCGCACACGAGCTTCGCGTACCTCGCTCGTCAGGTGCCGCTTTCCGAGGCGGACCGGATCGAACGGATGCACCTGCCCGGCATCGGATTCCTCTCCTCCACCCGGCGCGTCTATCCGGCCGGTCCCGTGGCCGCTCAGGTCCTCGGCTTCGTCGGCGTGGACGGCACCGGTCTGTCGGGGCTCGAGCTCCAGTACCAGCGACTGCTGGCGGGCGTCGCCGGCCGGCGAACGCAGGAGCTCGACCCGAGCGGCCAGCCGATCGTGGGCGGCATCGACGTGGAGCGTCCTCCGGTCCCCGGCATGGACCTGGTGACGACGATCGACCGCGATTTCCAGTATCAGGTGCAGGCGGCGCTCGAGCAGGCCGTGAAGGCGAACCACGCGGCCGGCGGCGAGGTCATCGTGATGAACCCGCACACGGGGGAGATCTACGCGATGGCGAGCTACCCGTGGTTCGACCCGAATGCGTTCTCGACCGCGAAGCAGTCGACGATGCGCAACGCCCCGGTCACCGACGCGTTCGAGCCAGGCTCGGTGTGCAAGGTGATCACGGCCGCGGCGGCCATCCAGGAGCGCGCCGTGAGGCTCGACGAGCGGTTCACCGTCCCCGACCAGATGCAGATCGGCACGTTCACGATCCACGACGCCCACTCCCACCCGCCCGAGCCGATGACGATCGGCGACATCGTGGCTCAGTCCAGCAACATCGGCGCCGTGCTCGTCGCCCAGCGGCTGGGGCCCGCGCGAATGGCGACGTACCTGTCGAGGTTCGGGCTCGGACAGCCGACCGGCGTCGGGTTCCCGGGGGAGTCGTCGGGGCTGCTGCTGCCGCTGTATCAATGGACCGACACGAGCCTCGCGACGATGGCGTACGGACAGGGCATCTCGGCGACGGCCCTCCAGATGGCGGCGGTCTACGCGACGATCGCGAACGGCGGCGTGTGGGTCCGACCGCGGCTGGTGCGAGGGATGGTGGACGCGCAGGGAGTCTTCCACGCCGCGCCCCCCTCGCCGACGCGGCGGGTCGTCTCGGCCGAGACGGCGCGCGCCGTGAGCGAGATGCTGGCCTTCACCGTTCAGTCGGGGACGGGGGTCGCGGCGCAGATTCCCGGGTACCAGGTGGCCGGCAAGACGGGAACGGCGAGGATCCCGAAGCCGAGCGGCGGGTACTACACCGATCGCGACATCGCGTCGTTCATCGGCTTCCTCCCTGCCGCCAGTCCCGACGTGGTGATCCTCGCCACCCTCGATCGCCCGGCCACCATCTACGGGGGCGTCGCCGCAGCTCCTCTGTTCCAGACGGTGGCGCGGTACGCCATCGAGCGGCTGGGGATCCCGCCGGGCGATCGGCTCCCCCTTCCCCCGCACCTCCAGCCGGTGGGCTGAGCCGTGACCGCGATCGCCGCCCGGGGGCGCGCGCAGGTGCAGACGATAAGCTCAGACCTCTTGGTACCCCGTGGCCCAAACGCACGTCCCCTGAGCGCCCTCGTGGCCGCGCTCGACGCTCATGAGCTGCGCGGCAACCCGGACGTGTCGATCACCGGGGCCGGGTATCGCTCGAGCGAGGTGCGACCCGACTTCCTCTTCTTCTGCGTCCCGGGATCCGTTCACGACGGACACGATTTCGGAGCCGAGGCGGTCGTTCGCGGGGCCGCGGCCCTCGTCGTCGAGCGCTGGCTGCCGGTCGACGTGACCCAGGTCCTCGTGCCATCGGTCCGGGCCGCAATGGGGCCGATGTGCGCGGAGCTGCTCGACCGTCCGGCGGATCGGCTCACGATGGTCGGCGTGACGGGGACGAACGGAAAGACGACCACGACGTACGTACTCGAGTCGATCTTCCGCGCCGCCGGCTGGGTTCCCGGCGTCGTCGGCACGACCGGGGTTCGGATCGACGGCGATCCCGTGCCGTTTCCGCGAACGACCCCGGAGGCGCCGGACCTGCACCGCCTGCTCGGCCAGATGGTCGAGTACGGCGTCCGGGCCGTCGCCATGGAGGTCTCCTCCCACGGGCTCGACCAGCATCGAGTGGACGGGATCCGGTACGAACGCGCCGTCTTCACGAACCTCACCCAAGACCACCTCGACTACCACGGGACGATGGAGGCCTACTTTCGAGCAAAGGCGCGCCTGTTCACGCCGGAGATGGCGCGGACGGCCGTCGTGAACGTCGACTCGGCGGCGGGGCGGCGGCTCGTCGGTGAGATCGCCCTCCCGGTGCTCACCTACGGGGTGCGCGAGGAGGCCGACGTGCGCGCAACCGACGTCGAGGCCGACGCCGGGGGTCTGCGGTTCCGCGTCGGCGAGACGGTCGTGCGCTCGCCGCTTCGGGGCCGCTTCAACGTGGAGAACTGCCTCGCGGCGTTCGCGACGGCGCGCAGCCTCGGGATCCCCGACGAGGTCGCGGCGGGAGGGATCGGGACGGTCACCGGCGTGCCCGGTCGGCTCGAGCCCGTCGAGGAGGGGCAGGAGTTCCTGGTCCTCGTGGACTACGCCCACACGCCCGACAGCGTCGAGAACGTGCTCCGCGCGACCCGGCCGCTCGCGCGTCGGCGGCTCATCGTCGTGCTCGGGTGCGGAGGGGACCGAGATCGGGCCAAGCGGCCGCTGATGGGCAGGGTCGCCACGGACCTCGCGGATCTGACGGTGATCACGAGCGACAACCCGCGGAGCGAGGACCCCATGGCCATCATCGCCGAGATCGAGCGCGGGGCGCGCGAGGGCGAGGGCATCTACACGATCGAGGAGGACCGGCGGCTCGCGATTCGCCTTGCCCTCTCGCAGGCGACCGAGGGCGACGTCGTGGTGATCGCGGGCAAGGGCCACGAGACCGGCCAGGAGTTCGCGGATCGCACGATCCCGTTCGACGACCGGCTGGTCGCGGCGGAGGAGCTTCGGCGGCTCGGGGGGCGTTGATGCGACCCCGACCGCTCTCCGTGCTCGCGGCCGCCCTGGGCGGGGAGCTTCGCGGGCACGACGCGGTGGCCTCGAGCGTCGTGACCGACAGCCGGCTGGCGACTCCGGGGTCGCTGTTCTTCGCGCTGCGAGGAGAGCACGCCGACGGACACGAGTTCGTCGGGGAGGCGCTGAGCCGAGGCGCGGTCGGCGCGGTGGTCGCGCGCCCGCTGGATGCGGGTCCCAACGTCCTCGTGCCGGACCCGGGCGCCGCCCTCCTCGAGCTCGCGAGACTGGAGCGGACCGAGCTGGACGGTACGACGGTCCTCGGCGTCACGGGCGCGAACGGCAAGACCTCGACCAAGGATTTCGCCGCCGCGGTCCTCGGGACCCGGTTCCGCACGCACGCGAGCCCGGCGTCGTTCAACAACGAGATCGGTCTGCCGCTCACGATCCTCGGCGCGCCCGCGAACACCGAGGTGTTGGTCGCCGAGATGGGGGCGCGTCGCGCGGGGGACGTCGCCCTCCTCTGCGAGATCGCCCGCCCCCACGCCGTCGTGGTGACCAACGTGGGCGTGGCCCACATGGAGGTGTTCGGATCCTGGGAGGCGATCGTCGAGGCGTCGGCCGAGCCGATCGACGCGCTCCCGGAGTCCGGCGTGGCGATCCTGTCCGCCGACGACCCCGTCGTTCTAGGGTTCGGCGGCCGCACGCGAGCCCGGGTCCTGACGTTCGGCCTGGACGGCTCGGCCGACGTTCGGGCGCAGGACCTCCGACTGGACGACGCGGGACGGGCGAGCTTCGACCTCGTGGCCGGATCCGGTCGGGCCCGGGTCGAGCTCGAGGTACCGGGCGAGCACATGGTGCAGAACGCCCTCGCGGCCTCGGCGTGCGGCGTCGCGCTCGGCCTCTCGGTCGAGGAGTGTGCGGTCGCGCTCAAGGGCGCCCGGGTCTCGCGCTGGCGCATGGAGACGTTCACGACCTCGAGCGGCGTCGTGGTGATCAACGACGCGTACAACGCCAACCCCGACTCGATGTCGGCCGGTCTTCGGGCCGCCCGGTGGATGGCCCGGACCGGGCGGCTCGCGGCAGTGCTCGGCCACATGGCGGAGCTGGGTCCGATCTCGCAGGACGCCCACGAGCGCCTCGGCGAGCTCGTCGTCCGCATCGGCGTCGACCGCCTGGTGACCGTGGGGGAGCAGGCCGCGGCCATCGCCCGCGCGGCGATTCGCGAGGGGGCGCTTCCCGAAGACGTCGCCGTCTGCGACTCGGCCGACGAGGCGGCGCGGGACGTGCGCTCGTGGGCCCGACCGGGCGACGTCGTGCTGGTGAAGGGCTCGCGCGTCGCGGGTCTCGAGCGGGTCGCAGAGGCGCTCCGGTGAGGGCGATCCTGCTCGCCGCTGCCGTGGGGATGGCCTTTTCTCTGCTGGGGACACCGGTCGCGATCCGCCTGTTCCGCAGGTGGGGCTGGGGTCAGCACATCCGCGAGGACGGACCCCGGACCCACATGGAGAAGATGGGGACGCCCACCATGGGGGGGGCCGTGTTCCTCGGGGGAATCGTGGCCTCGTACCTCGTGACCCGGATCGTGTTCGGCACGGTCACCGCCGCCGGGCTCTGCGTGCTTCTCGCCACGATCGGGCTCGGCCTGGTTGGGTTCGTGGACGACCTGATCAAGGTGCGCCGGCGGCGTTCGCTCGGGCTGTCCAAGACCGCGAAGATCGCGGGGCAGGCCGTCGTCGCGGTGGCGTTCGGGCTCGTGGCCGTCAAGGCCGGCCATATCACGACCGACCTCTCGTTCATCCGCGACACGGGGGTGACGCTCGGCCTCGCCTTCTACCTGTGGGTCCTGGTGATCGTCGCCGCATGGTCGAACGCGGTCAACCTGACCGACGGGCTGGACGGCCTGGCCTCCGGGTCCGCGATCCTGGTGCTCTCGGCGTACGTGTTCATCGCGTTCTGGCAGTGGCGCCACTCCTGCGCGGCGATCCCGCCGGCCGAGGCCTGTTACCCGGTGGGGCTCGACGCCTCGCTCGACGTGGCGATCGTCGCGGGGGGCGCGGTCGGCGCGGTGGCCGGGTTCCTGTGGTGGAACGCGGCCCCGGCGCGGATCTTCATGGGCGACACCGGGGCGCTGGCCCTTGGCGGGCTCGTCGCGGCGCTGTCGGTCGTCACGTACACGCAGCTCCTGCTCGTGGTGCTCGGTGGCCTCTTCGTCCTCGAGACCACCTCGGTCGTCCTGCAGGTGATCGCCTTCCGCGGCTTCGGGAGGCGGATCTTCCGCATGTCCCCGATCCATCACCACTTCGAGCTCGCGGGCTGGCCCGAGTTCACCGTGATCGTCCGGTTCTGGATCATCGCCGGGATGTGTGTCGCGGTGGGGATCGGCCTGTTCTACGCGGACTTCCTCGCGAAAGGCGGAACCGGATGAGACCGCTTACGGGGTTGCGCGTGGTGGTGGTGGGGCTCGGGGTGGCCGGGACGGCCGCGGCCCGGGCGCTCGCGAGCGCGGGCGCGCGGGTCGTGGTGACGGAGGAGCGGTCCGAGGTCGCCGAGGTCGAGCGGGTTCGCGCGCTCGGCGTGGAGGTGCACCTGGGGGGCCACCGTCCGGAGCACCTCGACGGGGCCTCGGCCATCGTCGCGAGCCCGGGCGTGCCCGAGCGCGCGCGGGTGCTGGAGTGGGCGCGCGATCGGGGCATCGAGATCTGGAGCGAGCTCGACGTGGGGGCCAGGCTCTGCGCGGTGCCGTACGTGGCCGTGACCGGCACGAACGGCAAGTCCACCACCACCGAGCTCGTCGCGTGCATGATGCGCGCCGGGGGGCTGGACGCGGTCGCGTGCGGGAACATCGGCCACCCATTCTCGATCGCGGCCGGCGAGGGTCACGGGGCGCTCGCCGTGGAGGCGTCGTCGTTCCAGCTGCGGTTCCACCACTGGCTGCGCCCGAGGGTGTCGGTGCTGCTGAACCTCGCTCCGGATCATCTCGACTGGCACGGGTCCTTCGACGCCTACGCGGCGGCGAAGGCGCGGGTGTTCGAGCTCCAGGACGCGGACGGCGTGCACGTCGGCAACGCCGAGGATCCCGTGGCAGCGTCGATCTCTCGCGCCGCCCGGTGCGCGCACCTGTGGTTCCGGCTGTCGGAGCCCGCCGAGGGTGAGGTCGGGTACGTGGACGGCGAGCTGGTCGCGCGCGTGGACCGGGAGCGGCGCCTCGGCTCGCCACCGGTCTCGAGCGCGGGGTTTCGAGCGGACGTCGCGGCCGCCGCCGCGGCGACGCTGGCGTTCGGCCTGCCGCCCGAGGCGGTCGTCGAGGGCATGCGCGCGATGCGCCCGCTCCCGCACCGCGGCGAGGAGGTGGCGCGGATCGGCGGCGTGGCGTTCGTCGACGATTCGAAGGCCACGAACGTCCACGCCGCCCTGCACGCGCTCGCGGGACGGCGGCGGGTCGTGCTCATCGCCGGCGGGATGGCCAAGGGCGTGGACCTGGCCCCGCTCGCGGAGGCCGTTCCCTCGCTGTCGGGCGCGGTCGTGATCGGAGAGTCCGCGTCCGAGATCGCCGGTCTCTTCGAGGGGTCGGTCCCGGTTCGCAAGGCCGACTCGATGGAGGAGGCGGTTCGCGCGGCGTTCGAGCTCGCGCCCGCGGACGGGACCGTGGTGCTCGCCCCCGCGTGCGCGAGCTGGGACATGTTCCGGGACTACGCGGAGCGCGGCGAGCGCTTCACCGACGCCGCCCGCGCGCTCGCCGAGGAGGTGACGCGTGGCGCGCACTGAGGCGCTCATGCCGGCCAGGTCCCGGCACCTGCGGCTGGTCGCCCCGACCGAGCGGGCCGAGTCGCTCGCGCAGGCCGAGGCGGCCTCCCGCCGGGCCGTGGCGCTGCTGGTCGGCTCGACGGTCTTCCTCACGTCCGGGGGACTCATCATGGTCCTGTCGGCCAGCTCGATCTCCGCGTACACGCAGTACGGGTCGAGCTTCGTGTTCTTCGAGCGCCAGGCCGCGTACGCGGGGGTCGGGGCGCTCGCGCTGCTCCTCACCTCGCGAATGCGCTACGAGGTCTGGCAGCGGCTCGCGGTCCCGTTCCTCGCGCTCACGGTCGGTCTGCTCGCGCTGGTGCTCCACCCGTCCTCAGGCGTCGAGGCCTACGGCGCCTCGCGGTGGATCGCCCTCGGCCCGATCACGATCCAGCCCTCCGAGGTGGCCAAGCTCGCGCTGATCGTGTTCGCGGCGACGGTCCTGGCGCGCAAGTGGGGCCGCCTCGATGAGATAGCGCACCTCGCGTTGCCGCTCGTACCGGTGACGGTCCTCGTCGCCGGAATGATCATGGCGCAACCGGACCTCGGCACGACCCTGATCCTGGTCGGATGCCTGTTCCTCCTGCTGTTCGCCGCGGGAGTGAAGCTGCGGTACCTGATCGTGTCCGCCACGGTGAGCGGCGCGGCGGGCCTGGCCCTGATCTTCAGCGAGGGATATCGACGGACGCGGTTCCTCTCGTTTCTGCATCCGAGCGCGGACCCGCTGGGCGCCGGATACCAGCTCAAGCAGTCGCTGATCGCCCTCGGGTCGGGCGGCTGGTTCGGCGTCGGACTCGGCGCGAGTCGCCAGAAGTGGATGTACGTCCCGAACGCGCACACGGACTTCATCTTCTCGATCCTCGGCGAGGAGCTGGGGCTCGTCGGGGAGCTCGTCGTCCTGGCCGCCTTCGGCGTGCTGATCTACTCGGGGATCCGAATCGCCGTCCGGGCCCCGGACGTCTTCGGCCGGCTGCTCGCCGCCGGCATCGTCTCGTGGTTCGGGCTCCAGATCGTGCTGAACCTCGGCGCGGTCACCGGACTGCTCCCGATCACCGGCGTGCCGCTCCCCATGCTGTCGTACGGCGGCTCGTCGCTCGTCGCGTCGCTGGTGGCGGTCGGCATCCTGGTGAACGTCGCCCGAGCTCCGGCGCGCGCCGGGCGCGCGGGCCGGAGGCGGAGGAGCCCGCGGTGAGGGTGCTCATCGCGGGCGGTGGAACCGCCGGGCACGTGTTCCCGGCGCTCGCGCTGGCACACCGGCTGACCGCGACCCATGGGGCCGAGGTCCGGTTCGCGGGCACGCGGGACGGGCAGGAGGCGAACCTAGTGCCGGAGGCCGGGTTCGCCTTCGCGACCGTACAGGCGCGTCCGCTCGTGCGCAGGCCCTCGATCGGCGCGTTGACGGCCCCGTTCTCGGCGCTCCCCTCGATTGTGCGGTGCCGCGGGCTGGTGGAGGACGCGGACGTGGTGGTCGGGATGGGCGGCTACGTGAGCGTTCCGGTCGCCGTCGCGGCCATCCGTGCCCGCCGGCCGCTGGTCCTGCACGAGCAGAACGCGGTCCCGGGCCTGGCCAACCGGGCCCTCGCGAGGGCCGCCCGGACGGTCGCCCTGTCGTTCGTCGAGGCGGAGCGGATGCTCCCTCGTTCGGCGCGCACGATCCTGACCGGCAATCCGGTCCGCGAGCGGATCCTGGCCGTCCCGTCCGAACGCGAGGTCCTGGCCAAGGAGGCGCGGGAGGACCTCGGCCTGGAGGCCGGCCGGAAGACCGTGCTCATCGTCGGTGGAAGCCAGGGCGCGCTCAACCTGTGTCGCGCGACCGTGGACGCGCTCGAGCCGCTTCGGGGTCGGGGCGACCTTCAGATCGTGCTCCTCACCGGAAGCGCCCACCTCGAGGCGGTACGGGGGAGCCTCCCGCGCGGCGGCGAGCCGATCGTGCGGGCGTTCGCGTTCCTGGACCGGATGGAGCTCGCGTACGCGGTCGCCGATCTCGTCGTGGCGCGAGCGGGGGCCACCACGATCGCGGAGCTCACCGTGTGCGGGCTGCCGTCGATGCTGGTTCCGTACCCGTACGCCACCGGGCGTCATCAGGAGGCGAACGCGCGAGCGCTCCAGCGAGCCGGAGCGGCGACCATCGTGATGGACGAGGCGCTCACCGGCCAGCTCCTTGCCGTTCGGATCACGGATCTCATCGACGACCCGGAGCGGCTGCGGCGCATGGCCGAGCGGGCGCGCGCCTGGAGCCGGCCCGAGGCGGCGCAGACCCTCGCCGAGGTGGTGCTGGAGGCGGCGGGACGGTGAGCGAGTACGTGCCGCCCCCCGGCAGCGCGCCGACGCTGGAGGTCCCCGACCTCACGGACGTGCGCTCCGTGCACATGATCGGGATCGGCGGGGCGGGCATGCGCAACCTCGCCAAGCTCCTGATGGCGCGCGGCATACGCGTGAGCGGGTCCGACCTGAAAGACTCGAGGGGCCTGCGCGAGCTGGCCGCGGCCGGCGCGACGGTGTTCGTCGGGCATCGCGCGGAGCAGATCGGCGAGCCCGACGCCGTCATCATCTCCAGCGCCATCCTCGAGCGAAACGTGGAGCTTGCCGAAGCCCGCCGGCGCGGCGTGCCCGTGTGGATCCGGGCGCAGGCCCTGGCGGCGGCCGCGGTCGGGAAGCGAGCGATCGCCGTTTCGGGAACGCACGGGAAGACCACGACCACCTCGATGGTCGGCCTCGTGCTCGAGCGAGCGGGGCTCGACCCCACCTACGTGGTCGGCGGAGAGCCGAACGAGAGCGGCAGCGGCGCCCGGTCGGGCGGCGGCGATCTGTTCGTGGCCGAGGCCGACGAGAGCGACGGGTCGTTCCTGCTGTTCCGCCCGGAGATCGGAGTCGTGACCAACGTGGACCTCGACCACGTAGATTTCTACCGGGGCGGGCTCCCCGAGATCGAGGCGGCCTTCCGCGCGTTCGGGGAGCGGTGCGCTCACGTGGTGGTGTGCGCCGACGACCCGCGAGCGATGCGCGCGATCCCGCCGAGTCGCCTCCGCGTGACCTACGGGCTGTCCGACTCGGCCGACGTCCGGGTCGAGGTGTCCTCGCCGGGGCCCGGCGGCGCGGCGGGCACGGTGACCCTCGACGGAGAGCGCATCCCGCTGCGGGTTCAGGTGGACGGCGCGCACAACCTGTCGAACGCGGCGGCGGCGATCGCCGCGGCGCAGCTCGTCGGCGTCCCGCCGCGGCTCGCGGCGGAGGCGCTCGCCGGGTTCCGAGGGGTGCACCGGCGGTTCGAGCTCCGGGGCCGGGTCCGGGGGGCGGAGTTCTACGACGACTACGGCCACGTTCCCGCCGAGCTCGCCGTCACGCTCGACGTCGCCCGGCGGACCGGGCCGAGGCGGCTCCTGGCCGTCTTCCAGCCGCACCGGTACGTGCGCACGCAGGCGCTTTGGCGCGAGCTCGGCCGGAGCCTGGTGGAGGCCGACGCGATCGTGGTGACGGACGTGTACGCGGCCGACCAGGATCCGATCCCCGGGGTCACCGGCAAGCTCGTGGTGCAGGGGGTCAACCTCGCCGCGCCAGGCAAGCGTGTCGTGTACCTGCCCCATCGCGCCGACGTCGTGTCCTTCCTCGAACGGGAGGTGCGACCCGGAGACCTCGTCATCACCATGGGGTGCGGGGACGTGTGGATGCTCGGCGATGCGGCGATCGAACGCATCCGGGAGTCGGGGTGAACGACGCCGTTCGCGCCGCTGAGGACCTGCTTCGTGCCGCGTGCGGCGACCGCCTTCGCGCGTCGTTCCCGATGGCGCCGCTCACCACGTTTCGCATCGGTGGACCCGCAGCCCTGTACCTCGAGGTGGAGTCCGAGGCCGACCTCGTCGCCGCGAGCGAGGCCGTGCGACGAACGGGGGTATCGGTCTTCGTGATCGGCAAGGGATCCAACGTCCTCGTGTCGGATCGAGGGTTTCCCGGGGTCGTTCTCCGCCTCGGCCGGGCGTATCGGTGGGCCGCGCGCGACGGAGAGCGACTCACGGCGGGGGGATCGATGCCCCTGCCGGCGTTGTCCGGCGTCGCGTTGGCGCACGACCTCGCGGGACTGGAGTTCGGGGTCGCGATCCCCGGGTCGTTCGGGGGAGCGGTCCGGATGAACGCCGGCGCCCACGGCCGTGAGGTAGCCGACGTGGTCGAGTCGGTGGACGTGTTCGAGCTCGGGCGGGGCGCTCCCCGGCGGATCCCGGCCCGAGAGGTCGGCTTCCGCTATCGGCACACCGAGCTCCCGGGGGACGCGGTGATCGTGGGCGCGGTGGTGCGACTGCGGGCGGACCGGCGCGCCGCCATCCGCGCCCGGATGGACGAGGCTCGCGCGTGGCGACGCCGGACCCAGCCGCTCGCGGAGCCCAACTGCGGGAGCGTGTTCAAGAACCCGGAGGGGGACCACGCGGCCCGCCTGATCGAGGCCGTGGGGGGCAAGGGGATGTCGGTCGGGGGCGTGGCCGTCTCGACCAAGCACGCGAACTTCATCGTGACCTCGGAGGGAGCGCGCGCCGCGGACGTCGTGCGGCTGATCCGCACGATCCAGGACCTCGTCGCTCGCCGCTTCGACGTCCACCTGGAGCCGGAGGTGCATCTCGTTGGAGACTTCGATCTCGTTCCGCGGTGATTCGACCCCCCGCGCCGAACGGTCGATCCTGAGGGGATGGCGCGCCGCCGCCGCAGCCCTGACCCTCGCGGGCCTCCTGGCCGTCGCCGGTCTGGCCGTCTCTCGCTCGTCGCTGTTTCGTCTGCGGAATCTCGAGATCCACGGTCTGTCCCACCTCAGCCGCGCGGGCATCACGCGCCTGGCCGGGCTCGGCCCGAGGACGAACGTGCTGTGGCTCGACCCGGAGAGCGTCGAACGGCAGCTCGAGTCCGACCCGTGGATCGCCCGGGCCCTGGTGACGCGCCGACTTCCGTGGACGGTCACCATCACGCTCCAGGAGCGCTCCCCGGTGGCGGCGGTCCCGGTGGGGTCGAGCTTTCGCCTGGTCGCCGCCGACGGAACCGTGCTGGCTCAGGTCGGCGCGGCCCCCGGCCTCCCCGAGATCGTGATGCCTCCACCGTGGGTCCCCGGAGCCCCGGCGCAGAGCCCCGTCGGGCCGGCACGGGCGATCGGCGCCCTCGCCCCGAACGTCGCCGCACGGGTCACCCAGGCGGTGCTCGCGCCGGACGGAACGCTGCGTCTCGACCTCAGGGGCGGGCCCACCATCGACTACGGACCTCCCACGTCGGTCACGGCCAAGGCCGCGGCGATTGGAGCGATCCTGCGCTGGGCGCGGCAGCAAGGGCTCACCCTCGCGAGGATCGACGTCACCGCCCCCGAGGCGCCGGCCGCGACGCCCGCGTCGTGAGGCCGGGGCCGCATCGACACGAGCACACACAATAGAGGTCAGGTCGTCCTTGACGGACCAGCGGTTTGATAGTAGCGTGGGTTGCTGAAGTTCAAGTAGATATAACAATAAACTTGTAGTTGAGATTCACTGTTGGAACGCAGGTGAGAGGCAGGAGACGGCGTTTCCCCAGGTAGACCGCGGGCGCGAGCCCGGGGGGGCGGAGGTCGAGATGGAGACTCCTCAGAACTACCTCGCCGTGATCAAGGTCGTGGGCATCGGCGGCGGGGGCGTCAACGCGGTGAACCGCATGATCGAGGCGGGACTGCGCGGGGTCGAGTTCATCGCCGTGAACACGGACGCGCAGACCCTCCTCATGTCCGATGCGGAGGTGAAGCTCGACATCGGGCGCGAGACGACCAGAGGCTTGGGCGCGGGGTCCGATCCGGAGGTGGGTCGGCAGGCGGCCGAGGAGCACCGCGACGAGATCGAGGAGATCCTCAAGGGCTCCGACATGGTCTTCATCACCGCCGGCGAGGGGGGCGGCACGGGGACCGGCGGGGCCCCGATCCTGGCGGAGATCGCGCGGAGCCTCGGGGCGCTGACGATCGGCGTCGTCACCCGGCCGTTCGGGTTCGAGGGTCGCCGGCGCGCCACCCAGGCGGACCTCGGCATCACCGAGCTCAAGAAGGCGGTCGACACGCTGATCGTCGTCCCGAACGATCGCCTGCTCCAGGTCTCGGACCCGCACACGCCGATGATCGACGCGTTCCGGATGGCCGACCAGGTTTTGTACCAGGGCGTCGACGGCATCACCTCGCTGATCACGACGCCCGGCCTCATCAACCTGGACTTCGCGGACGTGAAGGCGGTCATGACGGGAGCGGGTTCTGCGCTGATGGGCATCGGACACGGCACCGGCGAGGACCGGGCCGAGGAGGCCGCCAAGGCCGCCATCTCGTCGCCGCTCCTGGAGTCCTCGATCGAAGGGGCGCGCGGGGTCCTGCTGTCGATCGCCGGACCGACCGACCTCGCCCTGCACGAGGTCAACCGAGCCGCCGACGCCATCACGCGCGTCGCCCACCCCGACGCGAACATCATCTTCGGGGCGGTGGTCGACGACGCGCTCGGCGAGGAGGTGCGCGTGACGGTGATCGCCGCCGGGTTCGACAAGCTGGTGGAGCGGCCGGTGCGCGCCGACGGCCGGATCTCCCGACTCCTCGAGGAGCCGGCGACCGCTCCCGCGACCGAGCGCGAGCGGGCCCCGCTGCCGTCGCTCCTCGTCGAGGAAGAGGAGGAGATCTTCAAGCCGGCCCCGGAGACCGTGTCGTTCGACGCCGAGGAGGACCTGGACATCCCGGACTTCCTGAAGAGCTGAGTTCGCGGCCCCCGCCGCCGGCCGAGTGTTCCGTCGTGGGGCGGGGACCGGGTGAATCGAGAGGCGCCCTTCCCCCGTCTTTCGAGCCCGGTCCCCGCCCCGTTGCACGTCCCGGACCGCCTCACTTGCCCTGGCGCTCCGGGCGCTATGCTCGACGCCGTGAGCGCCGTCAACGAGATCACACTTCTGTTCGGTTTTGTCGTCTGATGATGCGCACTGCGGCGACGCCGGAGCGCGTTCGAGCGAGCGTCGATCTGGTGCGACGCGGCATCGAGGCGGCCTGTGCGCGTTGCGGTCGCGATCCGGGGGCGGTCCGCCTGGTCGGAGCGTCAAAGACGGTCCCGGCGGAGGTCGTTCGCTGGGCCTGGGAGGCCGGGGTGCGCGAGTTCGGTGAGAACTACGTGCAGGAGCTTCGCGCCAAGCGCCCCGCCCTGCCCGAGGCAACGTGGCACTTCATCGGGACGCTCCAGAGCCACACGGCCCACCGCGTCGCCGATCTCGCCGACGTGGTGCAGACCCTCGCGCCCGGACGGGCGTTCACCCGTCTCGCGCGTCGGGCCGCGGAACGGGGCCGTCGGCTCCCGGTGCTGGTCGAGGTGGACTTCGCCGGCCGTGGAACCGGGGCCGCGCCGGAGGCGTGCGAGGCGTTCGCCGACGAGGTCGCGGAGACGGCGGGGATCGAGCTCGTCGGTCTGATGACGCTGCCGCCCGAAACCGGGAGCCCGGAGGGGGCGCGCCCGTACTTCCGACGGCTCCGGGAGCTGCTGGAACGCGTCGCCGAGCGCCACCCGGCGGCGGTCGAACTTTCGATGGGAATGTCCATGGATTACCAGGTTGCGGTGGAGGAAGGCGCTACCATGGTGCGGATCGGAACGGCCCTGTTCGGCGAACGGCCTTCGGCCTGAACTCAGGGAGG
>JAJPHY010000149.1 GCA_021325015.1 Actinomycetota bacterium | reverse complement strand
GGAAGGCCTCGGGGGGAAGCGGCGACGGGGCCGATCCGAAGCCTCCATGAGCACGGGCCCGCACCGTATCAAACCCTCAACCCTCACTGCAAACTTGAAAGCGAACGGGCGTTCGGTGGGTTTTCCACCGGTCGGCTCGTCACCGGAGGCGGGGAAACGCGGCGTGCGCGTTCGCGGTCGTCGCGCGAAGGACCTCGTCGAACGTCGAGCCGCGCGCGCGAGCGATCTCCTCGATCACCGAACGAACGTTGGCGGGGTGGTTGTTCGACCCTCGAAGCCGCTGCGGAGCGAGGTACGGGCTATCGGTTTCGACGAGCAGGCGATCGATGGGGAGCGCGGCGGCGGCGTGGCGCAGGTGCGCGTTCTTTGGATACGTGAGGTTCGCGGCAAACGACACGTAGTACCCGCGCGCCGCGCACTCGCGCGCGATATCCACATCCCCGCTGAAGCAGTGGAGCACCACCCGCTCGGCCGATCCCTCATCCAGCAGTCGAAGGATCTCCGGCCACGCCTCGCGTACGTGAACCACGAGTGGAGTTCCGGTCTCCCGCGACAGCTCGACGTGGAGGCGGAACACCCGCTCCTGGTCCTCGCGCGGCGAGCGCATTCGGTAGAAGTCGAGGCCGCACTCCCCCACCGCGACGACCAGGGGGTTGGCGAGCAGCTCCTCGATCAGCGCGCCGGCGCGGACGTCGAGAGCCGAGGCGGTGTGGGGGTGCATGCCCGCGGTGGCGAACACGCCGCGGAGCGACTCGGCGAGCTCCACGGACCGGCGACTGCTGTCCGGGTCGAGCCCCGCGCAGATCACGCGCTCGACGCCGGCCGCTCGGGCCTCCGCCATCACCTCCCGGGGGTCGCGCTCGAGCAGGAAGAGGTGACAGTGCGTGTCCACCGCTCCGCTCTGGACCGGGAGTTCAGGGTTGTGGTCGCTCACCGGTGGCCCACGATACGGCCTCTCGACCTCGGGTCAAACCGGCGCGCGCCGGCGCGAGGCCCGCCGGCCGCACGCCCTCCGACGGTGTCCACCCGGAGTCGAGGAACGGAGTCTCACGTGAAACGCGACGTCGCAAACCATGACTCAGGACTCGAGGCGCGGGAACAGCGGCTCCCCCCGGGACGTCGTGATGCCGGGGCGGAGGCGGCCCCACTCCGCGGCCTCCGGAAGCCGCTGCGACGACAGCGGCTCCTCGATCCCGAGCTGACTCCACAGACGCCCGGCGGCCCCGGGCATCACGGGCGAGATCAGCACCGCCAGGATCCTGAGCGCCTCGGCGGCCGCGTACAGGATTCCGCCGAGCTCGGTTCGCCGATCCGCCTCCCCCGCGACCTTCCAGGGCTCCCGCTCGACCAGGTACTGGTTCGCGCGCGTCACGATCTCCCAGACGGCCGCGATCGCCTGGGTCGGCGCCACCGACTCCATGTGCGAGCGGAACCGGGAGGCGGCGTCGGCCGCCACGGCGGGCAGGTCCGACTCGACCTCGGCGAAGGGCTCGGGCACCCGCCCGTCGAAGTAGGAGGCGAGCATCGCGAGCACCCGGCTCGCGAGGTTGCCCAACCCGTTGGCCAGGTCGGCGTTGTGGCGCTCGACCATCGACTCCCAGGAGAAGTTGCCGTCCTGGCCGAACTGGATCTCGCGCATGAAGTAGTAGCGGTAGGAGTCGACCCCGAAATGGTCCAGGAGCTCGAAGGGGTGGATGCCCGTCGCGTTGGTCTTGGACATCTTCTGCCCGCCGACGGTGAGGAACCCGTGGGCCCACACCTGCATCGGCGGCTCGAGCCCCGCCGCCATGAGCATGGCCGGCCAGTAGATCGCGTGGAACCGGAGGATGTCCTTCCCGATCACGTGCACGTTGGCCGGCCACAGCCGCGCGAACCGCTCCGGGTCGTCCGCGTATCCGGCGGCGGTGATGTAGTTGGTGAGGGCGTCGAACCAGACGTAGGTGATGTGCTTGGGGTCCCACGGCAGCGGGATGCCCCACTGGAACGAGGTCCTCGAGATCGAGAAGTCCTGCAGCCCGCCGCGGATCGTCGACAGGACCTCGTTGCGGCGGGCCTCGGGCTGGACGGCGAGCGGGTTCGCCGTGTAGTGCTCGAGGAGCCGGTCGCGGTACGCCGAGAGCCGGAAGAAGTAGTTCTCCTCGCGGAACAGCTCGACGGGACGGGCGTGGATCGGGCAGAGCCCGTCGACGAGATCGGCCTCGACGTAGTAGGCCTCGCAGGCCACGCAGTACAGCCCCTCGTAGTGGTCGAGGTAGACGTCGTCCCGCCCGTTCTCGTACACGGCCCGGAGCAGCTTCTCCACGGCCGCGTGGTGTCGAGGCTCGGTCGTGCGGATGTAGTCGTCGTAGGCGATGTCGAGCCGGCTCCAGACCTCCCGCCACCGGGGCTCCATCTCGTCGACCCAGACCTGCGGATCCTTGCCGGCGGCCTCGGCGGCGCGCTGGAGCTTCAGCCCGTGCTCGTCGGTCCCCGTGAGGTGG
This sequence comes from Actinomycetota bacterium, assembly GCA_021325015.1. Taxonomy (GTDB): domain Bacteria; phylum Actinomycetota; class UBA4738; order UBA4738; family HRBIN12; genus JAJPHY01. The sequence continues at coordinate 6,482 of JAJPHY010000149.1, read as the reverse complement.
AAGACCTCCTCGCCGGCCAGCCGGTGGTACCTGGCGATGACGTCGGCGGCGACGGCGTCGTAGGCGTGCCCGATGTGCGGGACGTCGTTGGGGTAGTAGATCGGCGTCGTGAGGTAGAAGACGTCCCGGCCCATGGTCGGGTCATTCTAGAGGCGGGTCGAACGGGCGGCTCCCGGGGCGACCTCGCGGGCGATCCGGCGCACTAGTCTGAGGCAGACTAGTTCGGCCGCCGGAACGGGCGGCTCACGCGCCGACGAGACGGCGGTAGAGCTCGTTCACCGAGACGCCGGCCCGGCGGCCGACCTCGATCGCGGCCTCACGCGGGCGCCGGCCCGAGGCCGTGAGCGCGCGCGCCTCCTCCACGAGCGCCTCGAGGTCCGGGACCGGGCGCTCCTCGGCTCCGCCGAGCACGACCACGACCTCCCCGCGCGGCTCGTGCTCCCGGAACCGCTCGAGCACCTCGGACGCGCGGCCGCGGACGACCTCCTCGTGGAGCTTGGTGAGCTCGCGCGCCACGGCCACCCGCCGGTCCCCGAGCTCGGCGAGGACCTCGCGGAGCAGGGTTCGCAGGCGCCTGGGCGACTCGAAGAGCACGATCGTGCGCGGGTCGCCGGCGAGCGTGCGCAGGCGCGCCCGACGCTCCCCCGCCCGTCGCGGGAGGAACCCCTCGAAGACGAAGCGGTCGGCCGGAAGCCCCGACACGACGAGCGCCGAGATCGCCGCGGAGGGCCCCGGCACCACGCGGACGTCGATCCCCTCCTCCACGCAGGCCCGCACCAGGCGGTACCCGGGGTCCGAGAGCCCCGGCATCCCGGCATCGGAGACCACGGCGACGTCGCGGCCCGCGCGCAGGACCTCGAGCAGCTCCTGCGTCCGCCGGCGCTCGTTGCCCTCGAAGAGCGAGACGGTCCGGGCCCGAACGCCCGCGCGGTCGAGCAGCCGCCGGGCGCGCCTCGTGTCCTCGGCGGCGACGAGGTCGACGCGGGCGAGGGTCTCGCGCGCCCGCGCGCTCAGGTCGCCGAGGTTCCCGATCGGGGTACCCACGAGGAACAGGGTGCCGCTCACGGGACCGATCGTGGCACGGACGCGGACCACCGTCTTGGCGAGCGCGCGCGGACCCCTCGGGGAACGGGGCCGAAGGCACCGCCGTCGCATACCATCGACCGATGCAGCCCGTGCCCACCGCCACCGAGCCCGCCCCACCGCCACCCGAGCGACGGGGCGTCCTCGATTCGCTGCGGCGGTGGGTCAACCGCCCGACGGTGGCGATCCTCGCCGTCGGCCTCATCGCCGCCGGGCTGCGGTTCACGCACCTCGGGTACCCGGCGGACCGCGTCTTCGACGAGGTCTACTACTCGAAGTCCGCGTGCATCTACCTCGGGTACTCAAACGCGCGGTGCGACCTCACCTCGAGCGACGAGAGGTTCTGGCGCCGGGACAAGAACGACACCGGCGCGTGGGTGCACCCGCCGCTCGGGAAGTGGGCGATCGCCCTCGGCGAGCTCGCGTTCGGCACGGACTCGTTTGGCTGGCGCGTGTCCTCGGCGGTCGCCGGCACGGCCTCCGTGATGGCGCTCGCGCTCATCGTGCAGCTCCTGTTCGGCAGTCCGATCTGGACGTTCACCGGCGGGCTCCTGCTCGCCACCGAGAGCCTGAACTTCGTGCAGTCCCGCGTCGCGATGCTCGACATCTTCGTCGCGTTCTGGATCGTGCTCGGGTTCGCCTTCCTGCTGCTCGACCGCCGGTGGATCGAGCGGCGCACGCCCGAGCCGCCGCCGGACGTGGTCGGCAACCCGCCCCAGCGCGTTCCCTCGCCGCTCCTGCGGCCCTGGAGGATCGCCGCGGGGCTCGCGCTCGGCGCCGCGATGGCCACCAAGTGGTCGGGCGCCACCGCCATCGCGGGCGCGATCTTCATCTCGTTCGTGTGGGAGGTGGTCAGGCGCCGGCGCGCCGGCGTCCGACGGCCCCTCTGGCGGGCGCTCGCGTGGGAGGGCTTCCCCCTCGTCCTGTGGTTCCTCGCCCTCCCGGCCGCCGTGTACGTGGCGTCCTACCTCGGTTGGTTCGTGCACTTCGGGTTCCACATCAGGCCGTGGCTCGACCTGCAGGGCGCCATGGCCTCCTACCACGAGCACCTGCAGTGGACCGACCCGACCACGCACAAGCCGATCCACCCCTACCTGTCGCACGCGTGGCAGTGGATCCTGCTCTGGCGTCCGGTGCTCTACTTCGCGCGGTATTCGGGCGACGTCCGCCGCGTGATCTACGCCAACGGGAACCCGGCGATCTTCTGGGGAAGCCTGCTCGCCCTCCCGTACGCCGGGTACGCGTGGTGGCGCCGGAGGGACTGGATCGCCGGGTTCGCGGTGATGGTCGTCGCGTTCCTGTACCTGCCGTGGTTCCTGGTCTCGCGCCCGCAGTTCCTGTTCTACGCGACGCCGATCACGCCGTTCTTCGTGCTCGCGTGCGTGTACGCGCTCCGGCACCTCTCCGAGGCGCACATCGCCGGCTCCCGGTCTCGACCGTGGCTGCCGGTGGTGGTGGGGTTCGTTCTGCTCTCGGTCGGCCTGTTCGCGTGGTTCTGGCCGGCCCTCACCGGCGGTCCGCTCTCGGGCTCCGCCTGGCAGATTCGGGCCTGGTTCCCCTCCTGGGTCTGAGCCGCGAGGCCCCGGTCGGGTCCGCACCGGCCGCGCCTCCGCGCCGCCTCGAACGACCGCGGGTCACGCCGCGGGGACGAGCGCGCCGGGTCCCGCGGGTAGGATGCCCGCCATGCCGCGGTCCCACGTGTTCATCACGATGAGCGACGGCGTCCGGCTCGCCGCGACCCTGTACCTTCCCTCGGGCGAGGGCCCGTGGCCGGCCGTGCTCGAGGCGCTCCCCTACCGCAAGGACGACGTCACCGCCTCGTACCGCCCCGAATACGAGCGGCTGGCCGAGGCCGGCTACGCCGTGTGCCGGGTCGACCTGCGGGGCACCGGCAGCTCGGAGGGGCGCGCCGAGGACGAGTATCCGCCGATCGAGCAGCGCGACCTGAACGAGGTCATCGCGTGGCTCGCCTCGCGCGAGTGGTCGACGGGCAACGTCGGCATGTACGGAACGTCGTACTCGGGGTTCAACTCGATCCAGGTCGCGATGACGAGGCCGCCGGCGCTCAAGGCGATCATCCCGATCTACGCGACCGACGACCGGTACGCCGACGACGTGCACTACTTCGGGGGCGCGCTCAAGGCGCTCGACCTCGTCGACTACCCGGCGTACATGACCGCGCTGAACGCGCTCCCGCCGGTGCCGTCGCTCGCGGGCGAGCGCTGGCGCGAGGCGTGGGAGGAGCGGGTTCGCGAGCTCGAGCCGTGGGTGCTCCGCTGGCTCGAGGAGCAGACATTCGGCCCCTACTGGCAGCACGGCTCGCTCCGCCCCGACTACGGAGCGATCGAGGCGGCCACCATGATCGTGGCGGGGTGGGCCGACGGGTACCGGAACAACTCGCTGCGGACGATGGCCGCGCTCACCTGTCCGAAGCGCCTGATCCTCGGGCCCTGGGCCCATGCGTCTGCCGAGACCTCGCTGCCGGGTCCGAACGTCGACCTGGTGCCGGAGATGCTCCGCTGGTGGGACCGGTGGCTGAAGGGCATCGACAACGGCGTCGACCGCGAGCCCGAGATCGTGCTGTTCGTGCGGCGCTCCACCAGGCCCGAGCCCGACCTGCGCGAGGTGCGGGGGAGCTGGCGCTTCGAGCGCTCGTGGCCGCTCGAGCGCGGGGGCGAGACGGCGCTCCCGCTCGGCAACGCCGAGACGCCGGGGCGCGTGCCGGCGCCGCCGATCGACCGGCTGGAGGTGCGCGGCGACGTGGGGTGGACGGCGTGGATCTCGTGCGCGGGGCACCTCCCGTACGGCCAGCCGCAGGACCAGCGGCCGGACGAGGCCTTCTCGCTCGTGTACGAGTGGCCGCCCCTCGCCGACGAGCTGGAGATCCTCGGGCACCCGCGCCTGGAGGTCACCGTGGCGTCCTCGGCGCCGGTCGCGTTCCTGTCGGCCAAGCTCTGCGACGTCTTCCCCGACGGCACCTCCGCGCTCGTCACCCGCGGGCTGCTGAACCTCACCCATCGCTCCTCGCGAGAGCGCCCCGAGCCCCTCGAGCCCGGTCGGCCGGAGCGCGTGGTGGTCGAGCTCGAGGCGACCTCGTGGGTGTTCGAGCCCGGGCATCGGGTCCGGCTCGACCTCGCGGGGACCGACTGGCCGAACGCGTGGCCGCCGCCCGGACCGGTCGCGCTGGAGATCGGGCGAGACGGCTCCGCCCTCGTGCTGCCGACGCTCGAGGGGCCGTGTCCCGTGGCCGAGACGCCGGTCCTGCCGCCGCCGGCGCGCCCCCAGGAGGGCGTTCAGTCGGCCAAGGGGCACCCCGTCGAGGGCGTCACGTGGCGGATCGAGCACGACGTGCTCGCCCGCGAGACGCGGGCGGTCGTCGAGGGGTTCGGAACGACGGAGGCCGAGGGGGAGCAGCCGAGGCTCTTCGAGTACTACGGCGGCACGGTCTCGGTCTCCACGGTGGACCCGGCGCTCGCGCGGGCGCAGTCGCGCTCCGCGTTCCGCATCGAGTGGCCCGAGGCGACCGTCGAGACCGAGGCGCGCCAGGTCGTCGCGAGCGACGCCGAGGCCTACGAGGTGACGATCGAGCTCGACGTCTCGGAGGACGGCGAGCAGCGGTGGTCACGGCGGTGGAGCCGCCGCATCCCGCGCCGGCTCCAGTAGGGTGTGTGGCCGGGCGTCCGGCAGTCGGGCGTCCGTCGGCGGGCGTCCGGCCGGGGTCGCCCGGCTCAGGCCACGCCCGGCAGGTGGGTCCGGAACAGCAGGTACCCCACACCGGCCCCCGTGTCGAGGAGGGCGTGCGCGATCACGAGCGGCCAGGTCCGGCGCGTCCTGGTGAACACGAGCCCGAGGAAGAGCCCCATCGCGAGGTTGCCGGCGAACCCGCCCCAGCCCTGAGACAGGTGGTAGGTGCCCCGCAGGAGCGCGGACAGACCGATCGCGGCGGCGGCCGAGAGCCCGAGCTGGCGAAGCCTGGTGATCAGGTACCCCGCGACGATCACCTCCTCGACGAGCCCGGCCTGGACGGCGTTCAGCACGAGGACCGGCACCGTCCACCAGTGCCCGAGCGGCGGCACCGGCACGACGAACCGGTTGACGCCGAGCGCCACCGCGCCCAGGTACACGCCGATGCCCGCCAGCCCGATCACGGCGAACAGCGCCACGCCGCGACCGATGTCCCGCCCCGGCCGGTCCCACGCCATCCCGATCGCGCGAACGCCCTCCCCGTTTCGACGCACGAGGAACAGGACCAGCCAGACCGGGGCCAGACCGAACACGAGGTCGGCGAGCTGCGTGGGGAGGCCCACCTGCGGGACCACGTAGACCGTCGCGCCCTTCACCGGCGCCGACGTGAGGCTGATGATGGCGTAGACCGCGCTCGCGAGGAGCGAGAGCGAGAGGACCACGAGGACCTCCTCGCGAAGCACGGCCGGGGCCGCCGGCGCGGCCGACCGCGACGAAACGGCGCGCTCCGCCGGCGCGGCCGCGCGCGACGGCACGGCGCGCCGGACCGGCGGCCGCCTGGAAGAGCGCGGCGGCGAGGCCATGGGGCAAGCGTACGTCGAGCCGGACGCCGAACGGGGAGGCGCGGTAGGGTCCGGACACGATGGCCGGCGATCCGTTCGACGAGCTCGCGGGACCGAGCGGCGAGGGCCCTCACCCGCGCTCGGCCGCGGAGCTCGCCGCCGAGATCGCCTCCGCCCTGGGCGAGCCCGCGGGACGGGTGCGCGTCGAACCCGACGACCGCGGGATGGCCTGGCTCGTCCGCGACGGGCGCCGGCTCTCGTGGTTCAACCTCGAGGAGGCCGAGCGGCTGAACGCCGACCGCCGGGCCGCGCTCGTCCGCACCTTTCGGGACCTGGTGCGCCGCATCGACGAGCTCGCGCCGACCGTCGAGGGACTCGAGGTCGGTCGCTCCTACATGGTCGAGTACAAGAACCCGGGCATCCGCCGGACGTTCCGGGTCAAGGCCGCGCTTCGCTCGGTCTCGGAGCTCCGTCCCGGTCGGGGCGTGAGCGGCGCGGGGTGGACCCTTCGCTTCGAGTCCCGACCTCGCTTCGGCGCGCCGGGGGCCTTCGAGGTCGACAGCTCCGTGCTCGTCCGGATCGAGCCCGCCTGACCCGGCCGGGGGCGCTCGCGGCGCGGTCGATCCCCGGCTAGACTCCGGCGCCACATGGCACGCGAGACCGCGGACCTCGTCGTCGTCGGCGCCGGGACCATCGGCGGATGGGCCTCGGTGTTCGCCCGCCGGAGCGGCGCCCGGCGGGTCGTGGTGCTCGAGCGCGAGCTCGTCGGACAGGGGGCGTCGAGCCGCGCGGCCGGCATCGTGCGCGCGCAGGGCGGCACGCCGGCGACCGTCGCGTTCGGCCGATGGTCGATCGAGTTCTACGAGCGACAGG
>JAJPHY010000091.1 GCA_021325015.1 Actinomycetota bacterium | reverse complement strand
GGGTCCGGGTCATGTGGGCGTGTTGGCACACCGGAACCCCCTACGACCCCGCGCTGCACGGCGGAGAGAGGAGGCTCGCTGCGTAGAGGTTGACTTAGAGAACTCACGCGCCCACCTCGACCCGCATCCCCTCCACCGCGGCGTCGACCGGGCCGGTGAACTCCTCGGCCGCCTGCGCCACGGAGACCGACCGGTCGAGCGTCGGCCAGATGTGGGTGAGCAGCAGGGCTCGCGCCCCAGCGTTCCGCGCGTGCACGGCCGCCTGCCGCGAGGACAGGTGGAAGGGCAGCAGGTCGTTCCGGTCCTGCCAGGTGGCCTCCGACAGGAGCAGATCGGCCTCGCGCGCGATCTCCGCGACCGCCTCGGTCGGACCCGTGTCGCCGGTGTAGGCGAGGACCGCGCCGTCGGCCCGGATTCGAAACCCCAGGGCCGGCAGCTCGAGGTGCGCCATCGGCCGGGTGTCCACGCGAAACGGCCCGATCTCGAAGCTCTCCCCCGGCGCGACCTCGCGGAAGGCGAACGCCGAGCGCATCCCGATTTGACTGTCCTCGGAGACGGCGCCCGCCAGGAGGTCCGTGAACCCGGTGGGCACCACCACCGGCAGTCCCGGCCGTCCGAGCTCGCCGTAGTGCCACGCGTAGAAGCACGGGTAGAGGTCGACGTAGTGGTCGGGGTGCGCGTGGCTGATCACGATCCCGTGGATGTCGGGCAGCCGGATGTGCCGCTGCAGGTTGGCGAGCGTTCCGGTGCCGGCGTCGACCCAGAGGTTGAACCCATCGTGCCGGAGCAGGTACCCGCTGGTCGCCGAGTCCGCGTTCGGCCAGGTCCCGCTCGCCCCGAGGACGGTCAGATCCACGTCGACCCCCTCGCGAGCCGCGCCGTCTCCACGCCCCGGACCGAACCCACGTCGACGGCTCGGATCCCGCCGACCTTCGGGCCCAGGAAGTGGTGGGCGACCGCGCGGAACTGCTCCGGGTCGCCGGTGGTGAGGAACTCGTGCCGCGGCTCGGACGGGTTCGTCCGGAGCAGGTCGGCCGACACGAGGGCCGAGTACACGTCCTTGGCGGTCTCCTCCGCGGAGGAGACCAGGACCACGTCGTCGCCCATGACGACCTGGATGAGACCGGAGAGCATGGGATAGTGCGTGCACCCAAGGATCAACGTGTCGACCCCCTCCGTTCGTAGCGGCTCAAGATACCCGGTCGCGATCGTCCGCAGCTCCTCGCTCGAGGTGTCGCCCCGCTCGACGAAGTCGACGAACGCCGGGCACGCCCGGGAGACCAGACGCACGTCGGCACCCAGTCGCGCCACGGCTCGATCGTACGCGCCGCTGTCCACCGTGGCCTGCGTGCCGATGAGCCCGATCTGGTGGTTGCGCGTGGCCCGCACCGCCGCCCGCGCCCCGGGGTCGATCACCCCCACGACCGGCACCCCGTGGGCGCGCGCCACGTCCTCGATCGCCGCCACCTCGATCGAGTTGCAGGCCACGACGAGCATCTTGACCTCGCGCGAGACCAAGAACGCGGCGATCTCGAGCGCGAAGGCGCGGATCTCCTCGAGCGGTCGCGGACCGTAGGGGAACCGCCCGTTGTCCCCGACGTAGAGGATCCGCTCGTTCGGCAGGAGGTCGATGACCGCCCGCGCGACCGTGAGGCCCCCAACCCCGGAGTCGAACATGCCGATCGGACGGTCGTCCGGCACGCGTCACCGCCTCGAGCCCGCGCCTCGGGCATGGCGTGGCCGGAGCGCCGCGGCTACCACCACAGCGTCTCCGAGACGCCCTTCTCGGCGCGCTCGATCTCCGGCGCCCAGGCCTCCGTCGACAGGTACTTCCATCCGCCGTCGGCGAGCAGGCAGACGATGTCGCCCTTGTCGAGCTCCTGCGCGATCCGGCGAGCGGCGTGGACCACGGCGCCCGAGGAGATCCCGGCGAAGATCCCCTCCTTCTCCGTGAGCTCCCTGGTCGCCCGGAGCGAGTCTGAGGAGCTCACCAGGAACCTCCGGTCGAGCACCGACTCGTCGAAGATCGGCGGGATGAACCCCTCGTCGAGCGACCGCAGTCCGTACACCAGCTCGCCGAGCTCGGGCTCGGCCGCCACCACCTTGACGTCCGGGTTGTGCTCGTGCAGCCGCCGGCCGACGCCGGTGAGCGTGCCTCCGGTGCCGAGTCCGGCCACGAAGTGGGTGACCTCCGGGAGATCGCGGACGATCTCGGCCCCCGTGCCCTCGTAGTGGGCCAGCGGGTTCGCCGGGTTCCCGTACTGGAACGGCATGTAGTAGCGGTCGTCGCGGGCCAGGGCGCGCGCCACCTCGATCGACCCGTTGGTGCCCTTCTCTCCCGGCGAGTAGACGATCTCGGCCCCGAACAGCTCGAGCAGGCTGATCCGCTCCGAGCTCGCGTTGTCGGGGATCACGACCGTCAGCCGGTAGCCCTTGCGGCGGGCCACCATGGCAAGCGAGATGCCGGTGTTGCCGGAGGTCGGCTCCAGGATGATCCGATCGGGCGTGAGCGCTCCCGAGTCCTCCGCCGCCTCGATCATCCGCTTGGCGATCCGGTCCTTGACCGACCCCGAGGGGTTCTGCCCCTCGAGCTTGGCCCACAGGCGGACGCCTGGCTTGGGCGACATGCGCGGCATGCCGACCAGCGGCGTATCGCCGATCGCGTCCAGGATGTCTCGATATCGCATTCGGACCAGTATCCCAGGGCGGCGGCGGCGGTCCGGCGTGCCGGCCCCACGGCGGCGGCCGGGCGCTCCGGCTCAGCCGCCGGCCACGGCCGGCAGGATCGAGACCGTGTCGCCTTCCCTCACCGCCGTCTCGAGCGAGCCGAGGTAGCGCACGTCCTCGTCGTTCACGTACACGTTGATGAACCGGTGCAGGCCGCCGTCCTCCGACACGATGTTCTTGGTGATCCCGGGGTACCGCCCCTCGAGGTCGGTGAGCAGCTCGCGCAGGGTGCTGCCCTCGGCGTCGACGAGGGCCTGGCCGCCGGAGTGCTTGCGAAGGATCGTCGGGAGCTTCACACGAACGGACATCGTGATCCTCAGGTCTCCTCTCGGTCGGTCGGGCGGTTGGTCGAGACGCCGTGCTCGGCCTCGGGCGGGACCTGCCCGGGAGCGAGCCCGCAGAACGCCTCGTAGTCGATCAGCTCCGTGATCGTCGGCTCCTTGCCGCAGATCGGGCAGTCGGCGTCCCAGCGCACGCGCACGGTCTGGAACTCCATCGCGAGGGCGTCGAAGATCAGCAGCTTGCCGATCAGCGGCTCGCCGAGCCCGGTGATGAGCTTGATCGCCTCGGTCGCCTGGATGCACCCCACGATGCCCGGCAGCACGCCGAACACGCCGCCCTCGGCGCAGCTCGGCACGGTCCCGGGCGGCGGCGGCGAGGGGAACAGGCAGCGGTAGCAGGGCGCCTCCTGCCCCGGCATGAACACCGTGGCCTGTCCGTCGAACTGGTAGATCGAGCCGTAGACGAGTGGCTTGCCCAGCATCTGCGTGGCATCGTTCACGAGGTACCGGACGGGGAAGTTGTCGGTCCCGTCGATCACGATGTCCCAGGGCTCGAGCACCTCGAACGCGTTCGCCGAGGACAGGACGGTGTCGTAGGGCACGACCTCGATCGTCGGGTTGATCGCTCGCAGTCGGTCGACCGCGCTCTCCACCTTCGGACGCCCCACGTCCGCCGTAGAGTGCAGGATCTGCCGCTGGAGGTTGGACTCGTCGACCCTGTCGAAGTCCAGGATCCCGAGGGTCCCCACGCCGGCCGCGGCCAGGTACATCGAGACCGGCGAGCCGAGCCCGCCCGCCCCGATCACGAGCACCTTGGACTCGAGCAGCTTGGCCTGCCCCTCGCCGCCGATCCCCGGCAGGATGATGTGACGGGCGTAACGACGAACCTCCTCCTCGGTGAACGCGCGGGTCATGAGATGCTCAGCTCCTCCTCCGTGACCTCGCCCTCCACGATTCGGAAGGCGCGGAGCACGGGGCGCTCGCGGTCGGACAGGGACAGCACCAGATAGTGGGCGTCGGGGTAGAAGGCCAGGCGCCGGTCGGTCTCCGACGGGTAGGCCTCGGAGTGCGTGTGCGAGTGGTAGATCCCGAACAGCTCCTGCCCCTCCTCGTCCATCTCGTCGAAGACCCGAAGCTGCTCCTTTGGGTCCAGGCGGTACGAGACGGGGCTCGCGTCGAGGTTCCGCATGGCGAACAGCTTCACCGGCACGCCGTCCTTGCCGGCGATCAGGCCGCAGCACTCGTTCGGGAACTCCCGGAGACCGTGCTCGACCATCTCCTTGTAGAAGACGGAGTCCAGCTCGATCATTGCACGT
>JAJPHY010000169.1 GCA_021325015.1 Actinomycetota bacterium | reverse complement strand
GTGAAGTCCGGCCTGGCCGAGATGCTGAAGGGCGGCGTCATCATGGACGTCACCAACGCCGAGCAGGCCAAGATCGCCGAGGACGCGGGGGCGTGCGCGGTGATGGCGCTCGAGCGGGTCCCCGCGGACATCCGCAAGGAGGGAGGCGTCGCTCGCATGGCCGACGCCACCAAGATCGAGGAGATCATGCAGGCCGTCTCGATCCCGGTGATGGCCAAGGCAAGGATCGGCCACTTCGTGGAGGCGCAGATCCTCCAGGCGCTCGGGGTCGACTACGTGGACGAGTCCGAGGTCCTCACGCCCGCCGACGAGGAGCACCACATCGATAAGTGGGCGTTCACCGTGCCGTTCGTGTGCGGGGCTCGCAACCTGGGGGAGGCGCTGCGTCGGATCGCGGAGGGCGCGGCGATGATCCGGACCAAGGGCGAGGCGGGAACCGGCAACGTGGTGGAGGCCGTCCGGCACCAGCGGACGATGCTGCGCGAGATCGGCTGGGTGCAGAGCCTGCGGCCCGAGCAGTACGTCTCGGCGGCCAAGGAGCTCGGGGCGCCGGTCGAGCTGGTGCGCATGGTCGCCGAGCACGGACGGCTGCCGGTCGTGAACTTCGCGGCGGGCGGCATCGCGACGCCGGCCGACGCGGCCCTCATGATGCAGCTCGGCGTCGACGGCGTGTTCGTCGGCTCGGGGATCTTCAAGTCGGCCGACCCCGCGACCAGGGCGCGCGCGATCGTCGAGGCCACCACGCACTACAACGACCCGGACGTGCTGGCCAAGGTCTCGCACGGTCTGGGCGAGCCCATGCGCGGGATCGACATCAAGGAGCTCGGCGAGGAGCAGCTCCTCCAGACCCGCGGCTGGTAGCGGAGGCGCATGAAGGCCGGGGTCCTGGCGCTCCAGGGTGACGTCCGCGAGCACGCCGCGGTGCTCGCGGAGCTGGGCGCGTCGCCCGTCGAGGTCCGCACGCCGGAGGACCTCGACCGGGTCGACGTGCTCGTGATCCCGGGCGGCGAGTCGACGACGATCGGCAAGCTGGCGCGGAGCGCGAATCTCGTCGGGCCGGTTGTGGAGCGGGCCCGCGCGGGCATGCCGATCCTGGGCACCTGCGCGGGGATGATCGTGTTGGCCGCGCGGGTCGAGGGCGGGGAGCCGCTCTTCGGCGTTTTGGACGCCACCGTCCGCCGCAACGCGTACGGGCGGCAGGTCGACTCGTTCGAGGCCGACGTCGAGGTCGAGGGCATCGACCACCCGGTCCGGGCCGTGTTCATCCGCGCGCCGATCGTGGAGCAGGTCGGACCGGGCGTGCGCGTCCTGGCGACGCACGAGGGACATCCGGTCGTCCTCGAGCAGGGCAACCTCGTGGCGGCGGCGTTCCACCCCGAGCTGGTCGGGGAGACGCGGCTGCACGAGTACGTCCTCGGGAAGGGGTGACCGGTGTCCGGGCATTCCAAGTGGGCGACGATCAAGCGAAAGAAGGGCGCCCTCGACGCCAAGCGCAGCAACCAGTTCGCCAAGCTGCTTCGGGCCGTGGAGGTGGCGGCCCGCGAGGGCGGGAGCGGCGACCCCAAGGCCAACATGACGCTCGCCTCCGCGGTCGAGAAGGCCCGGAGCTTCTCGGTTCCGGTTGAGAACATCGAGCGCGCGATCAAGCGCGGAACGGGTGAGCTCGAGGGCGGCGCCAAGTACGAGGAGGTCGCCTACGAGGGGTACGGGCCGGGCGGGGTGGCGCTGTTCGTCCAGTGCCTGACCGACAACCGCAACCGCACCGCGCAGGAGGTCCGCCACGCGTTCACCCGCAACGGCGGCAGCCTGGGCGAGAGCGGGAGCGTAGCGTGGATGTTCGCGCGCAAGGGGCTCATCCAGATCGAGAAGGAGGCGGCGCCGGACGAGGAGCGGCTGCTCGAGCTGGCGCTCGAGGCCGGCGCCGACGATCTCAGGGACGCCGAGAGCACGTGGGAGATCACGACCGAGCCCGCCGCCTTCGCGGCGGTGCGGGACCGCATCGCGGAGGCGGGGATCCCGATGCTCTCCGCCGAGCTCACGATGGTGCCTCAGACGACCGTGCCGGTCGAGGGCGGTCAGGCGCGCCAGGTGCTCGCGCTCGTCGAGGCGCTCGAGGATCTCGACGACGTCCAGAACGTCTACGCGAACTTCGACATCCCCGAGTCCGTGATGGCCGAGCTCGGCTGATCCCAGCGGCCCCGCCGCCGTGTTGCTCGGCGGCGCCACGAGCCCTACAGTCCGGGCGAACGGTCGGACGAAGGAGGGGCGAATGGCACGGTCCACCCGAGGGGCGGCGTGGAGGCTCCTCATCGGCATCTGCCTGCTCGGGTTGGTGCTGGTGACGGCCGCCGCGGGAGAGGCTTCGTCGATCTCGCCGAGGGCCCGGACGGTCACCGGGCGATCGGCCGAGCGCGAGCTGATCTCGGCCGGCGAGGCGGACCAACAGGGCGACGAGGCTCACGACGAGGTCCTCGCTCTGGCGCGGCAGTATGCCGGCATCCGCACGCTTCCCGCGCGGAGCGTGTCCGCGCGCGCGATGCTCCAGGCTCGGCTCCAGGCGGCTGGCCTCGAGACGAGCGGCGGCGCGTGGAGCGAGCTCACGAACCAGCCGTACAACTCGGACGCTCGCGGCTACCGCGACCCGATCTTCTCCAACTCGGGAGGCGGCTCGGGGCTCGTGGCCGGACGGATCCAGGCCCTCGCGGTCGACGGGAGCACGGTCTACGCGGGCGCGGCCGACGGCGGCGTGTGGAGGTCCACCGACGGCGGGCGGCACTGGGTGCCCGTGAGCGACGGCCTTCCGAGCCTGTCGAGCGGGGCCCTGGCAGTCGACCCCGTGACCCACGACGTCTGGTACGGGACGGGGGAGGCGGCCACGTCCGCCGACGAGTACTTGGGTGCGGGCGTGTTCGAGTCCAGCGACGCAGGCGCGACCTGGACCCGGGTCGGGGGCGACCAGCTCGACGGCACCATGATCAGCGCGATCGTGCTCGACGGCCGGGGGCGCATCTACGCCGCGACGTCGAAGGGCGTCTACCGGCGCTCGACGACGGCGCCGCTGTCGGCGTCCTGGCAGCGGGTCTTGCGACCCGGGACGCCCGGGCCCTACGGGTTCACCTTCACCAACGACGTGGCGGTCCAGCCGGGAACTCGGGGGCGGGTCGTGATCGCCTCGCTCGGCTGGAGGACCGGGCCGACCGACTACAACGGCTTCTACGTCTCCCACCGATCCGGGGACCCGGGCACGTGGACGCGCGTCCACACCACGGGGAAGCTCCGCTCGAACAAGATCGGGCGGGCGAGCTTCGCGTACTCGGCGGACGGGTCCAAGCTGTACGCGCTCGTGGAGTCGTGGCAGTACGCGCTCAGCAGGCCGTCCGCGCTGTACGGGATCTTCGTCTCGGACTCGGGGCGGGTGTCGGGTCCCTGGAGGCGGATTGCGAACTGGCACACGCTCGCGAACTCCGGGTCCGCGCTGAAGTCGGCGGGCACCTCGTACGCGCCGGGCGTGCAGGCCTGGTACAACCAGGCGATCGGGGTCGACCCGCACGACCCCGACCACGTGTACGTCGGTCTCGAGGAGGTCTACGAGACGACCGACGGCGGGGCGAGCTGGCACACGATCGGGCCGTACTGGAACTTCACGATCAAGTGCTACCAGGGCGGGCCGGAGGCCTGCCCGAACACCACCCACCCCGACCAGCACGCCGTGGCCTTCGGCAAGGGGGTCGTGTACGTGGGGAACGACGGGGGCGTGTACCGGCGGAGCCTGTCCGACCACGCGCGAGGCGGCTGGACGAACCTGAACAACGGGCTGCACACGCTCCAGTACTACTTCGCCGGCGCCGGACGGGCGGTCGGGCGTCCGGTGAGCGGGGACATGGTCTGGGGCGGCCTGCAGGACAACGGCGTGTCGCTGATCGTGCCGGGCTCGTCCCAGATGGTTTCGCCGTTCGGCGGGGACGGGGGCGACGTCTACGTCGATCCGGCCAACGGCGACCGGGCGGTCGTCGAGTACGTGCTCCTGGACATGGCGCTGACCACCAACGGTGGTGAGTCCGACGGTTCGGCACCGGCGTTTCGCGAGATCTCTCCGTCGTGCTACGCGTTCACGTACACGCCGGACCCGTGCGACCCGAACCCGCGGTTCATCGCGCCGTTCGTCGCCGACCCGCAGGCGCCGAACGACCACTGGGTGGCCGGCGGACAGTACGTATGGGAGACCCACCGGGGCTGGGAGACCACCTGCAGCGACACCGCCTGCGACTGGCAGATCGTCCACGACACCGGCGACGGGAACACGACGACCGCGCTCGGGGTGAACGGGGACACGATCTACGCGGCCTGGTGCGGCGGCGGGTGCAACCCCGGGGTGTTCACCTCGGGGATCGACACCAACTACGGCGGCACCTGGCACACGGTCGCGGGCCCCGGCGGCAACGGTGGGGACCCGCTGCCGCAGCGGTACATCACGTCGGTGACGGTCGACCCGAGCGATCCGGCGCACGTCTACGTCACCTACGGCGGCTTCTCTCGCAAGTGGATCCCGGGCGGCGGCGTCGGCCACGTCTTCGAGTCGACCGACGGGGGAGTCACGTGGACGGACATCAGCGGCAACCTGCCGGACGTCCCGACCGACGACCTGGTTCTGGTCGACGGGCACCTGGTGCTCGCCGCGGACGTCGGGGTGTTCGTTGCGGACGCCTCGAACCCGACCGACTGGTCGGTCTTCGGCACGGGGCTGCCGAACGCGGCGGTGAACGACCTGTCGTTGGGTCCGGACGGGAGCTACGTGCTCGCGGCCACCCACGGACGCGGGCTCTGGACGATCCCGAGCCCGTGAGCCTGCGCGTCGCGTACGAGGGGGGCGGGCCCGGGCCCGCCCCCCTCCGCGTGGTTGCCCGCGCCTGCTTCGACCCCTAGACTGAACACATGTTCGAGCCCTCCCGCGTGCTTGGGGTCGACCCCGGGGTCGCGACGGTCGGCCTGGCCGTCCTGGAGCGCGGGCCGAGCGGTGCCCGGCTCGTGTGGGCGGGGACGGTGCGCACCCCGGCGCGAGCCGAGGAGGCCTCGAGGCTCCGCGCGATCCACGGCGCCGTGGCGGGGGCGATCGCCGAGCACCGACCGGGCTCGGTGGCCGTGGAGCGAGTCGCGTGGAACCGCAACCAGGTGAGCGCGCTCCCCGTGGCCCGGGCGACGGGGGTGATCCTGCTCGCGGCCTCCGAGGCCGGTCTGCCCGTGGAGGAGTACGGCCCGCTCGAGGTCAAGATGGCGGTCACCGGGATCGGGGGCGCCGACAAGGCGCAGGTTCGCTCGGCTCTGTCGAGGCTTCACGGCCTGCGGGGCGTGCCGGCTCAGCCCGACGCCGCCGACGCGGCGGCCGTCGCCCTCTGCCACCTGCAGCAGTCCCGCATGCGCCGGGTGTCGAGGCTCGCGCGGTGATCTCCTTTCTCGAGGGCGAGGTCGCCGACCGGTCCGGGACCCGCGTCGTGATCTCGGTCGCGGGGGTCGGCTACGAGGTCCTGGTGCCGACCTCGACCGCCGGCAGGCTGCCGCCGGTCGGAGGGAGGGCCCGGCTGTTCACGCGGCTGCAGGTGCGCGACGACGCGATCGTCCTGTACGGGTTCGGCTCGCCGGCCGAGCGCGAGCTCTTCGATCTCCTCGTGACCGTGACCGGCGTGGGGCCCAAGGTCGCGCTGTCGTTCCTGTCGGTGCTGACCCCCGAGGCCCTCCGCCGAGCGGTCGCCTCGGGCGACGTCGCCGCTCTCACGCTTGTGCCCGGCGTGGGCAAGAAGGTCGCTCAGCGCGTCGTGCTGGACCTCAAGGACAAGCTCGGCGGCGAGGGGGTCGCGTTCGAGGGGCCGCTGGCCGACGTCCGGGAGGCGCTGCTCGCCCTCGGTCTGTCGCCCCAGGAGGCGAGCGAGGCGCTCGCGGCGCTCCCCGCCGACGGAGATCGCCCCGTGGAGGACCTCCTCCGCCTCGCTCTCCGGCACCTCGGCCGGGGGTAGGGTAGGGCGCGTGACCGACGAGCGCATCGTTGAGCCCGGGGTCTCGCCGGAGGAGCTCGAGCTCGACGCGGCCCTCCGGCCGCGGACCCTTGGCGAGTTCGTAGGCCAGGAGCGGATCAAGGAGCAGCTCGGGCTGCTGATCGAGGGCGCCCGCGCCCGGGGCGAGACCGTCGACCACCTGCTGTTCTCGGGCCCGCCAGGCCTGGGCAAGACCACGCTGGCGGGGATCGTGGCGCACGAGCTCGGCGTCGGGTTCCAGCCCACCTCGGGCCCGGCGCTCGACCGGCCCGGCGACCTCGCGGCCATCCTCACCAACCTCGAGGAGGGCGACGTCCTGTTCGTGGACGAGATCCACCGGATGCCCCGCGCGGTGGAGGAGGTCCTGTACCCGGCGCTCGAGGACTTCAAGCTCGACGTGGTGCTGGGCAAGGGCCCGAGCGCCCGCAGCCTCCGGCTCGACCTGCCGCGGTTCACGCTGGTCGGCGCCACGACGCGGCCGGGCCGGATCACGCTTCCGCTCCGCGAGCGGTTCGGGTTCTCGCCACGCCTGGACTACTACTCGGTCGAGGACCTGGCGAGGATCGTGCGGCGCTCGGCCGGCATCCTCGGTGTGGACGTGGACAGAGAGGGAGCCGGGGAGATCGCCCGCCGCTCCCGCGGCACCCCGCGGGTCGCGAACCGGCTGCTGCGCCGGGTTCGGGACTTCGCGGAGGTCCGGCACGACGGGGCCGTGACCGGCGAGGTGGCGCGGCGGGGGCTCGAGGTGTTCGAGGTGGACGAGCAGGGCCTGGACAAGCTCGACCTCGCGATCCTGCACGCCGTGGTGGAGAAGTTCTCCGGCGGTCCCGTCGGGCTGTCGACCCTGGCGGCCGCGGTCGGTGAGGAGACCGACACGGTCGAGGACGTGTACGAGCCGTACCTGCTCCAGCTCGGGTTCCTCAAGCGGACGCCGAGGGGACGGGTGGCCACCGAGCGGGCCTACCGGCACCTCGGTCTGAGGCCCGAAGGGGCCCTGCCCCTCGCCTGATCCGGCGATCCTTCCGGCGGCGCGGTAGCCTGTATGCTCCGGGTTCGTCCCGTTCAGGAAAGGCATCGCCATGGTTCAGCTCCTCGCCGTGAGCAGCTCGAGCACCAACACGAACGGCTCGCTGCTCAGTCTCCTCATCCCCCTGGTGCTCATGGGGGGCGTGTTCTACTTCCTGCTGATCCGGCCCCAGCGCAACCGCGCCCGCCAGCAGCAGTCGCTGCTCAGCGCCCTGCAGGTGGGGGACGAGGTGATGACCGCGGGCGGCATCTTCGGGACCGTCACCGAGATCGACGAGGAGTCCGACACCGTGATGGTCGAGATCGCCCCGGGAACCGACGTCCGGATGCTCCGGCGGGCCATCGCCCAGCGGTTCACCGAGGAGTCGGGCGACGCCGGCGACGAGGAGTCCGGCGAGGAGGCCGACAGCCGGCCGTGAAGGGTACCGCGGAGCCGGCCTCGAAGGCGTCTGCCCAGCCGGCGCCGTCGAAGGCGAAGGACGCCTCCGCGTCCGCCCCAACCGACGAGGTCACCCTCGAGCGGGTCCAGGGCAACGCGGAGCTCTCCAGCTTCATCTCGGCCGCCGACCGCGTGATGGAGGGGCTCGGCTACACCGAGCACGGGTTCCGTCACGCGAACCTCACGGCGCGGATCGCGTACAACGTGCTCACGCGCGCCGGCTTCGACGAGCACACCGCCAACCTCGCCAGCGTCGCCGGCTATCTCCACGACGTCGGGAACATGCTCACCCGAGAGGCCCACGGGCAGACCGGCGGCGTGCTCGTCTATCACGCGCTCCGCGACCAGGTGCCGTCTCAGGACCTCGCGACGATCGTGTCGGCCATCGCGAACCACGAAGAGGAGAACGGGTACGCGGTCTCGCCGGTCTCGGCGGCGGTCATCCTGGCCGACAAGTCCGACGTACACCGCAGCAGGGTCCGCAAGTCCGGTCAGATCCAGTTCGACATTCACGACCGGGTGAACTTCGCCGCCGAACAGTCGTTCCTGCGGGTAGACTCGGCGGCCAAGACCGTCACGCTCGAGCTGACGATCGATACCGAGATCAGCCAGGTCATGGAGTACTTCGAGATCTTCCTCGGCCGCATGCAGATGTGCCGGAAGGCGGCCGAGGTGCTCGACTGCCGGTTCAAGCTCACGATCAACGGGGCCGAGCTCGCATGAAGAGCACCCGAAACCTGTGGCTGTCCATCGCCTTCGTTGCCGCCCTCGTCGTGGGATCCCTCGTCGCGTTCGCGACCGGAACCAAGCCCGTGCTCGGGCTGGACCTGGAGGGCGGCGTCTCCGTGATCCTGCAGGCGCCCCCCGGGACGCCCAAGGAGGTCATGGATCGCGCGCTCGAGAACATCCGCAACCGGGTCGACGCGTTCGGCGTGGGCGAGCCGCTGCTGTTCGTGTCCGGCAACACCATCGAGGTTCAGATCCCGGGGCTCGCGAACGGCAAGATCGAGCCGCGCGCGAAGGACCAGTACTGCCTGCTCGATCCCGCGGGCGACGGGTTCGGCTGCTACCCGGACCAGACGACGGCGCAGTCCGCCCTGTCGAAGCTCGCGGTCAAGCCGGTCGTCCAGCAGGTCTGTCTCACGGGCCTGGGGGCCAAGGCCAACCTGTGCTTCCCGACGATGGACCAGGCGACGTCGGCGATCAAGGCGATCACGGTGGGCCCAGCCCCTTCGCCGGCTCCGGGGGCCTCGCCCGGGCCAACGCCGCCCTCGCAGGGCCGGTTCTGCCTGAACGGCACCGGCCTGTCCGCGCCGCCCTGCTACAAGACGAAGAAGGAGGCGGACGCGGCCCTGAAGGCCGTCGGGACGCAGGTCACGCAGCAGGAGTTCTGCCTCGAGGACTCGGCAGGGGCCACGCTCAAGAACGCCGCCGGCCAGGGCATCTGCTCGAAGGCGGAGGCCGACGTCCGCTCGACGCTCGACTCCGTCGCGGTGGAGCACCGGATCACGCAGTACTGCGTGATCAGCTCGGCCGGCAAGAACCTCGGGTGCTTCCTCACGCGGGATCAGGCGGAGGCCAAGCTGCAGGCAACCGGCCAGCAGCGCCTGATCCAGGTGATCGGGACGACGGCCCGGCTCGAGCAGCGACAGGTGCTCGAGATCCTCACTCCGAGCAGCCCCGACTACAAGACGACGGTCGCCCAGTGCACCACGCCGGACGAGCGCCAGACCCCCGCCTGCTCGTTCGAGGCCCTGAAGGACAAGACCGTGGTGTTCCTGGGGTCGGACGGCACCACCAAGTACAAGCTCGGGCCGGTTCGCGTGACCGGCGACATGATCAAGAAGGCGACCGCCGTCTACAACGCCGGCTCCCAGACCAGCGTCGGCACGGGGTGGCAGATCGACTTCACGACGACCTCCGCGGGCACGAAGGCGTTCGCCAACGCGACGAGCGAGCTGGTGAACCAGACCCCGCCGCTGAACCAGCTCGCGATCGTCGTCGACGACACCGTGATCTCGGCGCCCCGGGTCCAGAGCGCGATCACGAACGGCAGCGGCGTGATCCAGGGGAGCTTCACCGAGGCCCGAGCCAAGGACCTCGCCACCCAGCTGAACGCCGGCGCCCTGCCGGTCAACCTGAAGACCCAGCAGGTGCTCACGGTGAGCCCGACGCTCGGCAAGGCCTCGCTTCACCAGGGCGTGGTCGCCGGACTGGTCGGGCTGGCGGCGCTCACGCTCTACCTGATCTTCTACTACCGGCTGCTGGGCCTGGTCGCGTTCCTGGGGATGAGCATCTGGGCGACCCTCGCCTTCGCGCTGGTCTCGCTCGCCGGCAAGAGCTTCGGGTACGCCCTCACGCTGGCCGGTGTGGCGGGCCTCGTGATCTCGCTGGGCGTGACGGCGGACTCCTACATCGTGTTCTTCGAGCGGCTGAAGGACGAGGTCCGCCACGGCAAGACGCCCCGCTCGGCCGTCCAGCCCGCGTTCAAGCGCGCGTACAAGACGATCGTGGCGGCCGACATCGTCACGGCGCTGGCGGCGATCATCCTGTACGTGACGGCGATCAGCTCGGTCCGCGGGTTCGCGCTCACGCTCGGGGTGGCCACGGCTCTGGATCTGTTCGTCGTCTACTTCTTCAAGCGGCCGCTCGTGTTCCTGATCGCGCGGAACGAGCGGCTGGTGAACCTGCACGGGTTCGGCCTGACGAGCGGCGTGGCCGGCGAGCCCCTGCCGGGTGAGCCCGTCCCGGTGGCGGGGGGCGCGAAGTGAACGTCCGCGAGGCCCTCGCGACCTTCCGCGGCCACCGCGTCCCGCGCTTCCGGATCATCCAGCACCGGAGCTGGTGGTTCCTGCTCTCGGGCACCGTGATCGCGCTGTCGATCCTCGGGCTCGCCGTGCGCGGGCTCAACCTGTCGATCGACTTCAAGGGCGGCTCGCAGATCGTGTTCGAGGACCGGAAGGGCGCGAGCGTCGACGAGGTCCGCTCGATCCTGGCGGCCCCGCCCTACGACCTCGGCGATTCCGAGGTCCAGCTCGTGGGCGGCAACCAGATCTCGATCCGGACGAAGTCGCTCACGGTGCTCACGGCGTCGGAGCGAACGAAGCTGATCGACGCGCTCGCGCGGGCCGGCGGCGTGAGCGCCTCCGGGGTGAGCGTGAAGGTCGTGGGGCCGACCTGGGGCGGCGAGATCTCGCGCAAGGCGATCCAGGGCCTGATCATCGTGCTGCTCGCGATCACGCTGTACATCACGTTCCGCTTCGAATGGAAGATGGCGATCGGCGCGATCGTCGCGATGATCCACGACGTCGTGATCACGGCCGGCGTGTACGCGCTCGTCGGCCGCGAGGTCACGCCGGCGCCGGTCATCGCGATCCTGACGATCCTCGGGTTCTCGCTCTACGACACCGTCGTGATCTACGACAAGATCAAGGAGAACACCGAGTCCCCGGCGATGCTGGCGAGGGACTCCTACGCGGGCGTCGTCAACACCTCGATGAACCAGGTGCTCATGCGCTCGGTGAACACCTCGCTCGTCGTCGTGCTGCCGATCCTGTCGCTGCTGCTGTTCGGGGGCGACACGCTGAAGGACTTCGCGTTCGCGATGCTGGTCGGCACGATCAGCGGCGCGTACTCGTCGATCTTCGTCGTCTCGCCGATCCTCACCCTCCTGAAGGAGCGCGAGCCGAGGTACGCGCAGATCCGCGCGCGAGCCGCGGCGCGCGAGGCCACCGGCCGGCCGCTCCGCGCCGTGCCGAGGCAACGCGCGCTCGAGGTCGGCGACGAGAACGGCGGCGAGCCCGAGGTCGTGCCGAGCGCCGTCGGCGCGGCGGCGGCCACGCGCGCGACCGCGTCCCGAGCGACGTCGAGGGGCGGCTCGTCGGGGCGATCCCGGTCGAAGAGCAAGAAACGGCCCTCCGGCAAGAAGAAGCGGAGGTAGCGATGGACCTGGACCGGATCAAGGCGCTCGTGCGCGACGTCCCCGATTTCCCGCAGCCGGGGATCGTCTTCAAGGACATCACGCCGCTCCTCGCCGACGAGATGGCGTTCTCCTCGGTGATCGACCTGATCGTGGTGCACTTCGGGCGGGGCAACGTCGACAAGGTGGTGGGGATCGAGGCTCGGGGCTTCATCATCGCCTCGCCGGTCGCCTACCACTTCGGCGCCGGGTTCGTGCCGGTCCGCAAGAAGGACAAGCTGCCCTGGGCGACCGAGTCGGCCGAGTACGAGCTCGAGTACGGGACGGCCACGCTCGAGATCCACAAGGACGCCGTCCGGCCGGGCGAGCGGGTCCTGATCGTCGACGACGTGCTCGCGACCGGCGGGACCGCGAAGGCGACCGCCGACCTGGTCGAGCGCATCGGCGGCAAGGTCGTCGGGATCGCCTGCCTGATCGAGCTCGGCTTCCTGGACGGGCGGAGCCGGCTCGAGGGCTACGACCTGTTCACCCTGATCGGCTACTGAGCCTCGCCGCTTCGGGCGCCGGGGCTACACTGGCCACTCGACACGCGCGACGAGAGGCGGCGGGTGGACGGCGGGGACCAGGTCAGGACCGAGCGCCGAGGCGGGCTCCTCGCCCGGCTGCGCCCGGGCGAGCCCGAACCACCCCGCGACGGTTTCGAGGCGCTGCTTCGAACGGTGAAGGGGTACAACGCCAAAGCCGACCTGCGGGAGCTCGAGCGCGCGTACCGGTTCGCCGCGGCGGCGCACGAGGGGCAGAAGCGGCTGTCGGGCGACGACTTCATCACGCATCCGGTCGCGGTGGCCCAGATCCTCGCCGACCTCGGGCTCGACACCACGACGCTCGAGGCGGCGCTGCTCCACGACACCGTCGAGGACACGCCGGTCACGCTGGAGCACCTCGAGGCCGAGTTCGGCCCCGACGTCGCCCGGCTGGTCGACGGGCTCACCAAGCTCGAGCACATCGCGTTCCGCAGCCGCGAGCAGGAGCAGGCCGAGAACGTCCGCAAGATGATCGTCGCGATGGCCGGCGACATCCGGGTCCTGCTGATCAAGCTCGCCGACCGGCTCCACAACATGCGAACGCTGGCTCCCCTCCCGGTCGACCGGCAGCGCCGGATCGCGACCGAGACCCTGGAGATCTACGCGCCGCTCGCCCACCGCCTCGGCGTCCAGCAGATGAAGTGGGAGATGGAGGATCTCTCGTTCAAGACGCTCCACCCCGGTCCCTATCGCGAGATCGCGAACCTCGTCGAGAAGCGTCGGGGCGAGCGGCAGGAATACATCGACCAGGTGCTGCAGGCCGCCCGCACGCGTCTTCGCGACGCGGGCATCCGGGCCGAGGTCGAGGGCCGCCCGAAGCACCTGTACTCGATCTACGAGAAGATGGTGCTGGGCGGCAAGGAGTTCAACGAGATCTACGACCTCACCGGGGTGCGAATCCTCGTGGACTCCGTCCGGGACTGCTACGCGGCGCTCGGCGCCATCCACTCCCTGTGGAAGCCGGTCCCCGGCCGCTTCAAGGACTACGTGGCGGTGCCCAAGTCCAACATGTACCAGTCGCTCCACACCACGGTCGTGGGTCCGGAGGGCCGGCCGATCGAGGTGCAGATCCGAACCCGCGAGATGCACCGGACCGCCGAGTTCGGGATCGCGGCCCACTGGCGCTACAAGGAGGGCCGCGAGGGCAGGAAGGCCAAGGAGGCCGCCGACCTCGCGTGGCTCGGCCAGATGCTCGAGTGGCTGAAGGACATGGCCGACCCCCGCGAGTTCATGGAGGGGCTGAAGATCGACCTCTACGGGGGTCAGGTCTTCGTGTTTACGCCCAAAGGCGACGTGATCAACCTGCCGAGCGGGGCGACCCCGGTCGACTTCGCCTACGCGATCCACACCGAGGTCGGTCACCGCACGATCGGGGCGAAGGTGTCGGGCAAGCTCGTGCCGCTCGACTACGAGCTCCGGACGGGCGACACCGTCGAGATCCTCACCTCGAAGGCGCAGGGGGAGGGGCCGTCGCAGGACTGGCTGAAGTTCGTCGTCACGCCGAGGGCGCGGAACAAGATCCGCCAGTGGTTCTCTCGTGAGCGGCGGGAGGACGCCCTGGAGGAAGGGCGGGACGCGCTCCACCGGCTCATGCGCAAGCAGAACGTGCCCTTCAAGCGCCTGGCGACCGAGGAGGCGCTCGAGCAGCTCGCCGAGGAGATGAAGTTCCCCGACCTCGAGTCGCTGTACGTGGCCGTGGGGGAGGGGCACGTCTCGCCGCAGTCGGTGGTGGCCCGCCTCACGCGCCTGGTCTCCGGGACCCCCGAGACCGACGTGACGAACGTTCCGCTCGCCCGGCCGGTCGAGGTCGGCACGCCGGACATCACCTCGGGCGTGGTGGTCCCCGGCTCCGTCGACGTGTGGGTTCGGCTCGCGCGCTGCTGCACGCCCGTCCCCGGCGACGAGATCATGGTGTTCGTGACCCGGGGCCAGGGCGTCTCGGTGCACCGCACCGACTGCCCGAACGCGAAGAACCTCGCGAAGGAGCCGGAGCGGCTGATCGAGGTCTCGTGGCGGACCGGCAAGCCGACCTCGTTCGTCGTCTCGATCCAGGTGGAGGCGCTCGATCGCACCCGCCTGCTCTCGGACGTGGCCACGGTCCTGTCCGACCACCACGTGAACATCATCTCGGCCACCTCCTCGGTGGGACGCGATCGCATCACGACGCTCCGGTTCACCTTCGAGCTCGCCGACATCGCGCACCTGTCGCAGATCCTCGGCGCGGTGAAGAAGGTCGAGAACGTGTACGACGCCTACCGCGTCGTTCCCCGGTAGCCGTGCGCCTGGTCCTGCAGCGCGTCGCGCGGGCCTCGGTCCGCGTGCGGGGG
>JAJPHY010000007.1 GCA_021325015.1 Actinomycetota bacterium | reverse complement strand
GGCTGCCAGTCGGTGCTTTCGTTTGACGGGAGGTGATGCGGGGTCTCGGTCGATCCGCGGATCAACGACAGGATCAGGGCTCCCCAGGTTCGCCTGGTGGGGCCGGACGGGGCGCAGATCGGGATCGTTTCCACTCAGGACGCGCTCCGGCGAGCCCAGGAGCTCGATCTCGACCTGGTGGAGGTGGCGCCGCAGGCCAACCCTCCCGTCTGCCGGATCATGGACTACGGGAAGTTCAAGTACGAGCGGGACATCCGGCAGAAGGAGGCCCGCAAGAAGCAGGCTAGGATCGAGGTCAAGGAGATCAAGTTCCGCCCGAAGATCGATCCGCACGACTACGCCACCAAGAAGGGCCACGTCGAGCGGTTCCTGAGGGCGGGTTCGCGGGTCAAGGTGACGATCATGTTCCGCGGGCGCGAGATGGCGCACACGGAGCTCGGACGGCGGATCCTCGACCGCCTGGTGGAGGACCTCAAGGACGTCGCGGTCGTGGATGCGGCGCCCAAGCAGGACGGCCGGAACATGGTCATGGTCATCGCGCCGACCAAGAGGCATCCCGCCGAGAAGGTTGAGCAGCGGGCCCCGCAGCCCGCGCCCACGAGCGAGTAGGACACGAACGATGCCGAAGACGAAGACGCACCGAGGAGCCGCCAAGCGCTTCCGGATCACGCGAGGTGGGAAGATCCTGCATCGCAAAGCCACTGGTAATCACTTCCTCACCAAGAAGCCAGGCGGGCGCCGCAGACGGGTCGAGGGCATGTCGGAGGTCACGTCCGAGCGGCGGACCATCCGGCGGCTGCTCGGAGGGTAGGCCATGGCACGGGTGAAGCGATCGGTTCACGCGCGCAAGAAGCGGCGCGAGATCCTCTCCAAGGCGAAGGGGTACTACGGATCCCGTTCGCGTAGGCTCCGGGTCGCGAAGGAGCAGGTCATGCACTCCGGCCGGTACGCCTACCGCGACCGCCGCGACCGCAAGGGGCAGTTTCGCCGGCTGTGGATCACGCGGATCGGGGCCGGCGCGCGGCAGGAGGGGCTGTCGTATTCGCAGTTCGTCCACGGCCTCGGAAAGGCGGGGGTCGGCGTCGACCGCAAGGTCTTGGCGGACCTGGCCGTGAACGACCCCGCGGCGTTCGCGGGGCTCGTGCGGGCGGCGAAGGACGCGCTGGCCGGCTCCTAGGGCCCGGCCGGGCCCGTGGGTCGCGGGCTCCGCGAGAGGCGCTCTCCCGGCGTCTCCCGGCGGCCCGTGGGCGGTCGGGGCGGTGCGGTCGCGGGAGGGCGAGGCGTGATCACCTCGGTGAGGAACCCCAAGGTGGCGGCGGCCGCCCGGCTGAAGAAGCGCGCGTTCCGAGAGCGCGAGCGGCGCTTCCTGATCGAGGGCGCACAGGGAGGCGCCGAGGCCCTGAGGTCGACCATCCCCCCGGTGGCGCTGTTCGCCAGCGTGGAGGCGCCCGAGCTCGCGGAAGCGGCGCGGGCGCGAGGCGCCGAGACCCACCGCGTGAGCGAGGAGGTCATGTCCAGGCTCACGTCGACGGTGACGCCTCAGGGGGTCCTGGCGATTCAGCCCTTCGTGGACGTCGAGCTGGACCGGCTCCATCCGTCGCCGTCGTGCGTGGTCCTCCTCCACGCCGTCCGGGACCCCGGCAACGCCGGAACCGTGCTCCGGTCGGCCGACGCCGCCGGGGCCGACGCCGTCGTGTTCGCATCCTCCTCCGTCGACGTCTACAACCCCAAGACCGTGCGCGCCTCGGCCGGCTCCCTGTTCCACCTTCCGGTGGTCCGGGGCCCGCAGACGGAGGAGGCCGTGGAGGCCCTCCGCGCTCGGGGCTGCCGCGTGCTCGCGATGGACGCGGACGGCCAGGCCGATCTCTACCGGCTCGATCTCACGGAGCCGACCGCCTTCCTGTTCGGGAACGAGGCTTGGGGCCTGCCGCCCGAGGTGGCGGCCATGGCCGACACGACGGTGCGGGTGCCGATCCAGGGGGGCGCCGAGTCGCTCAACCTCGCGGCCGCGGCGAGCGTCTGCCTGTTCGAGTGGGCGCGACAGCGGTGGTACGGACCGCCCTCGACGCTCGCGACGGTGATCGCCGCCGCCGCCCACGATCTTCGGTCCCCGCTGACCGCCATGAAGGGGTTCGCGTACGCGCTCTCCACGCGGTGGAGCGACATGAGCGACGAGCAGCGAACCGTCATGCTGCAGGGGATCGTCTACGACACCGACCGGCTGAACCTCATCATCCGCCAGCTCGTCGACGCCGCCAGGATGACCGCCGGCGGGCTGGAGCTGTTCCCCGAGCTCGTGAGCCTCCGAGAGCTCGTCGGCCGCGTGCAGGAGCGCGCGTCCAGGGACCCGGAGCATCCCCCCGTCGTGTGGGAGGGGGACGACGTGGAGGCGTTCGCCGACCCGGACCGTCTGCAGCTCGTCGTCGAGGCCTTCGTGGAGGCCGAGGTCTGGTGGGCCCACGAGGGTCCGGTACGCCTGCGCGGCCACGTGCGGGACGGGCGGCTCGCGATCGAGGCGTTTCGGGCGGGGACGGAGCTCACCGCCGACCGCGCGGCCTCGCTGTTCGAGCCCCGGGCGCCGGGGACTGGCTCCGGCAGCAAGATCGGGCTGTTCGTCGCCCGCGGGATCGCGCGCGCCCAGGGAGGGACCGCCACCGTCGAGGTCGACGGTGGTCTCCGCTTCCGATACGAGGTTCCCACCGGCGACGTGCCGGCCGTCTGAGCAGGGGCGCTTGCTAGACTCCGGGCACCGATGGAGCCCGGTGAAGCCCTTCGCGTCCTCGAGGCCGCGCGCGCCGGCGGCCTCGAGGCCATCGCCGCCGCCGGCACGCTCGAGGAGCTCGAGGCCGCCAAGGTCGCCGTCCTCGGGCGGAAGGCGCCGTTCACGGAGGTCCAGCGCTCCCTCGGGTCCTTCGGCGAGGACGACCGGCGGCGGATCGGGCGGGTGGCGAACGAGGTCCGGGGCGCCCTGCAGGCCGCGCTTGAGGAGCGACGCGCCGAGCTCGCGCGCATCGAAGAGGAGCGTCTGCTTCGGGCCGACGCCGTCGATGTCACGCTGCCAGGGCGGCGCCCGCGATCTGGGTCGCTCCACCCGCTCACGATCGTCGAGCGCGACATCGTCGAGATCTTCACCAGGATGGGCTACCGGGTGGCCGAGGGGCCCGAGGTCGAGGACGACTGGCACAACTTCGAGGCGCTGAACATCCCTCCCGACCACCCGGCGCGCACGATGAAGGACTCGCTGTACATCGACGTCGACGGCCTCCTGCTGCGGACCGAGACCTCCGCCGTCCAGATCCGGACGCTCGAGTCGCAGCCGCCACCGGTGTACGTCGTCGCTCCCGGCCGGACCTACCGTCGCGAGGCCGTCGACGCGACGCACCTGTCCGTGTTCCATCAGGTCGAAGGGCTCGCCGTCGACGAGGGGCTGTCGTTCGCCGACATGAAAGGGACCCTGGAGGCGTTCGCGCGGGCGATGTTCGGCGAACGTCGACGCGTGCGTCTCAACCCCGACTACTTCCCGTTCGTCGAGCCCGGAGCCCAAGTCGCCGTCTCGTGCTTCGTCTGCGACGGCGCCGGGTGCGCGACGTGCGGTAACGGGTGGATCGAGCTGTTGGGCGCCGGCATGGTCCACCCCCGCGTGCTCGAGAACTGCGGCGTGGACTCCGAGCGGTACACGGGGTTCGCGTTCGGGATGGGTATCGAGCGGGTCGCCATGGTTCGGTACGGCGTGAGCGACATGCGGCTGTTCGTGGAGGGGGACGTCCGGTTCCTCGAGCAGTTCCAGGGGGCGGCGTGAGGGTTCCGCTCTCCTGGCTCCGCGAGCTCTGCCCAGTGGATCTCGGAGCGGAGGAGCTCGCGGAGCTGCTGACCGCCAAGGGCGCCGAGGTCGAGAGCATCGAGCGCCCCTGGGAGCGGCTGTCGGGCGTGGTCGTGGCCCGGGTCCTCGACGTGCGCGACCACCCCGACCCGGAGGCCACCCGACTGTGCCTCGCGCGAGTATCGACCGGCGTGGCGGAGCGCGAGGTCGTCGTCGGCGTTCGAAACATGCGGCCGGGCGATCTGGTACCGCTCGCCGGCCCCGGCGCCACCGTCCCCGGCGTTCCCCAACCGCTCTCCGCCAGGAGGATCCGGGGCGTGGTCTCCGACGGCATGCTCTGCTCGGCCATGGAGCTCGGGATCGCGCCGAACCACGACGGAATCCTCGTGCTGCCCGAGGACCTCTCGCCCGGGGAGGACCTGAAGGCCGCGCTCGAGCTCCAGGACGCCGTCCTCGACATCGAGGTCACGCCCAATCGCCCGGACTTCCTCTCGATCGTGGGCATCGCGCGCGAGGTGGCGGCGGCGACGGGAGTCCCGCTCCGCCTCCCCGACACGACCGTGGTCGAGGCCGACGAGAAGGCGGCCGACGTAGCCACCGTCGAGGTCCTGGACCCGGACCGGTGTCCCCGCTATCTGGCGAGGATCCTCCGGGATGTCCGGCACGTTCCCTCACCGCCGAAGATCCAGGCCCGTCTGACGGCCGCCGGCATGCGACCGATCTCCGCGGCCGTCGACGCGACCAACTACGCGATGCTCGAGATCGGACAGCCGCTGCATCCCTTCGATCTCGCGTTGCTCGCCGGCCCCGGGATCGTCGTGCGGCGCGCCCGGGAGGGCGAGCGGCTGGTCACGCTCGACGGGGTGGAGCGGACGTTCACCGAGGACGATCTGCTGATCTGCGACCGGGAACGCCCGGTGGCGGTCGCCGGCGTCATGGGCGGGGCCCTCGCCGAGGTCTCGGACTCGACGACCGACCTCTTGCTGGAGAGCGCGACCTTCGAGCGTGGGGGCATCCAGCGCACGCGGAGACGGATCGACCTCTCCACGGAGGCGTCCATGCGCTTCGAGCGCGGTGTGGACCCCGAGGCGGCCCCCATCGGCGCCGACCGCGCATGCCGGCTGATGGCCGAGTGGTGCGGCGCCCGGGTGCTGGCCGGTCGGGTGGAGGTGGGGTCGGAGCCGCGGCGCCGGCGGGTCTCGGTTCGCCCGAGCCGCGCGAGCCTCCTCCTCGGCATCTCCGTGACGGCGGAGGACGCCACCCGGGTGTTCGACCGGCTCGGCATGCGGTGCGAGAGCACCGGCGACGCCCTGGAGGTCGAGGTCCCGGGCTACCGCGTCGACATCGAACGCGAGGTCGACCTGATCGAGGAGATCGTCAGGATCCAGGGGTACGAGCGTGTGGGATCCACGCTGCCGCCGATCCGCCGGCCGGGCGGGCTCCCGCCTACGTACGCGTTCGTGGATCGTGTCCGGTCCTCGCTCGTGCGCGCCGGTCTCCGCGAAGTGCGGCTGCTCTCGTTCGCCTCCGAGGCCGACCTCGAGCTCACCGGCGACCGCAATGCAGTCCGCGTGACCAACCCCCTGGCAGCGGACGAGGGCTATCTTCGAACGCGCCTGCTCCCCGGGCTGCTGCGAGCGCTGCGACGAAACATGTACCGGCACGTGCGGACGGCGGCGCTCTTCGAGGTGGGGACCGTCTTCCGACCCCGGTGCGACACCGTCGAGGAGCGGCCCCGGGTCGCCTTCGGCGTCGCCGGCGTCGCCGGCGGGACCTGGGTGGACCCCGAGCGGCCGCTCGACTTCTTCGACGCCAAGGGCATCGTCGAGGCGCTGTCGGACGACCTTCGGGTGTCGCTCGGGTTCGGCGATCCCGCCGGCCCGCCGCTGCACCCGGGGAGGTCCGCACGCGTGACGGTCGGGGGCGAGGAGGTCGGCGTGGTCGGTGAGCTGCACCCGGGGGTCGGGAAGGAGCTGGACCTCCAGGGACGGGTGATCGTCGGCGAGCTCGACCTGCCCGGCCTCCTGGCCGCCGCACCGACCACGCTCACGGTGCGCGACGTCCCGCGGTTCCCGCCGGTCAGGCGCGATCTCGCGTTCACCGTGGCCGAGGACGTGCCCGCCGCCACCGTACAGCGACACCTCGAGCGGGCGGCTGGCGACCTCCTCGGCTCGTGCCTGCTCTTCGACGTCCACGCGGGGCCCCCGCTGCCGCCGGGGAAGAAGAGCCTCGCGTTCTCGGTGGACTTCCGCGCTGCCGACCGGACCCTCACCGACGAGGAGGCGAACCAGGCCGTCTCGAGGATCGTCGATCGCCTCGCTCGCGAGGTCGGGGCCGAGCTGAGGGGCTGAGGCTCGGTCACGTTCTCGGGCTGGTGCGCCGTGCCCGGCCCGGCGGGATAGACTGCCACCGTGGAGCGCGACTTCCTCTCGATCGACGACCTCTCCGCCGAGGAGCTGGCCGGGCTGCTCGATCTGGCGGCCAAGGCGAAGGCCCAGCCGGAAGACTACGCGGGGCGTCTTCGGGGCAAGTCGGTCGCCATGATCTTCGAGAAGCCGTCGACGCGAACCCGGGTGTCGTTCGAGATCGCGATCGCGCAGCTCGGCGCCCATCCCGTCCCGCTCTCCTCGACCGAGCTCCAGCTGGGTCGGGGAGAGACCATCGAGGACACGGGGCGCGTGCTCTCGCGCTACGTCGATGCGATCGTGCTCCGGACCTTCGAGCAGGAGCGGCTCGAGGTGCTCGCCCGCGCGGCCACGGTGCCGGTCGTCAACGCCCTGTCGGATTTCGAGCACCCGTGCCAGTGTCTGGCGGACCTCCTCACGGTCCAGGAGCGTCGAGGCGGGACGGCGGGACGGACGCTCGTCTACCTCGGCGACGGCAACAACGTGACGCACTCGCTGCTCCTCGGCTGCGCGAAGGCGTCGATGCACATCCGCGTGGCCACGCCGCCGGGGTTCGAACCGATCCCGCAGGTCGTCCACCGGGCCGAGGAGATCGCCGAGTCGAGCGGGGGATCGGTGCGGGTGCTGAACGACCCGATCGAGGCGTGTCGAGGAGCCGACGTCCTGTACACCGACGTTTGGGCGAGCATGGGGAAGGAATCGGAGGCGGAGGAGCGGGCGCTCGTGTTCCCCGCCTACCAGATCGACCAGCGCAAGGTGGAGCTTGCCCAGCCCGACGTCATGGTCCTGCACTGCCTGCCCGCGCACCGCGGGCAGGAGATCACCTCCGAGGTGATCGACGGACCGCATTCGGCCGTGTGGGACCAGGCCGAGAACCGGATGCACACCCAGAAGGCGCTTCTGCTCTGGCTGCTCGGCGCGTTCTGATCTCCTCGGGGAGGTTCGAGTCGTGCCGCGTGTGAACGACGCCGTCGAGGCCATCCTCCTCGAGTACGCGGACCTCCTGTCGATCCTGTCCGAGGATCCCTTCAAGCCCCGCGCGTACGAGAAGGCTGCCCGAGCCGTCGGCGGGTACCCGGCGGACCTCTCGACGCTCGACCTCAAGGGGATCCTCGCCATCCCCAACGTCGGCAAGTCGATCGGGGAAAAGGTCGACGAGTACCTGCGCACCGGGACCATCGCGGCGCTCGAGGAGCTCCGCGCGCAGATCCCTGAAGGCGTGCGGCGGCTGATGTCCGTCCCCGGTCTCGGGCCGAAGAAGGCCATGGTCCTGTACCGGGAGCTCGGGATCGCCTCGGTGGAGGAGCTCATGGAGGCGGTCGAGAACGACCGGCTGGCCGGCCTGCGGGGCTTCGGGTCCAAGACGCAGGAGAACATCCGTCGGGGGATCCAGCAGCTGCGCGCCTCCGGAGGGCGGGTGCTCCTGAACGTCGCGCTGGACCTGGCCGAGGGGCTCCTCGAAGAGCTCGAGACGGTCCCCGCCGTCCGGCGCGCCGCCGTCGCCGGGTCGCTTCGCCGAATGGCGGAGACGATCGGCGACATCGATCTGCTCGTGTCGAGCACCGATCCCCGGGCCGTCATGGAGGCCTTCACGGCCCTTCCCGCCGTGGAGCGCGTGCTCGCGAGCGGCGAGACCAAGACGTCGGTGATCACGAGGAGCGGCCTGCAGGTCGACCTCCGCGTCGTCGCGCCGCAGGTCTGGGGCGCCGCCCTCATCTACTTCACGGGGTCCAAGGCCCACAACATCAGGATCCGCGAGATGGCGGTGCGCAAGGGACTCAAGCTGTCCGAGTACGGGCTGTTCGACGCGAAGAGCGGCAAGCGGATCGTCGCGGAGACCGAGGAGGCGGTGTACGAGCACCTGGGCCTGCCCTACATCCCTCCCACCCTGCGGGAGGATCGGGGGGAGGTGGAGGCGGCGCTCGAGGGCGACCTACCGCGGCTGGTGGAGCTCAAGCAGATCAGGGGAGACCTCCACACGCACACGAACCTCACCGACGGTCTCGCGCCGCTGGAGGAGATGCTGAAGGCGGCCTCGTGCCTCGGCTACGCCTACTACGCGGTGACCGATCACGCGCCGAACCTCGCCATGCAGCGGATGACCGATGAGAAGATCCTGGGCCAGCGCGAGCGCCTGCGGAAGCTCCAGGCCGGCTATCCGAAGATGGCGCTGCTGCACGGCGCCGAGCTGAACATCGACCCCGACGGCAACGTCGACTGGGACGCGGAGTTCCTGGCCGGGTTCGACGTGCTCGTGGCTTCCGTGCACTCGCACTTCAACCTGGGCAAGGACGAGATGACCCGACGCATCGTCCGCGCCATGGAGAACCCCTTCGTCCACGTTCTCGGGCACCCGACGGCCCGGCTGATCGGCAGACGCCAGCCGATCGAGTTCGACCTCGACGAGGTCTTCCGAACGGCCGCGCGCACCGGCACGGCGCTCGAGGTCAACGCGTTCCCCGATCGCCTGGACCTCAAGGACGAACACATCCTGTGGGCGAAGCGCCACGGGGTGAAGTTCGTGATCGACACGGACTCGCACGCTCCGGTCCACCTGCCCCACATGCGATTCGGCGTGGCCACGGCCCAGCGGGGCTGGCTCACCAAGGACGACGTCGTGAACGCCTGGCCGCTCGCGAGGCTCAAGCGCTTCCTCCGCAAGGAGCGCGTGGCGCGGTCGTGACGGGGTCGGCTCGGCGCCTGGGGCGCGGGTTCTTCGAGCGGCCGTCCATCCAGGTCGCGCCCGATCTGCTGGGTCGCCTGCTGGTCCGCAGGACCCCCGAGGGTCTCCGTCTGGTCGGTCGGATCGTCGAGACCGAGGCGTACCGGGAGGACGACCCCGCGAGCCACTCGTACCGGGGACGGACGCCGAGGACGGAGGTGATGTTCGGTCCTCCCGGCCACCTGTACGTGTACTTCACCTACGGCATGCACTTCTGCATGAACGTCGTGACGGGCAGGGACGGAGAGGGGAGCGCCGTGCTGCTCCGCGCTGCCGAGCCGCTGGAGGGTTTGCAGGAGATGGCCGCTCGGCGGGGGACCTCCGACCCGAGACTCCTCTGCTCCGGCCCGGCGCGGTTGGCACAGGCGTTCGGAGTCGGGCGGGCGCACAACGGCGCCGACCTCGTGGACGGCTCCGAGCTGGCCGTTCTCGAGGGCCGGCCGGTTCCCCCCTCGAGCGTGGAGCGCACGACGAGGGTCGGGGTTCGCGTCGGCCTCGATCGCCGGTGGCGCTTCCTCGTTCGCGACGACCCCTACGTGTCTCGAGGCAGACCGGCGGCACCGCCGCGCTGACCAATCGAGGTCACCGGGTCGGCGTCGCGCTGGGCGTCGGGGAGGGGGTGGCGCTCGGGCGCGGCGTGGCAGCCTGGGCGACCGTGATCGTCACCGTGCTGGTCTGCAGGGCCGGCTCGCCCGCCGACGGCGCCTGCGCGATCACCGTTCCCACGAGCTGAGCGCTCGGCTGATAGACGACTCGCGCCTCGAACCCAGACCCTCGGAGCACGGAGATCGCCTGGTCCTGGGTGAGCCCGATCACCGATGGGACCGTGAGGAGCTGATAGGACGTCGGCTCGCGGCAGACGCGAAGATGAGGCTCCGTCCCCGCGATGTACTGCTGCGTCTGGACGTCCTGTGGGGGGGTGTACGGGTTGGCAAGACACCCCTGGGTCACGTCGATGCGCAGCGTGACGTACTGCACGTCGGAGGTTGGGAAGTTCCGCACGGGCAGGTTCCTCGTCGCGTTCACCATGAACGTCCGCCAGATCTGCGCCGGCCACGTCCCACCGAGCACGTGGGGGATTCGAACGGTGGGATACGCCATGGGGATCTGGCCCTGCGGGAAGCCCACCCAGACGGCCGCGACCAGCTGGGGGATCGCGCCCACGAACCACGCGTCGTGCCAGTCCTGCGCGGTGCCGGTCTTGCCGATCTGCGGTCGGCCGATGTTCGCAGCGGCTCCGGTGCCGTACAGCACGACGTTTTGCAGGATCTGGTCGGCGGCCTGGGCGACCGCCGGGTTCAGGACCTGTCGTGGTCGCGGGTTCGCCTGGAAGATCACCCGGCCGTCCGCGGTGGTGATCCGCTCGACCGGGGTCGGCTGGAGTCGAAAGCCGTCTGTCGCGAGCGTGCCGTACGCCGCGGCCATCTCGAGCGTGTTGACCTCGTTCGTCCCGAGCACGGCCGAGGGAACGGCCTGGAGCGGCGTGTCGGGGTTGCTGGTGCGCGTGCAGCAACGGATCCCCATGCGCCGCGCCGCCTCGACGACCTTCTGCGCGCCCGCGTAGGGATCCCCGTGACCCAGCTCGAGCTCCAGGTTCGCGTAGGCGACGTTCACGGAGTCGACGGTCGCGGTCTCAAGCGAGATCGTTCCGTACGCCGTGCCGTCGTAGTTCTGCGGGATCCACGAGGTGCCGTTCTGCAGCGGGATCGCGGCGTAGGACGCGTTCAGCGGGCTACTCGGGGTAAAGCCGTTCTCGAGCGCCGCGACGAGCGCGAAGGGCTTGAAGGCCGATCCCGCCTGCCGGCCCGTGGTCCCGCCGGTCGCGAGGTTCACCCTGGCGAACCGGTCGGTCGTCGACCAGTAGTCCCGGCCGCCCACCATCGCCTTCACGAATCCGGTGCGCGGGTCGATGACGGTCATCGCGGCGTACGGGTCGGTGGGGTAGATCAGGATGGAGCGAACGGCGCGCTCCGCCTCCCGCTGCAACCGAGGGCTGAGCGTGGTCGTGATGCGCAGACCGCCTTCGAAGAGGAGGTTGTAGCGATCGCGGACCGTCTTGCCGAACCGCGGGTTCGACAGGAACCACTGCTTGACGTAGTCCACGAAGTACGGAGCGAGGTAGCGCTGTGTCGACTCCGGATGCAGGAACAGCCGAACGGGCTGCGCGACTGCGTGCTCGTAGGCTCCCTCGGTGATCATGCCCTGCTGCAGCATCTGTCGCAGCACGTCGTCCCGCCGCAATCTCGCTCGCACCGGGTGGGACACCGGGTCGTAGTCGTTGGGCGCCCGGATCAGCCCCGCCAGGAGCGCCGCCTGCCCGAGGGTGAGCTCCCACACGGGTCGGTCGAAATAGGTCTGAGCGGCCGCCTGCACGCCGTAGGCGCCGTTGCCGAAGTAGACCATGTTGAGGTACCGGGTGAGGATCTGGTCCTTGGTGAGTCGGTGCTCGAGCTGCCAGGCGAGGTAGGCTTCCTTGATCTTGCGGGAGAGGGTCTGGGCGTCGCCCACGAAGGCCTGCTTCACGTACTGCTGCGTGATCGTCGACCCACCTTCCACGATGCGGCCGCGCGTCGCATCGACGTAGGCGGCCCGCAACAGCGCCTTGAGATCGATCCCTCGATGCTCGTAGAAGCGCTTGTCCTCCACCGCGATCACGGCGTCGCGCAGGCGCTCGGGGATCTTGGAGAACGGGACCACGACGCGGTCCTCTCCGGCATGGAGCGTGGTGATGAGGGACCCGTCCGAGGCGTACAGGAACGACGTCTGCGGGAGCGTTGGGGCCTTGGCGCGTTCCTGCCGAAGCGTCGGCAGGTTGCAGGCGGAGCTCGAGAGGGCGATCACGGCCACGGCGAGCGCGAGCCACCTGCGGGGGAAGGTCATGGCCGCACCATCATGCCACGGGTTCGGAGCCTCACTGGTAACGTTGCTCGGCCGATGACCGCCGATTCGCTGTCGCGCCTGCTCGCCGGCGCCGCGGAGGTCGTCCCCGAGGACGGCCTCCGGCACAAGCTCGCCCTCGGCCGGCCTCTGCGGGTGAAGCTCGGGCTGGACCCCACCGCGGCCCACGTGACGCTCGGCTGGGCCGTCGTCCTTCGCAAGCTCCGGCAGTTCCAGGACGAGGGACACGTCGCGGTCCTGATCGTCGGGGACTTCACCGCTCGAGTGGGCGACCCCTCCGGCAGGAGCGAGACGCGTCCGCGCCTGGACAAGGAGGTCGTGCGGGAATACGCGGACCGACTGCTCGAGCAGTTCTGGGTGATCCTGGACCGGGATCGGACCGAGGTCCGGTACAACTCGGGGTGGCTCGAGCGCATGGACATGGAGGCCGTGCTGGAGCTCGCGGCCACCTCGACCGTGGCCCGGATGCTGGAGCGGGACGACTTCGCCACGCGCTTCGCCGCGGGCCGGCCGATCTCGATCCTGGAGTTCCTCTACCCGCTGCTCCAGGGGATGGACTCGGTGGCGACCCGCGCGGACGTTGAGCTCGGCGGGACGGATCAGAAGTTCAACCTCCTGGTCGGCCGGGACCTCCAGCGCGCCCGGGGACAGGAGCCCCAGGTGGCCCTCACGATGCCCCTGCTCGTCGGGACCGACGGTGTGCAGAAGATGAGCCAGTCGCTCGGCAACTACGTGGCGATCACGGAGGGGCCCGACGACATGTTCGGCAAGCTGGTGCGGATCCCCGACCCCCTCATCGCGGACTACCGCCGACTGGCGCTCGACTTCTTCCGCGACCCCGGCGAGGCCGATCGGGTCGCCGCGGGACTGGCCGAGGGGACCCTCGATCCGTGGCAGGAGAAGCGCCGGATGGCCAGGGAGGTCGTGGACCTGTACCACGGCCCCGGCGCGGGGCGGGAGGCCGAGGCGCGGTTCGACCTCGTGCATCGGGAGCGGGAGGTACCCGCCGAGGTCGAGGAGCGAGACCTCCCCTCCGAGTGGACCCGCGAAGGGGAGGGCGGGGGCTACTGGCTCCCCCGCGTGCTGTGGGGCCTCGGGCTCGCCTCCTCGAAGGCCGAGGCCAAGCGGCTGATCCGCCAGGGCGGAGTTCGGCTCGACGGGGAGCCCGTGACCGATCCCGATGCGGAGCTTCCCGGGGAGGTCCTCCGCGGTCGGGTGCTCCAGGTAGGCCGGCGCCGGTTCGTCCGGCTCCGCTGATCCCCGGCGCGGTTGACGGCCTGCCCCCGGGTGCTACCATGAGGCTGCGCGACCCCCCTTCGGAGGTTTCTTCCGCGTGGGTGTCGCTCGCACCTTGAGAACTGAACAGTGTGCCAAAAGCCAGTGCGTTTCCCTGTCAGTTGGGGGACGCGTCTTTTCGCGTCTCCCGGCCGGCGGTGACACGAACGAATCCAACCGGACCTCGGTCCGGCGGGATCGATTGGGCTCGAGGGAGTGCCTCTCGAGGTCCGACTCCAACGAAGGAAGCGAATCCGGCCATCTCGGCCGGTTCGTCGATCTCTACGGAGAGTTTGATCCTGGCTCAGGACGAACGCTGGCGGCGCGCCTAACACATGCAAGTCGAGCGAGAACCTGGGGCGGGGTAACCCGCCTCAGGGGAGAGCGGCGAACGGGTGAGTAACACGTGGGCAACCTGCCCCAGGCTCTGGGATAACCCCGGGAAACCGGGGCTAATACCGGATACTC
>JAJPHY010000011.1 GCA_021325015.1 Actinomycetota bacterium | reverse complement strand
CGTCGGCCGACGTGCCCTTCACGATGTAGCCGACGACCCCCGCTCGGAGCATCTCCAGCACCGTGCGGCGGTCCTCGTAGGCGGAGAGGGCCACGACGTGGGTCTGGGGCAGATCCCGCCGGATCTCGCGGGCGGCCCGCGGCCCGCCGCCGCCCGGCATCTTCACGTCGAGCAGGGCGACGTCCGGGTGGGTCTTGAGGGCGAGCTCGATCGCCTCGTCCGCGTCTTTCGCGGTGCCCACCACCTGCATCGAGGGGTCCGACGAGACGAGGTCGGCCATGGCCTCGCGGACGGCCGGCTCGTCCTCGGCGATCAGGACTCGAATCTGCTCCATCGCTCCTCGGGGGGTCGTCCGCTCGCCTCACCACCGTGGCCGCCCCGCGCATCGATCGGGGGTGCCAGATCAGGCATCGGCCCCTGCGGCCGTGGCTTGAGCCCCACCCACGTCGACGTGCGTGCGAACCTTCGACGCGGCTCGAGCCGCACGTCACGGGAGCGGCGCCGGTCGCGCGAGAAAGAACCCCTGGCCGTACCGGACGCCGAGCGCGGCGAGCGCGCGGAGCTCCCCGTCCGTCTCGATGCCCTCGGCCACGATCTCCGCCCCGACCTCCTCCGCGAACGAGATCAGAGCGGCCGCGAGCGCGCGCTGCCCCCGGCTCGCGTCGATGCCGCGCGTCAGGCTGATGTCGAGCTTGATCACATTGGGGTCGAGCATCAGCGTGTGCCGCAGGCTCGAGAAGCCCGCCCCGGCGTCGTCGATCGCCACCCGCACGCCGAGGGCTCGAAGCCGCGCGAGGGCGGCGACGAGCTCCGCGTAGTCCTCCACGGGTTCGTGCTCGGTGATCTCGACCACCACGCGGTCTCCGACCCCGGCGCCGAGCAGCTCGAGCAGCTCCACCGAGGTCGCGGCCCGGTGCGAGAGGTTCAGCGAGAGGTACTCGTTCAGCGGGATGCGGGGGAGGTTGCGGAGCGCCGCGCGGACCGCGAACAGCTCCAGCTCGAGCCCGAGCCCCACTTCGACGGCCTCGGCGAACCACCGGTCCGGGGTCCGCCGCGGGTCCAGGCGGAACCGCGCGAGCGCCTCGCGGCCGACCGCGGACCTGCGCGCGAGGTCGACGATCGGCTGGTACTCGACCGAGACGCCGCTTCCGGAGAGCGCCCTGCGGATCCTCGCCTCCTTCTCCCTCCGCTCCTCCGACCGGAGGGCCTCGCCGCGCAGCTTGGTCGAAAGCTCGTGGACGAGGCCCGTCATCACCTCGGTGGACACCGTCGTCTGCCCTCGGACGACGCGCGCGATGGCCCGCACGATCTCGTCGGGCGAGGTGCCCTTCACGAGGTAGCCGACGGCCCCGGCCGCGAGCATCTGGAGCACGGTCTGCCGGTCCTCGTAGGCCGAGAGGGCGAGCACGCGGGTCTGCGGTGAGACCCGGATGATCTCGCGAGCGGCCCGGACGCCGCCCCCGCCCGGCATCTTCACGTCCACGAGGGCGACGTCCGGCCGACGAGCTCGGGCGAGCGCGAGCGCCTCGTCGGCGTCGGCCGCCGCTCCGACGAGCTCGAGCGACGCGTCCGAGGCGACGAGGTCCGCCAGGGCCGCCCGCACCTCGGGCTCGTCGTCGGCGACCAGGACTCGGATGGCGTCCACCGCCCGCAACCTATGTCCGGGCCCCGGCGTCTTCAACGACCGGATTCAACGACCGGACGCCCGCCGAGTCGGCCTCGGCCGCGAGGCACTGACCTTCGCGAGGCCGGCCGGTGGGGATCGCGGCCGCACTATCATCGAGGAAGGACTCCCAGGGAGGCGACGGTCATGGTCGCTCGAGAGATCAGGGCGCCTCGGGGCTCGCAGCTCTCCTGCAAGGGATGGCCGCAGGAAGCGGCCCTTCGCATGCTGATGAACAACCTCGACCCGGACGTGGCCGAGCGGCCGCAGGACCTCGTCGTGTACGGGGGGACGGGTCGCGCCGCCCGCTCGTGGGAGGCGTTCGAGGCGATCGTGCGCACGCTGCGCGAGCTCGAGGGCGACGAGACCCTGCTCGTCCAGTCGGGCAAGCCCGTCGGGGTGTTCCGAACGCACGAGCTCGCCCCG
Source organism: Actinomycetota bacterium (assembly GCA_021325015.1). Classification (GTDB taxonomy): domain Bacteria; phylum Actinomycetota; class UBA4738; order UBA4738; family HRBIN12; genus JAJPHY01. The sequence continues at coordinate 23,335 of JAJPHY010000011.1, read as the reverse complement.
CGCGTGCTGATCTCCAACGCGATGCTCGTGCCCAAGTGGGCGGACTGGCAGACGTTCCGGGAGCTCGAGCACCAGGGGCTCACGATGTACGGGCAGATGACCGCGGGCTCGTGGATCTACATCGGCACGCAGGGGATCCTCCAGGGCACCTACGAGACGCTCGCCGAGGCGGCGAGCCAGCGCTTCGGCGGCTCGCTCGAGGGAACGATCACGCTCACCGGCGGCCTCGGCGGCATGGGCGGGGCCCAGCCGCTCGCGGTCACGATGAACGGCGGGGTGGCGCTCTGCGTCGAGGTCGACCCGGCCCGGATCGAGCGCCGCGTGAAGACGCGGTACCTGGATCGGGAGACCGACGACCTGGAGGAGGCGCTCCGCTGGGCCGAGGAGGCAAGGAGCGCCCGCGAGGCGGTCTCGATCGGCCTGCTCGGCAACTGCGCGGACGTCCTGCCCGAGCTGCTCCGCCGGGGGTTTCGGCCCGACCTCGTGACCGACCAGACGAGCGCGCACGATCCGCTCGGCGGCTACATTCCCTCGGGCCTGTCGCTCGAGGAGGCGGCCGAGCTGCGGACACGCGACCCCGAGGAGTACCAGCGGCGCGCCTACGCCTCGATGGCCCGCCACTGCGAGGCCATGGTCGGGTTCCTGGACGCCGGGGCGGTCGTGTTCGACTACGGCAACAACCTGCGAGCGGGCGCGAGGATCGGCGGGTTCGAGCGCGCGTTCGACTACCCCGGGTTCGTGCCGGCGTTCGTGCGCCCGATGTTCTGCGAGGGCAAGGGCCCGTTCCGCTGGGCGGCGCTCTCCGGGGACCCGGAGGACATCGCGAGGACCGATCGGGCCGTCGCCGAGCTGTTCCCCGACAACGCGCGGCTTCGCCGGTGGCTCCGGATGGCCGAGGAGCGCGTGGCCTTCCAGGGGCTTCCGGCGCGCATCTGCTGGCTCGGGTACGGCGAGCGCGCGAGGGTGGGCCTTCGGTTCAACGAGATGGTCCGCTCGGGCGAGCTGTCGGCCCCGGTCGTGATCGGCCGCGACCACCTCGACAGCGGGAGCGTCGCCAGCCCCTACCGCGAGACCGAGGCCATGAGGGACGGCTCGGACGCGATCGCCGACTGGCCGATCCTGAACGCCCTGGTCAACACCGCGGCGGGGGCGCACTGGGTGAGCGTCCACCACGGCGGCGGCGTGGGCATCGGGTACTCGATCCACGCCGGGATGGTCGTGGTGGCCGACGGGACCGACGAGGCGGCCTCGCGACTCGAGCGGGTGCTCACGACGGATCCGGGAACTGGGATCGTGCGGCACGCCGACGCCGGGTACGAGCGCGCCCTCGAGGTCGCGCGCGAACGCGGCGTGCGACTGCCCTGGCTCGAGTGAGGGCGTCCGGGCGCGGGCCCGAACGCGCGCACCGAGGGGGGCTACCGCGGACCGCCGTTGCCGGACCGGCGCTCGGCGGCGTCCCGCTCCCGGTAGTCCGGGCTCGACCGGACCACCAGGTAGTCCACCGCTGCCCAGAGCGTCTTGGAGAGCGGATAGAACAGCAGCGGGAAGACCGCGACGAACGCGAGCGAGGCGACCGTGAGCGGCGCGATCGCCACGCCGGGCAACGCGACCACCAGCCACACCGCGAGGAACCCGCCCCAGGCGAGCGTCGTCGCGAGGTAGTTCAGCGTCATCGCGCCGAGGAACCCGCCCTCCTCGCGCTCCAGACGCAGGCCGCACCCGGGGCAGCGCTCGCGGATCCGCAGGCGGCGCTCGAACAGGTCTCGGCCTCCGCACCGCGGGCAGCGTCGCACGAGCCCGCGCGCGAGCGCGCGCGTCGCGCCCGGCTCGCGACCCCGGTCGAGAAGGGGGCGCGAGGGCTCGGGCTCCAGCATGTCGAACGGGCCGATCGGGTCGGACACGGCGGCGCCCCTGCTCGCGGTCTCGCGGCCTCCAACTGTACCGGCGAGCGCGAGGGGCGTTCGGGGACGCGATCGGTTGCCCCGGCGCGGCGCCGCTCGTAGCCTTGCCGCCGTGCCCGTCCGGCTGGGGGAGGAGCTCGCGCTCGAGGACGTGGTGGCGGTCGCGCGCGGCGCGCCGGTCGAGCTCTCCCAAGAGGCTGCCCGGCGAATGCGCGCGGCCCGCGCCGTGGTGGAGGCAAAGGTCGCGGCGGGCGAGACCGTCTACGGCGTGACCACGGGGTTCGGCAGCCTCGCGAGCGTCCGGATCCCGCCCGAGGCGGCCCAGGCACTGCAGAGTGCGATCGTCCGGTCGCACGCCACCGCCGTGGGGCCGGCGCTGTCTCGGGAGGAGGCCCGCGCGATGCTCGCGCTCCGGGCGCACGTGCTCGCGCTCGGCCGCTCCGGCGTGCGGGTCGAGCTCGTCGATCGGATGGTCGAGATGCTGAACCGCGACCTCGTGCCGGTCGTTCCCGAGCAGGGGTCACTCGGGGCCTCCGGAGACCTCGCGCCGCTCGCGTGCCTTGCGCTGCCGCTGATCGGGGAGGGAGAGGTCCTCGCGGACGGGCGGCGAACGCCGGCGCGCCGGGCGCTCGCGGACGCCGGTCTCGAGCCCCTCGCGCTCGAGGCGAAGGAGGGGCTCGCGCTGGTGAACGGCACGCAGGGCATGTTGGCGGTGGGGATCCTCGCCGCCGAGCGAGCGGCGGCGCTCGCGAAGGCGGCCGACGTCGCGGCGGCCATGACGGTCGAGGCCTGCCTGGGCACCGACGTCCCCTTCGACGAGCGGCTGCACGCGCTGCGTCCGCACCCCGGCCAGGCGGCGTCGGCGGCCAACCTTCGTCGCCTCCTCGGGGGGAGCGAGATCGGCGCCTCGCACCGCGACAGCGACCACCTCGTGCAGGACGCGTACTCGCTCCGCTGCACGCCGCAGGTGCACGGCGCCCTCCGCGAGGTCCTCGCCTTCGCGCGCCGGGTCCTTCGAACCGAGGCGAGCTCGGTCTCGGACAACCCGATCGTGCTCGCCGAGAGCGGGGAGGTCCTCTCCGGCGGCAACTTCCACGGGCAGCCCGTCGCGTCCGCGCTCGACGCGCTGGCGCTCGCCACCGTGCCGGTCGCGAGCATCAGCGAGCGGCGCCTGTTCCGCCTTCTGGACGTCACCAAGAGCAACGGGCTCCCGCCGTTCCTCGTGCGCGACAGCGGGCTGAACTCGGGGTTCATGCTCGCGCAGTACACGGCGGCCTCGCTCGTGTCGGAGAGCAAGACGCTCGCCCATCCGGCTTCGGTCGACTCGATCCCGTCCTCCGCGGGACAGGAGGACCACGTGAGCATGGGAATGACGGCCGCGCGTCACGCGCGCGAGATCGTCTCGAACGCGGCGATCGTGGTCGCGATCGAGGCGCTCGCGGCGGCGCAGGGGATCGACCTCCGCGCGCCGCTCGCTCCGGCGGCGGCGACGCGTGCGGCCCGCGACGCCGTTCGGGAGGCCGTGCCGTTCCTCGAGGCCGACCGGGCCCTCGGGCCCGACATCGAGGCGGCGGTCGCGCTCGTTCGAGGCGGCGGCCTGGTCGCGGCCGTGGAAGCCGCGATCGGTCCTCTCGCGTGAACCGCCAGCGTCTCGCGTGAACCGCCAGCGGCGCCCGCGGTGGGTCCCACGGTGGAGCGGCTCTAGTCTGTGACGGACTAGTGGGGCGGGCTCGCCCCTCGCTCGTCCGGGCGTCCGACCGGCCCGCCACTCAGTGGTAGATGACGACGGGGGTCCCGTACGCGGCGACCCCGTAGACCCACTTCGCGTTCCAGTACGGGATGCGGACGCAGCCGTGGCTCGCCGCGTACGTCGGTACGACGACGTACCCGTGCAGCGCGCGTTGCCCGTCGAAGAAGCTCGGATAGTACAGACCGAGGGGCGTGAGGCACGGGCACTTCGAGTACACGAAGAAGGTGCCGTCGCGGGTCGGCGTGCTCGGCTTGCCGGTCGACACGTGCAGGATGTTCGTGATCCGGCGGTCCTGCACCGTGTAGAGGACCTGCCGGGTCTGGTCGACCTCGATGTGAAACCGCTTCATGCTGGAGCGGGGCCTGGGGACGAACGGGTCCGCGAGCGCCCGCCAGGTCGCGGCGTCGACCGTGCCCACCCGCGGCATCCCCTGCACCTTGTGGAACGCGATGACCGCGTCGGCCGTTCGGTCGTCGAAGAGCCCGTCCACGCCGACGAGCCGGTAGTGCAGCGCGACGAGCCGGCGCTCGAGGAGCTCGACGGCCGGGCCGCGCGAGCCGACCGCAAGCGCCGGCAGCGGCGTCGCGCGGGGGCCGGCGGACGCGCGCCCCTCCAGCAGGTCCGGGGAGGCGAACGTGGCCCGCACCCGGTACGTGCCGGGCCGTTCGACGTCGAACGTGGCGGCGAACCTGCCCATGGAGCCCATCGCGACCCGCCGGGTGAGGACGACCGTCCCGTTCTGCAGGAGCTCCACCTCGACCTTCTGACCGGTCCGCGCCGGCTCCACGTCTCCGCGCGCGGTGATGCGTCCGAACAGGTGGACGGGCGGCAGCGAGACGCTCACGACCGCGCGGACCCCGACCGTGACCGGAGCGCTGACCGCCGCGTCCCAGACGGCGTGAAGCGTGAGGTTCGCGCTCGGCCGCAGGTCCACGGAAAACGCGCCCGCCGCATCGGTGGTCGCCGTGGCGACGGAGGTCTCGGTCTGGTCGCGGACGTCGACGACCTGTCCGGCCGAGGGCGGGGAGACCTGGCCGACGAGCGTGACGCTCTGCCCGTAGGAAACGCTTCGGGCGGAGGACTCGAGCGTGACGGTCTGTGCGGTCTGCGCGACCGCGAGGGGCGCCGGACCCGTCGCCAGGGCCGCGAACAGCACGAGGAGCGCGACGGCGCCGCGTCGGATCACCTCCTGACCACGCTCCTTCCTCCGACGAGCGTCGCGAGCACGGGGTTGTGCCCGGGCCGATACGGTACCCGCCGGAACGCCTCGGCATCCAACACCACGAGGTCGGCGTCCTTGCCCACCTCGAGGCTTCCGGTCCGCTCGTGCAAACCGAGCACCCAGGCCGCGTTCAGGGTCGTGGCGGTGAGCGCCTCGTGCGGGGTCAGCCCGTACCAGGCGCAGCCGAAGGCGACGGCCTCGGGCATGGAGAGCACCGCGGAGGTCCCGGGGTTGAAGTCGGTGGCGAGCGCGATCGCGGCTCCGGCCTCGGCCATCGCGCGGACCGGCGGCGGGCTCCCGCGCATGAGGAAGCTCGAGGCCGGCAGCAGGACGGCCGCGGTGTCCCCGATCGCCAGCGCCTCGACCCCCTCGCGGCTAACGTGGTTCAGGTGGTCGGCGCTCCGCGCCCCGAGGGCCACGGCCGCCTCGGCGGCGCCCGAGGGGCCGAGCTGGTCGGCGTGGCACCGGATCGGGAGCCCCGCCTCGGCCGCCGCCTCGGCGACGGCCCGCAGGTCCTCGATCGAAAACGCGATGTCCTCCACGTAGACGTCGACGGCGTCGGCCAGTCCCTCGGCGGCGACGGCCGGGATCAGCTCCCGGCAGGCCACGCGGACCCAGTCCTCGCGGGCCATTCCGTGCGGGACGGCGTGAGCGGCGAGGAGCGTGACCGTGCACGCCTGCGGGGCCTCGGAGGCGAGCCGGCGTGCGAGGCGCGCCTGCCGGAGCTCGGCCTCGAGCGAGAGCCCGTAGCCGGTCTTCAGCTCGAGCGCCGTGGTGCCGTGCTCGGCCATCTCGCGCACGAGCGGGAGGCAGAACGCGAGCGCCTCCTCGTCCTCCGCCTCCGACAGCAGCCTCGCGCTGCGGTAGATGCCGCCCTCACCGTGGAGAGCGCGGTAGGTCGCGCCGGCCAGGCGGGTCTCGAACTCGTCGTCTCGCCACCCGACGAACGGGAGGTGCGTGTGGCAGTCGACGAACCCGGGCACGACCAACCCCCCCTCGAAGACCTCCGGGCTCGACGCCGGAAGGCCGTCGGCCGGCCCGACGTACGTGATGGCTCCGTCCTCCCACGCGACCCCGGCGTCCCGCAGCACCAGCGGCTCTGCGGACGAGCGGCCGCGGACCGGCGCCGGGCCGGTCGGGGTGACGAGCGCGGACGCGACGATCGCTCCACGGCGCGAGGAGGGCTCGGGCATCGGGGGCTATCGAACCCGACCGAGTCGCCCTCTGCAAGCGAGCGCCGACTACTCGAAACCGGGTAGCCGAGCGCTCAATGGGGCGGGGGTTCGTCCCGACACTTCAAGGGACATGAGCGGCCGAGGCGATCGGGAGGAACGCTCGGGGGAGGCCGGCTCCACGGCCCCAGGCGGGATCGACCGGCGTACGCTCGGCTCGGCCATGGTGGACGCCGCCCCCGTCCACCTCGCCCTCCTCGACCGGTCGGGGCACGTGGTTATCGCCAATCGGGCGTGGTCGGAGGCCGCCGCCAACGGGATGCCGTGCCGGGTCCCCGAGGGGGGCGACTTCCTCGCCGAGTGCGACCGGCTGGGCGGAGCCAAGCGCGAGTTCGCCGAGATTGCCAAGGGGGTCCGGCAGGCGTTTGGGGACCCGGCGGCGGCCACGACGATCGGCTACGAGTGGCCCGTCGGGGGCCACGATCGCTGGTACCTCTGCCGGGTCGGCCGAAACGACGTCGACGGGATCCCCCTGGTCGCGATCGCCCACGACGACGTCACGGAGCTGGAGGCGCGCTACCGACGGCTCGTCGAGACCGTTCCGGCCGTCGTCTACATCTGGGAGATCCCCGACGAGTCCACCGTCGCGCCCTACGTCTACACGAGCCCGCAGATCGAGGACCTGCTCGGCTACCCGGCCGAGGACTGGCAGCTCGAGGAGGCCGAGCGCCTGTGGAACGAGCGGATCCACCCGGAGGACCTCGACCGGGTGCTCGCCGCGGTCCGCCGGACCGAGGAGCTCGGCGAGCCCTTCCTGCAGGAGTACCGGTTCCTGGCCAAGGACGGCCGGGTGGTATGGGTCCGCGACGAGGCCCGGGTCTTCTCGATCGAGCCGGGCGGGCCGCGGTACTTCCAGGGCGTGATGACCGACATCACCGCCTGGAAGGAGTCCGAGGCCGCGCTTCGCGAGACGAGCGAGCGGCTCGAGGCGCTGGTGCGCGCCTCGCCGCTCAGCGTGGTGACCGCCGACCCCGACGGGTTCGTCCTCTCATGGAACCCCGCGGCCGAGCGGATCTTCGGCTGGAGCGCCGAGGAGGCCATCGGACGGTTCCTCCCGTTCGTCCCGCCGGACCGGATGGACGAGTTCCGCTCGATCAGAGACCGGGTGGTGGCCGGCACGTCGATCCACCAGGTGGAGGTCGAACGCGTCCGCAAGGACGGCAGCCCGGTCCTCCTCAGCCTCTCGGTCTCGCCGATCCACGACGCGGAGGGTCGGGTGGTGGCCCTGGCCTCGATCCAGGCCGACATCAGCGATCGCAAGCGCGCCGAGCGGGAGCTCGAGCGCAGCCGGGCGCAGCTCGCCGAGGCGCAGCGCATCGCCCGCATCGGGAGCTTCGAGCACGACTTCGTGACCGGCGAGACGGTCTGGTCGGACGAGCTGTACCGCCTCTACGGCCTGGATCAGAGGGGCACGCCTCCCGGGTTCGCCGCCGGGCTCGAGGTGGTGCACCCCGACGACCGGGAGGAGCTCGCGGAGCGGACCCGCCATGCCTTCGAGGAGCCGGGCGAGTACGAGCTGCGCCACCGGATCGTGCGCCCGGACGGCTCCACCGCGATCGTCGACCGCGTCTGGAGGACCGAGCGGGACTCCTCGGGCCGCGTCGTCCGGATGGTCGGCACCGTCCAGGACGTCACCGAGGCGTATGAGGCGGAGCAGGCGCTCCGCGAAGCAGAGGCCAGGTACCGCCTCCTCGTGGAGCAGCTCCCCGCCGTCGTGTATCTGGACCATCCCGACGAGCTCAGCTCCGGCATCTACATGAGCCCCCAGTGCGAGACGCTCACCGGGTATTCAAGCGAGGAGTGGGTCGCCGACCCCCAGCTCTGGGTGAAGTGCCTGCACCCCGAGGACCGGGACCGCGTGCTCGAGGAGTCGCGGCGATCCACCGTTAGCGGGGCGCCCTTCCGCGCCGAGTACCGGCTGATCGCCAAGGACGGGGGCGTGGTGTGGGTGCGCGACGAGGCGGTTCTGCTCCGCGACGAGGCCGGCCTCCCGGCCGCCTGGCAGGGCGTGATGATCGATGTCACGGAGCGCAAGGCCGCCGAGGAGGCGCTTCACGACGCAGAGGCCCGATACCGCTCCTTGGTCGAGCGACTTCCGGCCGTCGTGTACCTGGACGTCGTGAACCCCGACGACCCCGTCGACGCCACGCCCGCGTACATCAGCCCCCGGCTCGAGACCGTGCTGGGCTACACCCCTGAGGAATGGGTCGGCGACCCGTACCTGTGGGGGAAGGTGGTGCACCCGGAGGACCGCGACCGGGTCGAGCGGCTGGGCGATGCCGCCCGCCTGGCCGGACAGCCCTTCGGGGCCGAGTACCGGATGCGGACGCGCGATGGGCGGATCGTGTGGGTGCGCGAGGAGTCGGTGCTCATTCGCGATGCCGCCGGCCGGCCGGCGTACTGGCAGGGAATCATCCTCGACATCACCGAGAAGAAGGCCGCCGAGGAGGCGCTGGGCCGACAGGAGGAGTGGTTCCGCAAGCTCACGGAGCACAGCTCGGACATCGTGTTCGTGGTCGACCGCGACCACGTCGTTCGCTACGTGAGCCCCTCGGTGACGAGGGTGCTCGGCTGGTCCCCCGTCGACGCGCTCGGGACCGACGTCCTGCGTCTCGCGCACCGCGAGGATCGCGAGGCGGCTCGCCAGGCCCTCGAGGTCGCCCTCTCGCGGCCGGGGGTGGGCCCGACGATCGAGACGCGCACGCGCCACCGCGACGGCACCTGGCGCTGGATCGAGATGATCGGAACGAACCTCCTGGACGACCCGGCGGTGGGTGGGCTGGTCATCAACGCCCGCGACGTGACCGAGCGCCGGTCGGCCGAGGAGATCCTGCGCCAGAGCGAGTCCGGGCTTCAGCAGGCACTCGCGGTGCTGCGGGAGGCCGACCAGGAGCGGCGGAAGCTGGTCGCGCACCTGCTCGAGGCGGAGGCGGCGGAGCGCGGCCGGATGGCCGAGGGCATCGAGGACCGCTCCCTGCAGGACATGGCGGCGGTCGGGATGCGCCTGGAGGCCCTGCGGCGCAGCCTGGACGATCCGGACCAGCTCGCGGCGATCGACAAGCTGCGCGGGACCGTGGAGCAGGCCCTCGCCCGGCTCAAGCGGGTGCTGGTCGAGCTCCACCCGAGGGCCCTCGAGCAGGACGGCCTCGCTGCGGCGCTCGGACTACCTGCGGGCCGCCTTCCCGACGGGCGCCCCACGCGTCTCCGTGGACAGTCGCCTCGCGCGCGAGCCGGCCCTCGAGGTCCGTTCGGTCGCCTATCGCATCGCGCAGGAGGCGATTGCGAGCGTGGCCCGGATCGGTGGGGCCGCGCACGTGGTGGTGCGGCTCGAGGACCGCGACGCCGGGGTGCTCGTCCGCGTGGTCGACGACGGGGCGGGGTTCCGGCAGGAGGACCTCGAGGACGACCGGCGGCTCCGGCTGAGCTCCATGGAGGAGCGCGCGCGGCTGGCCGGCGGCTGGCTGCGCGTCGACAGCGAGCCGGGGCGCGGAACGACCGTCGAGTTCTGGGTCCCGGGGCGGGAGGAGCCGGGCACGTAGACTCGGAGACGTGAGCGAGGGCGGCGGGGGCCGGTTCCGGGACGTCCTGGGCGCCCCGGAGGTCCGGACCTCGCTGATCGGGACGTTCCTGATCATGCTCGGGTACGGGATCCTCGCCCCGGTCCTGCCGAACTACGCGCGTTCGTTCGGCGTGGACCTGAAGGCCGTCGGCGTGCTGGTCGCCGCCTTCTCCGTCACCCGGCTGGCCGTCGATCCGTTCACCGGCGTGATCCTGGACGCGCTCGGGGAGCGCCGGGCCGTGACGCTCGGCGCGGCCGTGGTCGGGCTGACGAGCGCCCTCGCGGCCGTCGCGCCCACGTTCGAGCTCCTGGTCGTGTTCCGAGGCGCCGGCGGAGCCGGGTCGGCCGTCTTCTTCGCCGGGCTGATCTCCTATCTGCTCCGCACGGTCCCGAGCGACCGGATCGGGCGGGTGATGAGCGCCTGGTACGGGTCGTTCAACGTCGGGATCATCGCGGGCGAGCCGCTCGGCGGGCTGTTCGCTGGGTGGCTGGGACCGGCCAGCACCCTGTGGATCTACGGCGTCATGTGCCTGGTCTCGGCGACGGTGTTCTCGCGGACGATTCGCGACCGGCCGACCGCCCCCGCGTCCGCCCGGCGCTCCACGGGGCTCCGCAGGCTCCGCTGGGACCGGCCGCTGCTCACGGTGCTCCTCGCGAACGGGGCCTACGCGTGGGTGGTCGCCGCGGTCTACAACACGCTCATCCCGCTGTTCGGCACGGAGCGCGTCCACCTCTCGCTGCTCGTGGTCGGGGGCGGCCTCGCGATCGCGTCGGTCACGGAGTTCGCGGCCCTGTTCCCGGCGGGTCGGGCGACCGACCGCATCGGCCGCAAGGCGGTCCTCGTCCCGTCCTACGTCCTGCTCGCGATCGCGGTCGCGCTCTGGCCGCTCGCGACCACGCCCGTGCGCTATGTGGTCGGGCTCGGCCTGTTCGGGCTCACGACGGGATACGCCGGCGTGCCGCAGACCCCGATGCTCTCCGACCTGACCGACGAGCAGAACCGGAGCACGGCGGTGGCGGTGTTCCGCTTCGTCGGTGACCTCGGGTTCGTGCTCGGGCCCCTGGCGGCGGGGGTCAGCGCCGATCGGCTGGGCTACGGGCCGGCCTTCGCGCTCGCCTCGGTTCCGGTCGTGGTGGCGCTCGCCTTCGCGCTCTCGATTCGCGAGACGAAGCCGACGCTGCCGCGGACCGGGGAGGCGCCGGGTCTGTGAGCCACCGGCGGTAGAGTACAGGGACGAGCAGGGGAGCCCGTGGCTCGGGCTGAGAGGCCGGCGGGGAGCCGGCGACCCTTGGAACCTGATCCGGTTCGGACCGGCGGAGGGAGCGACGTGGCAGGTCTTGCCGATCGACTTGAACGCCTCCTCGAGCGCGAGGCGCCGTCCTGGGGCATCCGCCCCGTCCCGGCGGAGCGGCGCCGTCTGTCGGGGATCGACCTCGCCGTGCTCTGGGGGGACCTGTCGGTGGGGCTCCTCGTCATGGTGACCGGTGCTCTGCTGGTGCCGGCGCTCGGGCTGCCGCGAGCCCTGCTCGCGGTCGTCGTGGGCAGCGCGATCGGGTGCCTGCCCCTCGCGCTCGCCGGCCTTGCCGGCGAGCGCGAGGGCGTGCCGAGCATGGTGCTGTTCCGCCCCGTCCTCGGCCGGGTCGGCTCCTACCTTCCCTCGGCCCTGAACCTGGTCCAGCTGGTCGGCTGGACGGCCGTGGAGTTCTGGGCCATGGCCGAAGTGGCCAACGTCGCCTCTCGCCGCGCCTTCGGTCTCGATGCCTTCCACGGCTGGCTGGTGGTCGTGGCCGTGGTGTGCACGGCGCTCGCCGCCGGCGGCCCGGTGCTGGTGGTGCGGCGGTGGCTGGAGCGCTTCGGCATCTACGTCCTGATCGGTACCGCGGTGTGGATCACGGCTCGCGTGCTGGCGGAGGCGGACCTGGGCTCGCTCTGGCGGGCTCCCGGACGGGGAGGGCTGCCGTTCTGGCTGGCGGTGGACCTCGTCGTGGTGATGCCGATCTCGTGGCTGCCGCTCGCAGCCGACTACAACCGGTTCGCCGCGAGCGCCGGCCGGGGCTTCGCCGGGACGTACTGGGGGTACCTGGTCGGCAACGTCTGGTTCTACGGGCTCGGCGCGCTGCTCGTGGTCGCGGCCGGCGCGAGCGCGGACGTCGTGGGCATCGGGTCCTCGATCGTCGCCGTGGCCGGTGGGCCGCTGCTGCTCCTCGCGCTGCTCGTCGGCGAGAGCGACAACGCCTTCGCCGACATCTACTCCTCCGCGGTCTCGTCGCAGAACGTCGCTCCGGAGGTGTCGCAGCGACGGCTGATCGCGGTGGTCGGGGGCATCGGGCTGGTCCTCGCGCTCGCCTTCTCGATGGAGCGCTACGAGCTCTTCCTCCTGCTGATCGGGTCGGTGTTCGTCCCGCTCTTCGCGGTCTTCGCCGCCGACTACTTCGTGCTCCGACGGGGTCGCTACGGGGAGGACGCGCTGTTCGCGGACACCGGCGTGCGGTGGATCGCGCTCGTCCCGTGGGCGGCCGGGTTCGTCCTGTACCACTGGAGCGTGCCGACCGGCCCCACGGGGTGGATCGACGTGGTGCGTACGGTGCTGCACGGGTGGCTTCGACTGCCGTTCCCGCTGTGGGGCTCGGCGCTCGGAGCGAGCCTGCCGAGCTTCGCGGGGGCGTTCGCGCTCGCCGTGCTGCTGCTTCCGCTCGGCCGGGCTACTCGTAGAGGGCGCGGCGGGTCGGCGGTGGGGCGGCGACCAGCAGGATGACGGCCGGGTCCACCGAGGCGTTGCGCACCGTGAGCTCCTGACCGGCGGGGACGAGGACCGCGCCCCACTGCCCGAGCCGCTTGCGCCCGAGGCCCACCTGGACCGCCACCTCCCCCGCGATCACGGTGAGCAGGCCGTCGGAGTCGGGGTCGGCGATCGGTCCGAGGTCCTGCGCCCGGTCCAGGCACACGACCTCGGACCACAGGTGGGCCGACTCGAAGAGGGTCTCGTGATGCGGACCCTCGGGGGAGAAGCGCACGAGGTCCCGCAGGTCCTTGGTCTTCACGAGCCCAGAGCCTAGCGATCGCCGGCGGTGCTGTCCGTCGGAGGTGCCGGATAGACTAGGCGCCCGACCGGTCACAAGGAGCTCGCCGTGCCGACGTTCGCGTACTCCACCGACGATCCCGCATCCGTTCGCGCCGACGTACTCGTCCTGCCCGTCACCGAAGGACCCGAGCCCGGGCCCGGGGTCCGCGAGGTGCGGCGACTCGACCTCCTCGGCGCCTGTGCGGCCGCGAAGCTGCGGGGCAAGCTGGGCGAGAGCCTGCTGGTCCCCAACCCCGGCGTCGACGGGCTCGCGGCGGCCAGCGTGCTGGTCTTGGGGCTCGGGCCCCGTGCCGAGGTCACCACCGACACCCTCCGGCGGGCGATCGGCAAGGTGGCTCCCCAGCTCGCGAGGCACGAGCGTGTCGCGACCACCCTGCCGCAGGCCGCGGGGCGGAACGCGGAGGCCGCGGTGCAGGCCACCGTGGAGGGGCTGCTCCTGGGCTCGTACCGGTTCGACCGGTACAAGACCGGGCAGGGCGCCGAACCTCCGGAGAAGCCGGCGCTCGCGCACGTGACGGTGCTCGGCTCCGCCCGCTGGAACGCCCGGGCGATGAAGGAGGCGCTCACCCGGGGCGAGATCGTGAGCGACGCGGTCGCGTGGGCCCGGGACCTCGTCAACACCCCGGCCATCGACTGCACCCCCGAGTACCTTGCCGCGCAGGCGCGGACGATGGCCAAGGAGGTGGGCCTCGAGTGCCGGATCTGGTCCGAGGCCGAGCTCAAGAAGGGTGGGTTCGGCGGGATCATCGGGGTCGGGCAGGGAAGCGTGAACCCGCCTCGGCTGATCGAGCTCCGGTACCGGGGAGCCTCCGCGAGTCAGCCTCCGGTCGCGCTCACCGGCAAGGGCGTCTCGTTTGACTCGGGCGGCCTGTCGATCAAAACCGCCGAGGGCATGGAGTGGATGAAGGCCGACATGGGCGGCGCCGCCTCGATCCTCGCCACCATGAAGGCGATCGCGCGGCTCCGGCCCAGGGTGAACGTCATCGCCGCGATTCCCTCGGCCGAGAACATGCCGGGGGGTTCCGCGATCCGCCCGGGCGACGTGCTCGTGCACCGGAACGGCAAGACCTCCGAGGTGCTGAACACCGACGCGGAGGGCCGGCTCATCCTGGCCGATGCCCTCGCGTACCTCGCCGAGCAGAAGCCGAGGGTGATCCTCGACACCGCGACGCTCACCGGTGCCTGCATGGTCGCCCTCGGCGAGGAGATCTGGGGGGTGATGGGCAACGACCGGCGCCTGACCCGCGACCTGGTCGCGGCCGGCGAGGCGACCGGCGAGCCGGGGTGGGAGCTACCGCTGTGGAAGCGATACCGCAAGCTCATCGACTCCGAGGTCGCCGACATCAAGAACGTCGGCAAGCGCTACGGGGGCGCCATCACGGCGGCGTTGTTCCTCGCGGAGTTCGTGGGCGACACGCCGTGGGCGCACCTCGATATCGCGGGGCCGGCGTTTGCCGAGAAGGCCGGCGACTACTGGCCCAAGGGCGGCACGGGCGTTCCCGTCCGAACGCTCGTGCACTACGTGCTCTCCCAGGCGCGACCGCCGCGTCGCCGAACGTCGTGACGGCCGATCGCACCGGACCGGTCCTCGCGGTCTTCGCGCATCCCGACGACGCGGAGATCTCCTGTGGCGCAACACTTTCGAAGTGGTCCTCGCTCGGGCGCGAGGTGCACCTGCTCGTGCTCACCAACGGGGACCGGGGCTCAGCCGATCCCGCGATGGACCGCGCAGAGCTCGCTCGGACCCGCCGTCGGGAGACCGAGGAGGCCGCGGCGGTGCTCGGTCTCGCCAGCGTTCGGATCCTGGGCGTCCACGACGGCGAGCTGGAGAACACCGCCGAGGTGCGAGGCCAGGTCGTCCGGGCGATCCGTGAGCTCCGTCCGCAGACGGTGCTGTCCTGCGATCCCACCGCGTGGTTCTTCGAGAACCGGTACTACAACCACTCGGACCACCGCACGGCGGGGGTGATCGCGCTCGACTCGGTGTTCCCGGGTGCCGGGAACCCGCACTTCTTTGCCGAGCATCTCCACGAGGGGCTCGAGACCCACGAGGTCAAGGACGTCTGGCTCGGCTGGACGCTCGAGCCCAACCACCAGGAGGACGTCACCGGCCACCTCGAGCGGAAGGTCGAGGCGCTCGCGTGCCACCGCAGCCAGCTCGAGGCCGACGGCATCCGGTTCTTCGAGGAGTGGCTGCCGAAGGAGGCCGAGGAGGCGGGGGCGAAGATCGGCGTGAGGCACGCCGAGTCGTTCCGCGTGCTCGACCTCGAGTAGCGCTCGCCCCTGCGGCTCGGTGGCGCCCCTACGGCTTGGTGGCCACGGCCAGCCAGACGTCGCGGAAGTCGTTGACGGGGTTCGCGAAGCGCTCGGCGAAGACGGCTCGCACCTGCCGACGGAAGCCCTCCAAGGAGCGGTCGCCGAGCATCGAGCGCACGAAGCGACCGGTCGACCAGGTCTCCAGGCCCTCCACGTACTCCTCGAGCGCGTACACCCACCGGTATTGCCGGCGCTCGGTCCGCACGTGGCGAAGGCCCGCCCCCACCAGCGTCTCCTCGAGCGCGGAGCGATCGGCGAACCGATCGCTCCAGGGCACCGCCTGAGCGTGGACGTCGTCGAGCAGCTCCTGACCGACCACGCCTTCGACCAGCTCGAGCCAGGTGGTCTGCAACTCGTCGCGGTCGCCGTCCGCCCACGACGAGACCGCGAGGCGCCCCCCCGGCCTCAGCACGCGGAGCATGTCGAACAGCGCGGTCTCGTACTTGGTGACGTGCGAGAGCACGAAGCTTGCCGAGACCACGTCGAAGGTGCCGTCGGCGAACGGCAGGTCGATCGCCGACGCGGCGGCCAGCCGGGCTCCCGGTCGCGCCCTCGCACCCACGCGAAGCATGCCGAGCGAGAGGTCGACCCCCACGGCGAGCCCGGATGGTCCGACCAGCTCCTGGGCGAGCGCCACCGCCGCGCCGGTCCCGCATCCGACGTCGAGCACCCGGCCGCCGCTCGGCGGCTCGCACATCGCGAGCAGGTCGCGGGCCGGCTCGATCATCCGGGGCGCGTGGACGCGCTCGTAGATCTCGGCGACGCCGTCGTAGGAGCGCCAGTCGTCCACGGGGCAACAATCTACCGGGCGACGCCGAGAGCGCCCGCCCTCGGATTGGCGTGAGCGCCCGGCGAGCGAGCGCCACGCCGGTAGGCTTGTCCGCGGCATGGAGGGCGGAGCGTGAAGGGTCCGGCGGGCGTGACGGCGATCGTTCTGGGCGAGCTCGCGGCGGGCGGGGTGATCGTCCTGTTTCTCACTCCCCTGTGGCACGAGGTGAAGCGCGGGTTCTTCAAGCTCACGGGCGTCGTCGTCCTGGTGCTCGCGATCGCCGCCTGGCGCTCGGCAGCCGTGGGACGGGTGTCTGGGAGCTCCGCCGGCTCGTGGTCGGTGGTCCTCACCGAGGCGCTCGCCGGCCTCACGCTGGTGTGGGTGGTGGCCCTGTTCGCCCGTTGGGAGGCCGTGGCCCGGTGGCTGGGCGTCGCCTCGACTCCGCTTTCGGTCGCCATGCTGGCCGCGATGGCCGGTACGGCCGAGGGCTCGCCCGCCGTCGGGTTCCTCCAGCTCGTCGCCGGCGCGGCGTTCCTCGGTGCGGTGATGGACGGGCTCCTCCTCGGCCACTGGTACCTGACCGACCGCGGGCTCTCCCGGACGCCGATCAACCGGACCACCACCCTCCTCCTCGTCGCGGTGGCGCTGGAGGGGGCGGCGGTCCTCGCGGGCGGGTTCGGTCCGACCCGGGCGAGCTCCGAGTTCAACCCGCTGCTCACGTCGGCCGGCCTCGCCTCGTGGATCGCGCTTGGGATGGTGGGGACGACCGCGCTGATCGCCGTCCTGATCCGAGCGGCACTCCGCGGCACCCGGTCCTCGGCCGTGCAGGCCGCCACCGGGTTCTTCTACCTGGCCGTGATCACCGCGCTCACGGCCGAGTTCGCCGCCAAGGTCCGGTTCCTGCCCTGAGCCATGGTCGCGGCCGTCCTGGTCCTCGGGCTCGTCGCGGAGGCGGCAGCCTGGTGGACCGTCGCGACCGGGGGGCGGAGCGTGTGGACGACGGTCGTTCCCGTCGCCGGAGGTCTGGGGGTCGCGGCGCTCGCGCTCGGCCCCCCCGCGTGGTCGGGCCGCGTGCCCGTGATCGAGTCCCTCGCCGCCGGCGCGGGGGCGGGCTCGATCCTGTACCTCGCGACGCGCGCGTTCGTACGCATCGTCCGTGGGTGGGTCGCGTTCCGCAGGGACGCGCTCCGCGTCTACGGGCGGCGCGGTCGCGTGCCGCTCGGGCTCGCGCTGGCCCTCTCCGTCGGGGTGAGCGCGGCCGGCGAGGAGCTGTTCTGGCGGGGTTTGTTCCGGGCGCACGTCGCCGGAGGCAGCCAGGCGCCGGTCGCGAGCGCGCTCGTGACGTGGGCGGCGTTCGTGCTCGCCAACCTGCCGAGCGCCAACCTCGCCGTGGTGGCGGGCGCCCTGGTGGGCGGGGCCGTCTGGACCTGGCTCGCCCTGTGGACCGACGGCGTGCTCGCGAGCGTGCTCTGCCACGGCGTGTGGACGGCGCTGATGGTGTCGGCCCCGGTCGTCCGGCCGCCGACAGGGGGACCCGGCTCGCCGTGATCTCGCTCTCGCGGGACGCGCTGGAGGTGCTCCGCACCGGGTCGTTCTGCCACGTCGCCGCCCCGACCGGACGAGGTCCTCACCTCACGCCGCTCGTGTTCGCGCTCTCGGGCGATCGGCTGTGGCTCACCACCTCGCGGGGCTCGGTAAAGGCCCGGGCGTGGCGGAGGGACCCCCGCGTCGCGGGCCTCGTCCGGGCCGAGGGCGCGAGCGTCGCGTTCGGCGGGCGAGTTCGCGTGTACGACCTCCTCGATCCCGAGACCTGGGGACGGGGGGTGCTCCGGACGCCCGCGCTCGTCGCGGCCAGCGTTCGGTTCACGCGGAAGAACGCGAGGTTCTTCGCCGGGTACGCGGTCGACGCCCAGCGCGTGCCGCTCGCCTGGACGCCGCCCGGACGCGTGTTCGTGGAGATCGAGATCGAGCGGGTCGCCCTGGTGGACGACTTCGGGGTGATCGAGCGCCGGGGCCGCTGGTCGCCCTCGGCGATCTCGATCGGGAGCTTCCGGGCCAGGGCGTCGGGCGCTCCGGCGTTCGCGACCCTGCCGGAGCCAATCCGAGAGGCGCTCACGGGCGTGGATCAGGGGGTGCTGGCCCTCGAGGGTCCGGCCGGCGGCGCCGTCCTGCCGGCGCACGTCGCCGAGGAGGGGTCCTCCCTGCTGGTCGCGGTCCCGCGCGAGGCTCTGGAGCTCGCCGGCTGCGACCGGCCGACGATCCGGGCCGCGCTCGCCGTCGATCGGCCGTCGTCCTGGCGCGCCCGACACATGACCGGCGCCACGGCGATGGGCGACGCCGAGCTGGTCGTGCCCGAGCTCCTCGCGTCGGGGGCCCGATCGGCCCTCGAGCGCATCGCGCGAACCGGCGCCCCCGCGCAGGAGAGCGCCCTGGTGCGACTGCGGCCGCGCCGCATCGTCTGGTGGTCCGGATGGACGAGCGGGACGGTGGCGGCGAGTGGCTGAGGCGAGCTTCTCGGTGGTCGTCGACGCCCCCCCCGAGGAGGTGTGGGCGGTGGTCGCCGATCCGCGGAACCTGCCGAGCTGGGACCGGCGGATCGCGGGGGTGCACGGTGTGCCGCCGACCGGGCTCGGTCCCGGAGTCGAGTACACGACCGAGATGCGCTTCATGGGGGTCCGCGCATCGGTGCGGTGCCGCGTCGTCGAGTGGGACCCGCCCCGGTGGGCCGTGATCGTCCTGTCGGGGATCGTGGATGCGACGGTCGCGACCCGGATCGTCGCGCTCCCGGATGGGCGGAGCCGGCTCGAGCACGAGGTCGACTACCACTTCACCCGAAATCCGCTCGGCGAGCTCGCGGCTCGGAGCATCCAGCTCATCGGGGGCGCCTACCTCGCGCTCCGGCATGGCACGCTGGCGCAGAAGCGCCAGATCGAGGAGGGACCCTAGTCCTCCTTCCGCTCGCGCATCCGCTTGCGCTCCGCGCGGCTGGGCCGCCCGACGACGTAGCCCACGCCGAACCCGAGCAGCGCGGAGACCAGGATCACCGTCACCACCCGCGCTTGGGTGGTGAACAGCAGGAAGTTCACGCGCACGCTCTTGAAGTTCGCCGCCGCGAACACGACGAGAACGACCGCGAGCACCCCAACCGCGATCTGCCTGGGCGCCGGACCTCCGCGCTCGGCTCGCCGCCCGCGCTCGCCGCCCGCCCGGGTGGGCTGGTCCCCGTTCGCCTGCACCCCGCTCCCCCCTCCGCCGGTGCGATCGTCGCATATCATCCGCCGCGATGGGACGACGTCTGCTTCGCGCGGCGGGGCTGCTCGGCATGGCGATCGCGACCGGCATCGCCTCCTCGAGCGGGTCGCTCGCCGAGCTCGACCTTCGCGCGTTCCGCGCCGCGAACCGCGACCGCGGCCGGCCGGCCGATCGCGTGTTCGGCGGGATCACCGAGCTCGGCTCGATCTGGGCCTCGGTCGGTGCCGCGTCGGTCCTCGCGGCGACCGGGCGTCGTCGCGCCGCCGCGAGGGGACTTGCGGCCGCCTCGGCGGCGTGGCTCGCGGGCCAGGGCCTGAAGAAGGCCTTCCTGCGGCCCCGGCCCTACCAGGCAGACCCCGAGGGCGTCCGCCGCAGGATCGACCCGCCGAGGGCGACCTCGTGGCCGAGCAGCCACCCCGCGGTCGCGCTGGCCTTCGTCACGACCGCGGGCCGCGAGCTCGCGCTCTCGCGCGGGGCGCGCTCGCTCCTGTCAGCGCTCGCCTGCGGCGTCGGGGCCTCGCGCGTGTACGTCGGCGTCCACTTCCCTTCCGACGTGGCCGGTGGGCTCCTGCTCGGCCGCGCCGTCGCCGACGCCTTCTCGTGAGCTCGCCGCTACACTCGGCCGAGTGAGCCCGCTCGCCGCGATCGGATGGCCGGTCCTGGACCGGGTCCACGTGCTCGGTCGCTTCGCGATCTCGCCGCACGGGGTGGGGATCGCCCTCGGGTTCCTGTTCGGCGCGTGGATCCTCTCCCGCGAGGGGCCGAGGCGGGGCGTGTCGCTCGAGCACGTGAACTCGATGGTGTTCTGGGCGCTCGTCGGCGCGATCGTGGGGGCGCGCTTCTTCTACGTGCTCGCGCACTACTCCGAGTTCCACGGGATCGGCGACATGCTCGCGATCTGGCGCGGGGGGATCAGCCTGCTGGGCGGGATCGCCGGCGCGGTGCTCGTGAACGTCCCGATCATGCGCCGGCACGGCTACCGGTTCTTCCAGGTGATGGACGGCGCTGTGATCGGGCTCGCGTTCGGGATCGCCTTCGGCCGCATCGGTGACCTCATCATCGGGGACCATCTCGGCACGCCGACGAGCTGGCCGCTCGCGTTCGTCTACAAGGGCGGGAACCTCGCGGCACCGTACGCGTGCGCGGCCGGCATCTGCCGGGCGACGCTGCAGGGCGGCCGGGAGATCGTGCTCACGAAGGGCGCGGCCATCCTCACGGCCCCGAACGGCGACGTGCTCGCTCGCGGGGTCGGCGTGCACCAGACGGCCCTGTACGACATGATCAGCGCGACGCTCCTGTTCCTGGTGCTCTACTGGCTCTCGCGCTCGCCCCGCCGCCTCGGCGTGCTCACGCTCACGTTCGGCGCGTGGTACGGGGCCGGGCGCGTGGTCGAGGACTTCCTCCGCGTCGACAAGCGCTTCTTCGGCCTCACCGGCAGCCAGTGGACGGGGCTGACGGTCTCAATCGTCTGCCTGGTGACGCTCATCGCCAGGGCGGTGCGAGGCCGGGGAGCGAGCGCTCGTGGCGGTGGCTCTCACACGCCGTCGAGAGCGCGCGGGAACGCCCTGGAGGCACCGCCGAGCGACTCGACGGCGTCGAGCCAGTCCTGAGGGCCGCTACCGCTCGCGCTCGTGGGCACCGCCGGCGGCGGCCCCCGGACCGGCCATGATCGGCAGGGGTTTGCCGACCTTGGTGCGGGTCGCCTGCGCGACGCGGCGGGCCGCCTCGCGGAGCGCGATGCCGGCGGGGGGGTCGGGGTCGGAGACCACGATCGGGCGCCCCTGGTCGCCGCCCTCGCGGAGCGAGGGCACGAGCGGGACCTGACCGAGCAGGGGTACGCCGAGCGTCTCGGCCGCCTGGGCGCCTCCGCCCTCGCCGAAGATCTCGGTGCGCTCCCCGCAGTGGGGACAGACGAACCACGACATGTTCTCGATCACGCCGATCGGGCGCAGGTTGGTGCGCTCGGCCATCTTCCCGGCCCGCTCGGCCACCTTTCGGGCCGCCTCCTGCGGGGTCGTGACGACCAGCATCGAGGCCCCGGGCAGGAACGAGGCGAGCGAGATCGACACGTCGCCGGTCCCGGGCGGCAGGTCGGCGAGCAGCACGTCGAGGTCACCCCAGTAGACGTCGCCCAGGAACTGCTCGATCGCCTTGTGGAGCATGGGTCCGCGCCAGATCACCGGGGTCTCTTCGGGGACGAAGAACCCCATCGAGATGATCTTCACGCCGTGGGCCTCGAGGGGCAGGATCATGTTGTTGAACCCGACCGGCTGCCCGAAGGCGCCCATCATCCGGGGCACGGAGAAGCCCCACACGTCGGCGTCGAGGATCCCGACGCGCCGGCCCTCGGCCGCGAGCGCGCACGCCAGGTTCACCGTGACGCTCGACTTGCCGACGCCGCCCTTTCCGGAGGCGACCGCGATCACCGAGGTGTCTCCGCTGGTGAAGAACGTCCGCTGCTCCGGCGGACGCCCGCCGCGGAGCTTGGTCACGAGCGCCGCCCGCTGCTCCTCGCTCATGGGGGTCATCCGGACGTCGACCTCGCGAACGCCGAGCGGCGCGAGCGCTGCGCGCACATCGTCCGTGATCCGCTCCTGGAGCGGGCAGCCGGCGATCGTGAGCAGCACGTCCACCCGGACCCGGTCGCCATCGACGGCGACCCCCTGCAGCATGCCCAGGTCCTCGATCGGACGGCCGATCTCGGGGTCGAGGACGTTTCGGAGGCTCTCGCGGACCTGGGCTTCCGTGACCATCGCGGCTCCTGGAGGGATTATCCTGATTGGGACCGTGCTTATCGTGCGAACTCTCCCCGCCATGATACGGCCGGGTCCCGGAGACGTCGATGCCTGCCCCTAAACCAACGCCGCTCGAGGTCCACAAGGCCCTCGCCGACGACACGCGCTTTCGACTGTACCGGTACCTCGGCCTGTCCGGCCGGCCGGTGTCGGTCCGCGAGCTCTCGACGCGCCTGTCGCTGCACCCAAACACCCTGCGTCCCCACCTGCGTCGCCTGGAGGAGGCGGGCCTGGTCACCGCCGAGGTCCGGAAGGGACGGGCCGTCGGCCGGCCCCAGACGCTCTACCGCTTGGTGGAGCGGGACGCCGCTCAGGGGAAGGAGTACCGCCTGCTGGCGGAGATCCTTGCGGGCGTGCTCTCGGGCGCGCGGGCGCGCGAGCGGGCCGAGCGCCTGGCGGAGGAGTGGGGAAGGTACCTCGTCGCCCAGGGAGGACCCAAGCCCGGTACCAGGCTCCCGTCCAGGCGGAACCTGGCGATCCTGCAGGAGGCGATGGCCGAGGTCGGGTTCGACCCGCGCTTTCGCCGGACCGGGCGGCAGGCCGTGGAGATCACGCTTCGCGACTGCCCGTTCCGCGACTTGGTCGAGGACCACCGCGACCTCGTCTGCGGCGTCCACCGGGGGCTCGTCCGGGGGATGCTCGATGCGCTGAAGCCTCCGCTGCGGCTGGCGGAGTTCTCCCCGCTCGTCGAGCGGTCCCTCTGCCGTCTGGTCGCCCGTGAGGGCGCCTCCTGAGGGGCGGGAGCTCCGATTCCCCCGGCGAGGCCTCGCCGACGGACTCAGGACCGGGCCGGGACGCACCGATAGCAGTAGGGGCAGGCCCGTCTGGGGCGCGCCGTCACGTTCGGGTCGTGGGGAGGTCGTGGGTTGCCGACGTCGAATGCGGACGAGAACGAGGTGGTCGACACGGGCGGCGGCATCCTGTCCGAGTTCGACGAATGGCTGGCCGAGCTCGCTCGCCGGGACGGCTCCGACCTGCACCTCAAGGTGGCCGCGCCGCCGAAGATCCGCCAAGCGGGAAGGCTCGGTCCGCTCGACCGGCGGCCGCTGCGTCCCGAGGAGACCGAGGAGATCGCCCGCGCGATCGTCCCCCCGGAGCGGATGGCGAGGCTCGAGTCCTCGGGCGAGGTCGACTTCGCCTACTCGCTCGCCGGCGTGGGCCGCTTTCGCGTGAACGTGTTCCGTCAGCGGGGTTCCACGAGCATGGTGCTCCGCAGGCTCCGGATGGGCGGGCCGACGTTCGCCGAGCTCAACCTCCCCGACGTGGTCCGCAGGCTCTCCGAGGAGGTCCGCGGGCTGGTGCTGGTGACCGGACCGACGGGCTCGGGCAAGACGACGACGCTCGCCGCCATGATCGAGCACATCAACCACACCAAGCAGGTCCACATCGTCACGATCGAGGACCCGATCGAGGTGCTGTTCAAGGACGACCAGGCCTCGATCAACCAGCGCGAGGT
>JAJPHY010000040.1 GCA_021325015.1 Actinomycetota bacterium | reverse complement strand
GGGGTCGATGCCAGCGTCGG
Source organism: Actinomycetota bacterium (assembly GCA_021325015.1). Taxonomy (GTDB): domain Bacteria; phylum Actinomycetota; class UBA4738; order UBA4738; family HRBIN12; genus JAJPHY01. The sequence goes on along the minus strand of JAJPHY010000040.1, from coordinate 20,396 downwards.
CTGCGTGATCGGCGTGGACGTCGGCGGGACCAGCCTTCGCGCGGCCGTCTCGGACCTGCACGGACGCATCCTCTCCGAGTCCCGGGAACCCACCGACCGGCACGGGGGGCGCCGGGTGCTGACCCAGATCGCCACGTGCGCACGTCGGGTGGCCGGTGATGCCGGGGTCGACTGGGGCCGCGTCCTGGCGGTGGGTCTGGCCACCCCGGGGATCCAGAACCCGGAGACCGGCCAGATCCGCCTGGCCCCCAACGTTCCCGGGCTCCAGCGCGTCAACCTTCAGCGGGGACTCGCCGCTGAGCTGGAGACCCCCGTGTTGATCCAGAACGACGTGAACGCCGCGGCGCTCGGAGAGCAGTGGCACGGTCTCGGCCAGGGCGTCTCGACCTTCGCCTTCATCGCCGTCGGTACGGGGGTGGGCATGGGCCTGATCGTGAACGATGAGCTGTTCGTCGGGGCCCACGGCAGCGCCGGCGAGATCGGATACCTCCCCCTCGCCGCCGACCCGTTCGACGCAAGGCACAGGTTGCGAGGTCCGTTCGAGGACGAGGCAAGCGGCCCGGCGCTCGTCCAACGGGCCGCGTCGCGCTTCGACGCCGACCCGCCCCGAACCGCCCGGGAGATCTTCGCGCTGGCAGAGGCCGGCAACCCGGTCGCGGCCGAGATCGTCACGGAGGAGTCGAGACTCCTCGCCACCGCGGTCGCCTCGGTCTGTGCCGTCTTGGATCCCGAGCTGGTCGTGCTGGGCGGCGGCATCGGCAGCAACCGACTGATCCTCCCGGCCGTCCGGGAGGCCGTGCGCCGTCTCGTGCCCACACCGCCCCGCATCGAACGGAGCCGACTCGGCGACCGCGCCGCGGTGCACGGAGCGGTCTCGATCGCGCTTTCGGCCGCCCGGGACCGCTTGCTCGGAGGGCACGAACGGCTGGCCGGCGCCGGACGCGCGGGAACGTGATCGCGCCGGGCGCGCGATCGCCGGCTCAGCCCCGCCGGATCACGAGCGCGTCGACGGCCGCGCACCCCTCCGGGAAGCACACCACGGGGTTCGCGTCCAGGGCCTCGATCAGGTCGCCGAGGTCGTGCGCGAGCCAGGAGAGCCCCACGACCGCTCGGGCGAGCGCGCCGACGTCAGAGGGCGGGGCCCCGCGGACCCCGTCGAGCATCGGTCGGGCCTTGAGCCGGTCGATCAGCCGCATGGCCCGAGCCTCGTCGAGCGGAGGCAGCGCGAGCCGCCGGTCTCGAAGCAGCTCCACGAGGATCCCGCCCGCCGCGACGAGCACCAGCGGCCCGAACTGCGGGTCACGGACGATGCCGAGCGCGATCTCCACGCCCGGCGGGGCCATCTTCGACACCGTGACCCGCCGGCCGAGCCGCGGTGCCATGTCCCGGTAGGCCTCGACCAGCTCGGCCGAACTCCCGAGTCCCAGCCGCACCCCACCGACGTCGGACTTGTGCGCGATCCCGCGACCCGCGGTCTTGAGCGCGACGGGGTAGCCGAGGCGCGCCGCCGCCGCAACCGCCTCCTCCACGCCCTCCGCGACCTCGGCCGGCGTGGACGGCACGCCGTAGTCGGCGAGCAGGCGGAGGCCCTCCAGCTCGTCGAGCGGCTCAGCGCTCGACAGGCGCGACCGCCAGCGATCGCGAGCCTCGTCGGTTGCGGGCGAGGTCCCGGTGAGCGGCGGCAGGGCGCGGTGGTCCCGGTACTCGAACAGGTGGCGAAAGGCGGCCAGCCCGGTCGAGGTCCCCTCGAGGATGGGGATCCCCGCGGCCTCCAGGCGCTTGGCGTCGTGCCGGTCGATGCCGGCCGCGAAGTTCGAGAGCATCGCGAACGGCTTGGCCGTCTCCGGGCACACCTCGGTCGCGATCGCGATGTAGCCCATGTCGGGACTGTCCTCGGTGGTGAGGTCGACCGAGAACGCGAAGGCCGCCACATTGGGGTCGGCGAGGAGGGCGCGGGCGCACTCGGCGATGATCTCCGGCGCGTTGCGGCCGGTCCCCCAGAAGTCCAGCGGGTTCACCGGCGGGAGCCCCTCCTCGAGCACGGCCGCGAGCCGTGCGACCGTCGGCTCGGTGATCCGGGCGAGGGGCACCCCCGCCGCCGCGGCCGCATCGACGATCAAGGCCCGCTCGCCTCCCGAGTCGTGGATGCTCGCGAGCCCGCCGGGGCCCGCCCGCCGGCCCTGCGCGAACAGCGCGAGCGTGTCGGCGAGCTCGTCCAGACTCTCGACGCGGAGGACGCCGTGTGCCTCGAACAGGGCCTCGTACGCGCCGTCCTCTCCGGCGAGCGCGCCCGAGTGCGCGGCGACCATCTGCCGCGTCAGGGCCTCGCGTCCGACCTTCAGCGCGACGACCGGGACGTCGCGCTCGGCCGCGAGATCGAGGGCCGCCCGGAACGACGCCGGATCGCGAACGGTCTCGAGGAAGAGCCCGATCGCGCGGGTGCCCGTGTGCGAGAGCGCGTACCGCAGGTAGTCGGCCGCGGTCGTGACGATCTCCTGCCCGGAGGAGACCGCGAGGTTGAACCGCAGCCCGCGGTCGTTGTGCAGCAGGGCCGAGAACGCCGAGCCCGAGTGGCTGATGAACGTGAGCGGCCCGGGCTCCAGCCCCTTCGGTTCGTAGAAGCCCACCGCGCGCAGGCCGCGCTCGAGGTTCACGAAGCCCATGCAGTTCCCTCCGCAGACGGCCATCCCGGCGTCTCGGGCGATGCGCGCGAGTCGCTCGGTGAGCGGCGGAACTCCCTCTCGGGGGGCTTCGTAGCAGCTCGCGAAGATCACGGCCGAGCCCGCTCCGGCCTCCGCGGCCGCCCGGAGCTGCTCCTCGAGGAGCGCGTTCGAGACCGCGAGCACCGCGAGATCCACCGGCTCCTCGAGATCCGCGATCGAGCCGGCGCACGCGCGTCCGAGGATCTCCTCGTACTTCGGGTTCACCGGGAAGACCCGCCCACCGAACCCGCCCTCGATCAGCTCCACGAGCACCTGGTTGCCGACCGAGCCCGGACGCGCGCTCGCGCCGACCACCGCCACCGACCTCGCCTCGAGCATGCGCTCGAGCGGCGTCCTCGGCTCCGCCTCCTGCACGCGCGGGGAGCTCACGCGGGAAAGGCTACTTGCCGGAGGACCACGCCCGGTCGCGCTTGGCCTGCCGGAAGGCCTGCCACCCCGGGATGCCGGTGACCCCGCCGCCCGCGTGCGTGGCGCTGCTCCCGTGGTAGAGGCCGCGGATCGGCGTTCGGTAGTCCGCGTAGCCGGGGGCCGGCCGCATGTGGAACAGCTGCTCGACCGAGAGCTCGCCGTGGAAGATGTTGCCGCCGATCAGCCCGAGCTCCTGCTCCATGTCGTACGGCCCCAGCACCTGACGCGCGATCACGGCCGACTTGAAGTTCGGCGCGAGCTCCGTGTACAGGTCGATGACCCGGTCGGCGTACGCCTCGAGCTCCTCGCGGTGCGGCTCGTTCACCCAGCCGTGGGGGACCCACTGCGTGAACATCGAGAAGTTGTGCACGCCTTCCGGCATGAGCGTCTTGTCCAGCGTGGTGGGGATCACCCCGTCGACGAACGGACGCTCGGCGGGCCGGCCGGCCGCGGCGTCCTGGAACGCGCGCTCCGCGTACTCCGCCGAGAAGCAGAGCTCGACCGACCCGGTATGGTGGTCCTGGAGCTCCTTGCCCGGATCGGCGATGAAGTCGGGGAGCTCGCTCATGGCCAGGTTGATCTTCACCACGCCCGAACGCGTCTTCCAGATCTCGATGTCGCGGACGAACTCGGGCGGGAGCTCCGATCGGTCGAGGAGCTTCAGGAACGCGATCTTCGGGTGGATCGTGGTGACCACGACCGGCGCGCGGATCTCCTCGCCGCTCTCGAGGGCCACGCCGACCGCCCGGCCGCCGCGGACGAGGATCTTGGCGACGCGGGCGCTGGTCCGGATCTCGGCCCCGAAGGACTCCGCGGCTCGCCGGATCGAGTCGGCGACCGCGCCCATCCCGCCCGTCTGGTACCCCCACGACCCCATGTGGCCGTCGCCGACGTCGCCGATCGAGTGGTGGAGCATCACGTAGGCGGTGCCCGGCGAGAACGGTCCTGCCCACGTCCCGATCACTCCGTTCACCGTGAGCATGCCCTTCACGGCGTCGGACTCGAACCAGTCGTTCAGCAGATCGCCCACGCTCATCGTGAACAGGCGCGTGACGTCCCCGACGCCCCGAACGCCGAGGCCGCGCATTGCCCAGGCCGTCCTCAGCTGGTCCAGGACGTCCCGCAGGCTCATCGAGCCGATCTTGGGCGGGACGCGCATGAGCATCGGCCCGAGCACCGAGGCGACGCCGGAGAGCCAGGCGTCCCACTTCGGCATCGTGTCGGCGTCCTTTCTGGAGAACTGCGAGATCGACTCGTAGTTCTTCTTCGCGTCGTCCGCGTAGATCTTGATCGAGCGCCCGTCGGGAAACGCCTGATAGTAGGGCCCGAAGGGGGTCACGTCGTAGCCGTGCCGCTTGAGGTTCAGCCCGTCGATGATCGTGGGGGGCATCAAGCTCATGACGTAGGAGTACGTGGTGACCTTGAAGTCCGGATGCTCCGGCCACGGGCTGCTCGTGTCGGCCGCGCCGCCCGTCTTGCTCCGGGCTTCCAGCACCACCGTCCTGGCACCGGACTTCGCGAAGAAGCCGGCGCTCACCAGACCGTTGTGTCCGCCACCGATGACGATGGCGTCGTACACGTTCGCCATGACGCGCTCCTTGGAGCAGGGACGGCGCCATCATGCCGGCGTTTGAACGGTCGGTCAAGTTCGGCGCCGGGGCCGCCGTGTTGACACCGCTGCTCAGGCCGGTACAGTGGCGCTGAATCCGGGTTCAACCATCGCCGGAAGGGCCCGCCGCCTGTCCGGCGTTCAACCCCGAGGAAACGCGAGATCGTGAGCGCGGTTCGTCCGAAGTCCACAAGGGATCGCAACCAGGAGATCCTCGACGCGGCCGCCCGGGTCATCACCGAGCGCGGGCTGGCGGAGACCAGGATCTCCGACGTTGCGGAGCAGGCCGGCGTGTCTCCCGGGCTCATCCTCTATTACTTCGACTCCAAGGACCGGCTCCTGTCCGAGGCGCTCACCTACGCGAACGACCAGTTCTTCCTGCGGATGTCGCGGGAGATCCGCAGGATCCCCAGCGCGAAGGAGCAGCTCCGTCGGCTGGTCGACCTGTCGGTGCCGGGATACCTTCCCGAGTTCGGTAAGCTCGATGAGTGGGCCCTGTGGATGGAGGTGTGGGTTCGCGCGCTCCGGGACCCGCAGATGGCCAAGGACCGCGAGATCCTCGACCAGCGGTGGCGGCAGTCGATCGCCGACATCGTCCGCGCCGGCCAGGCGGCCGGTGAGTTCGGCCCGGGCGACGCCGACGAGATCGCCCTCCTCCTCGCGTCGCTGATGGACGGCCTCGCGATCCAGGTCATCATGAACGACAGCCAGGTGAGCCCCGAGCGCATGCACCGGCTGTGCATGGCGGTCGCCGCGAAGGAGCTCGGCTTCGAGCTCTAGCACCCGAGAGCGGGATGCGAGCCCACGTCCCAGAGGCAAGGCGGGATTCGCTCTTGACCGTTACACCTTCAGGTAATATCTTGCGGGGCAACTCGGCACGTGGGGGAGTAGCCCTTGCGGTGGATCTTGGTGATCTTGGGCCCCGGCCCCCCGTCGGCGTTCTCGTCCGACGGCCGCGCCCAAGACCGCCGACCAACTTGCGCGATCGCCGCCCGGCGCACGAGATGAGTCTCCGGGTGACCCACCCGCCCGGTGTTCTGCGCGGAGGACTTCGGAAGAAGGAGAGCGGCGATGGAGAGGAGACCCGCACTCGGAGGGGGCGCTCAAGGCCCGAAACAAGGGCGTGATGACGGCCCTTCCGCTCCTCATGCTGGTCGGTCTGGCATCGCTCACCATGCTGGCTGTCGTGATGCCCGCCGGTGCCGCGACCAGGGGCCCGCAAGTGCTTACCGTGAGCTGTGACGGGGTGACCATCTCGACTGGCGTGCGCGTCGCGTTCGGGAGCAACGGCACCTACAGGATCAGGCAGAACAGCACCAACCCGTCCGTCGTGGATGGAATCCCATCGAACACGAACACGTGGGCCGTGAGCGACAACGGCAACAGCCTGTCGGTGAAGACGGTCAGCGATGGGACCACGGTCTCGTGGACGAACGTGATCAGGTCGGGCTACACGACGAAGGCGTACAAGACGCAGGCCGCCAACTGCAACGGTATCGGGTTCGGGCACGGCAACTACGACTGGAACTACACGGTGACGTACCCGGGGTGATTGGCCATGCCGACGGCAAGCGCAAGAACGGAGGCGGGGGGGGCGAACCCTCCCCGCCCTCCGCCTCAGGAAGGTTCCGGCCTCGACCGGACGTCCGTCACGCATCCATGTCCCGCCCGGTGTTCGTCGCAGCCGAGCTCCAGGGTGGCGCGTGATCATCGGCGCCCTGATGGCCACGCTGCTCATCGGATGCAGCCGGAGCGGAGCGCTCTCTCCGGACGACCCCATCTTCAAGGGGCTCCCGCGGGCCGCCGTGGTCGAGACCCTCTCGCTCCCCCGCGTGCAGACGAACCTCAAGGGAATGTCGACCGAGCAGCGGCGGAGCCTGGCGCAAGCCTCCGTCCGCACCCTGATCGCGTGCCGTGAGGCCCTCCACGTCTACCTGACGTGGATCCACACCGGCGCCCCTCCGAAGGTCTCCCCCGGGCCGATGCCCACGAACCCCATCGAACCGGGCAATTCCGCAGTCGCACAGGAGTACGCCCGGCTCAAGGCTGCCGTCGCCTCGGGCGACCCAGACCAGCTCCGCGCGATGCTCCTCGCGGAGGGCGGATGCGGTCCGAACTGGCCGGCAGAGCCCGGCGGTCCGACCATTGCCGCAGTGGTTCAGGAGCAAGGAGCGTGATTCGGAGAAGAACGAGCGCACGAGCACTGCTGCTCCTGGTTCTCGCGGCCTGCACCGGCACCCAGCGGTCGAGCGCTCCAACCCGGCCGCCGACGACGGGCGCATCGGGCACGCCGGACTCAGGTGCGGTCGTGCGTCGCGTGGATCTGCGCGTCCGGTACGTGCTCGATGGCGTCTCGCGCGAGAGTTCCGCGGTCCAGGTCCTGCCGAATCCCGCGCTCGCCTTCGTCTCTGCTGTACGGGCCGGCACGCTGGTCTCGGCGGGCGAGGAGCTCGGACGCTCCAGGATCTCCCCGGAGATCCGTCGGTTCCTCGTAGCCGGGGCGGCGGTCAGCAGCATCGACGCGAGCGAGCTGGCGCAGCTCCGGAGCCTCCGAGGTCGACTTCGGGCTCCGATCGACGGCGTTCTCATCATGCCGGGTGGGGTTCCGGCCATCCGCGCGCCGGGTATCGACGTCGTCGTGCCGCTCCTCCCGATCCAGTACCTCCGGTATCGGTCGATCCCGTTCTCCGGCCGGGCTTCGATCGAGACCATCATTGGCCAGCGATCGATGCCCTGCACCGCCGTCTGGGTGCAGGCAGTAAGCGGCGACCCACCGTACGAGCTTCACTGCCGGTTGCCGGGGTACGTGGAGACCGCCGCCGGCCTCCGGGCTCGGATCACGCTGACCTCGAAGGTATACCGAGATGTGGTGGTGGTCCCCAACATCTACGTCGGGTACGACCGCAGCACCGATGGCTACTACGTCACGATCCTCGAGGGCGGACACCAGCGCAGGGTCCCGATCACGGTCGGGATCACCGACGGCGTCGTGCGCGTCGTGACGTCAGACCTGCCGGTAGGCGCCCCCCTCGTACCGCCGTCCAATGGCTGACGAAGGCGCACCGGCCGCTTCTCTGCACGGCGTCACCGTTGAGTACCCGTCAACGACAGGGCCGGTGGTCGCCCTACGCGACGTTACGCTGGACCTCCCACGGGCGAGCTCCACCGCGATCCTCGGCCGGTCGGGAGCGGGGAAGTCCACCCTCGTGTCGGTCCTGGCGCTCCTTCGCACACCGACGGCAGGCGACGTTCGGATCGGGGACGTCAGCGCCGGAGGGCTGGATCCGATCGGCCGGGCCCACCTGCGCGCTTCCGAGATCGGCATCGTCTTCCAGGCCTTTCACTTGGAGCCCGCCTTCACGGTCATCGAGAACGTCATGCTGCCGTGGCACTTCGCCCCCCACTCCGAGCGGCGCCGCGTCGCACGGAACTGGGCGCACGAGATCCTTGAGATTCTCGAGATCGGCGAGCTCGCCGCGCGGCGGCCGAACCAGATCTCGGGTGGTCAACGTCAGCGCGTCGCGATCGGGCGGGCTCTGTTCGCTCGCCCATCCCTCTTCATCGCCGACGAGCCGACAGGGAACCTGGACGAGGAGACTGCCAACGGGGTCGCAGACACGATCCTGACCCTCCCCGCGCGTCTCGGCGCGACCGTGCTCGTCGTCACCCACGACGCCGTGGTGGCCGAACGAGCCGACCGGCGGCTGACCCTGGTACGGGGACGCCTGGGTCCCGGAGATGAAACCAGGTGAGGCGCGTCGCGCTGCTCGCACTTCGATTCAACCGCGCGTCGAAGGCTCGCTTCGCGCTCCTCACCGTCAGCGCTGCGGTCGGCATGGCCATCTTCCTGATCGTCTCGGAGCTCTCGCGCCTTTCCTCGGAGGCCTTGCAGGCGTCGATCAGCGCCGAAGCGGGGCGGACGGGAACCTACGCAATCGACCTCGCCTCGCCCTTTGGCTTGGACCCCCGGAGCCTCCTCCACCGCATCGACGCCGCCGTCCGCCCATACACGACCGAGCCGGCCCGTATGGTCGTGATCATCCCTCCCACGGCCGTGGACTGCCCGCCCGATACTTCCTTCGGGATCGCACCCCTCCTCGTCCCCTACGACCGGACGGGAGTGCCCGTCGACCGCTCGCCCAAGAGCGCGGGCGTGGGCACCCGACTCTGCATCGGGGGTGAGGAGGTCCCCGGATCGGCGGCGCGCCTCCCTACGACGGCAGAGCGGAACCTCTGGTTCGGCGCGGGATCGGCGGGCCCGAGCGTCGGGCTCATCCTGCGGGGGCGCTACGAGGGTCTCGCGCTCCTCGCCAGCACGGACGCTCCGTCCTACCGGTTCGTGGTCGTGACGGGTCGCAACAGTGATCTTTCCTTTGCGCTCTCCGACGCGGTGACCCGTGAGCTCCGGGACGCCGCCCACCGATTCGGCGTGCCGCACGTGGAGTCGGCCGTGGTCGTCACCCGGCTGGACACCGGCCAGGCAATCCGACGGGCCGCGGCGGGTGTGGATCTCGTGTACGGACTCATCGCCTGGGCGGTCCTCGCGCTGGCGGGGCTGGGTCTGCTCGTCGCGGAGACGATCGTGGTGCGGGACCGGATGTGGTTCTTCGGTCTCTCACGCGCGGTCGGCGCCAGCGGACGAGACGTCGCGGCTCTCGTGATCGTGGATATCGTCCTCGTGCTTGCAGCGGCCTCCGCACTGGCGATCGTCCTCATTCTGGTCCTCCAGCCCGTTGCAGCCTCGTTCGCGCAAAACGCGTTCCAGATCTCCGATGTCTCGCTCCTGAAGGCGTCCGTCGTGCCCCGCCTCCTCCTTGGAGAGCTCCTTGTGCTCGGGCTCGCCGGCGCCTACCCGACCGCGAGAGCGGTTCGGCAGGACCCGCTCGACGTGCTCGAACCCCGCGTATCCTGACGCGGGAGCGGGCCCCTCATCCGGCGGCCGAGAGCGCGCCGTCGCTTCGCGCGAGCGGTGAAGCGCTCGACGACCTCACGGACCCTCCGCCCGGCTGGGTTGCCGACATCTCGGTCATCACGCGGAGCCCGCCCGGGTCCACCCCGGGAGACCGCGCGCTTGCCATGAGTGAGGCCGTCGCCCCGTCGCCGCGGATCTGCCCGGGCACAGACCAGCGAGAGACCGGGCCGAGCGGAACCACGTCTGAACAGCTTGTCGACAGACCGGCCTGCGAGTTGTGCTCTCCGGCGACTTGCACCCGACCCGCGCTCCCTCCATCATCCGCAGATCGTTCCACGGTTCGGGAGGGGGTCACCGATGCGGAGTGAGCTGGACGCCGTCCTGCGGTCGAGCCTCGGCCGGCGGGCGTTCCTGAAGTATCTGGCGATCGCCGGCGGGACCGGGGTCCTCGCCGCCTGTCAGAAGAACATCACCGCGGCCACGCAGGGCGGCGGCGCCTCCGCGACCGAGACCCGACCGCCGCTCGAGTCCGAGCCCGGCGTCCTGCACGCCTACGAGTGGGCCGGATTCGAGGTCAAGCCGCTCTGGCGCTCCTACGCGGCGAAGGGGTACCCGGACCCGAAGTTCAGCTTCTTCACGAATACCGAGCAGGCCCTGGCCAAGACGGCCGGCGGCTACACGTGGGACATCGTCCATCCCGAGGTCGGCTACGTCCAGGACTATTTCAACCTGGGGGCCGTCCAGCCGTGGGACACGTCGCTGATCTCCAACTTCCCCGATCTGAACCCGGCGCTCGAAAAGGCGGGCCAGCTCGACGGAAAGCAGTACGAGATCGTGACCGACTGGGGGTACTCGGGCGTCATCATCCGGACCGACCACGCCGATCCCTCGATCAACTCGTACTCGTACCTGTTCGACGACTCGCTCGCGGGCCACATCTCGTGGTTCGACACGCCGTGGATCCTCCTGCAGGCGGGTCTCGTGCTCGGCGTCGAGAGCGACATCTTCGACATGACGCCGCAGGACCTGGAGACGTGCAAGAACTACTGCATCCAGAAGAAGAAGAACCTCTACAACATCTGGGTGGACTTCACGCAGATGTGGGACGACGTCCGGCAGGGCAACGTGTGGGCGGCCTACGCGTGGCCGGACGCCTGGGTGAACACCCGCAACGACGCCCCCGTCGCCTACATCCGCCCGAAGGAGGGCGTCCTGGCATGGGGCGAGGGCCTCATGCTGAACGCGAACACCGAGAACTACTACCACGCGCACGAGTACGCGAACGCGTGGACGATGCCGCAGACCGGCCTGTGGGTGATCAACAACTACGGGTACGGCCATTCGAACCTGAAGGTCGACCTCAGCAAGGTGGACCCCGCGGTCGTGCGGGCGTTCGGGCTGGACGACCCGGTCGGCAACCTGTCTCCGCCCGCCGCGCTGATGGACCGCTACCAGCCGCAGCGCGACGCGTACAACCGGGCCTGGGACGAGGTCAAGGCCGCCTGAGCCTCTGGTGACCGAGCTCGACCTCTCGATCGAGACCGAGCGGAGGGGGCGGCCGGTCCCGTCCCGGCGCCGGCGGGGGCGCCGGGGCGCGGTCACGGCGGGCCTCCTGTCCGGCCCGGTCAGCTACCTGCTCGTGTTCTTCGTCGTGCCGGTCGTGATGGTGGCCTGCTACAGCGTCGGGCTGCTCACGCTGCTCCCCCAGGACCACTACCTGTCGCTCCGGGCGTGGCACGACTTTCTGTTCGGCTCGATCTACATGGGCGTGTTCTGGAAGTCCGTGCGGATGTCGCTCGGCGTCTCGATCACATCCGTGCTGCTCGCCTACCCGGTCGCGTACCTGCTCGCGTTGGTCGCCGGGCGGCGCAAGTACACGTTGCTGCTGGTGATCGTCGCGCCGTTCCTGACGAGCTACCTGCTGCGGGTGCTCGCCTGGCGAGTGATCCTCGGCGAGCAGGGCGTGGTGAACTCGTTCCTGAAGCTCGTCGGCATCGCGCCCCAGGGCTGGCTCTTCTACAGTCAGTTCGCGGTCTACCTCGTGCTCGCGTACGTGTGGGTCCCGTTCGTGGCGCTGCCGATCTTCGTCTCGCTCGAGGCGCTCGACCTGTCGCTGCTCGAGGCCTCGAACGATCTCGGGGCAAGCCGCTGGACCACGTTCCGCCGCGTGACGCTCCCGCTGTCGATGCCCGGCGTCATCGCCGCCTTCGTGTTCGTGTTCATCCCAACGCTCGGCGAGTACGTGACGCCGCTGCTCGTCGGCGGGCCGAAGGGCTTCATGTTCGGCAACGGCATCCAGAACGCGTTCCTGCAGGGGTTCGACTGGCAGTTCGGGTCCGCGATGTCGATGTTCCTGATCGGCGCGGTCATGGTGCTCATGGCCGTGTTCGGCCGCTTCGTGAGCTTCCGGTCGGTGAGCGAATGAACCCGGCCGTCTCGCGCGGAGGGCGACGCTCGCTCTGGATCTTCTTCGCGCTGCTGGTGGTGTTCCTGTACGCGCCGATCCTCATCTTGATCGTGTTCTCCTTCAACGATCGCACGTTCGTGTCGTTCCCGTGGCAGGGCTTCACGTTCCGCTGGTACCGAGAGTTCGTGCACAACTCGGCGCTCCTGGGCGCGTTGCGCACGAGCGCGCTCGTCGCCACCCTGACGAGCGTCGTGACCGTCGTGCTGGCGATCCCGGCGTCGATCCTGCTCGTCCGCCGGCGGTTCTTCGCCAAGGGCGCCGTCTCCGGGCTGCTGCTCGCGCCGCTCGTGATCCCCCTCGTGGTCTTCGGGATCGCCCTGCTGATCCTCTTCAACACCGTCGGCATCCCGCTCTCACCGCTCACCGTCGCGATCGGGCACATCGTGATCGCGCTGCCCTTCGCGATCTTGACGATGGTCCCTCGCTTGGAACGGATCAGCGTCTCGCTGGAGGAGGCGTCGCGCGACCTGGGCGCGGGCCCCTTGCGCACGTTCCGCTCGATCACCCTGCCCCTGCTCGCCCCGGCCGTGCTCTCCGCGTTCCTCATCGTCTTCACCATCTCCTTCGACGAGGTCGTCGTGGCCTCGTTCATCGCCGGCGACCAGCCGACCTTCCCCCTGTACCTGTTCTCGCAGCTCCGACTGCCCCAGCGCCTGCCACAGGTGATCGCGGTGGCGGTCGTGGTGATGACCGTCTCGTCGATCGTGGTGATCGCCTCCGAGGTCGGTCGCCGCCTCGCGGACCGGCGGCTGGAGCGGGTGGCGAACCTGCAGCAGGAGGTGAGCGCCGGGTGAGCGATCCGACCACCCGGGCGACGGACGCCGCGATCAGCCTGCAAGAGGTCCGGAAGTCGTTCGGACGGGTCGTGGCGGTCGGCGGGATCTCGCTCGACATCGCCGACGGGGAGTTCCTCACGCTCCTCGGCCCGAGCGGCTGCGGGAAGACGACGACGATGCGGATGATCGCGGGATTCGAGGAGCCGGACGAGGGCCGGATCCTGCTCCGGGGCCGCGACGTGGTCGGCGTGCCGCCGAACAAGCGCGACGTGAACATGTGCTTCCAGCACTACGCGCTGTTCCCGCACATGAGCGTTCAGGAGAACGTGGAGTACGGGCTCAAGCTCCGCAAGGTGCCGCGGGAGGAACGGCGTCGCCGCGTCGCGGAGATGCTGGAGGTGGTGCGCCTCGAGGGATTCGAGAAGCGCAAGCCCGCCCAGCTCTCCGGTGGGCAGCAGCAGCGGGTGGCGCTCGCCCGGGCGCTCGTGAACCGCCCGACCGCCCTGCTCCTGGACGAGCCCCTCGGAGCGCTCGACGTCAAGCTCCGCAAGCAGATGCAGCTCGAGCTCAAGCGGATCCAGCACGAGCTCGGCACGACGTTCGTCTACGTCACGCACGACCAAGAAGAGGCCCTGTCGATGTCCGACCGCATCACGGTCGTGAACCAGGGACTGATCGAGCAGGTCGGTCGCCCAAGGGACGTCTACGAGCGTCCGGCCACCCCGTTCGTGGCCGACTTCGTCGGCGTGCTGAACGCGCTCGAGGTCCGTGCGGACGAGGTGCGCGACGGTCGGGTCGTCGTCCGGATCAGCGATCGGGAGCGTCTGGTGGTTCCGACGGGCGACCGACCGGTGTCGGCCGGAACCGAGCTCCTGGTGGCCGTCCGCCCCGAGCGCGTCTGGCTCCGCGCGCCCGCGGACGAGACCTCGGCCGACTCGCGCCTGGAGGGAACCGTGCGCCAGGTCGTCTATCTCGGCACGCTGACGCAGTTCTACGTCGACACGACGCTTGGGGCGCGCCTGGTCGTCCACGAGCTGAGCGACCGCCGGGCCTCGGGGTTCGTCGCCGAGGATCGCGTCGTGCTCACCTGGGACGCCGAGGACGCCGCGATCCTGCGCGTTGAGTGACCCCCCGGGGATGTGTGGTCCCTAAACATGGCATGAAGACGACCATCTACCTCGAGGCAGAGGTGGATCGGGCCGTCGACCGGCTCGATCGCCGCGACGTTCGCGTGGCGCCCGTCCTGAACTGGTGGCCGGGTGCCCTTCCGCAGCGCGCCGAGATCGCGGAGCGGTACGAGGAGTTCGGCATCGGCCTCACCGACGCGTCGCTCGTCGCGTTTTCCGATCGGCTGGAGACCGTCCGCATCGCGACCTCCGACGAGCGGCATTTCCGTGCGGTGCGTCCGCTGCGCGGAGGGGAGATCTTCGTGCTCCTGCCCTCCGGCGCGCGTTCCTAGCCCGCCAGCGTGCGGACGCCGCGTTTGGCGAGCTGGTCGAAGATGATGTTGCGCTGGATCTCCGAGGTCCCCTCCCAGATCCGGTCGACGCGAAGCTCGCGGTAGAAGCGCTCGGCGACGTTCTCGCGCATGTAGCCGCGGCCGCCGAAGATCTGCACGGCGCGGTCGGCGACCCGGTTGGCCATCTCGCTCGCGTAGAGCTTGGCCATCGAGCAGTGGGCGTGCTGGACCTTCACGTCCTCTCCCGCATCGATCTCTTGTGCCAGGCGATACGTCATGAGTCGTGCCGCCCACAGCTCGGTGAGCGAGTCGGCCAGCATGTGCTGGATCGCCTGGTACTCGGCGATCGGGCGCCCGAACTGCACGCGCTCCTTCGCGAAGGCGCTCGCCTCCTCGATCAACCGTTCCGCGGCGCCGCAGCACCGGGCGGCGATCATCAGGCGCTCGTACCGGAACCACGCGTAGGTGAACGCCATCCCACCGCCCTCTTCACCCACGAGGTTCGCCGCCGGGACCCGCACGTCCTTGAACTCGACGATCGCGTGATGGTGGGCGTACGTGTGCGAGTACGCGGGCGTGCGCACGATGCGCACGCCCGGCGAGGGAACGTCGACGATGAACAGGGCGTGCTCGCCCGCGTGCGGCCCCTCGGTGAGCCGGCCCTGGAAGAACACGAGCTGGGCCTTGTTGAACGAGGTCACGTGCCACTTCAGCCCGTTCAGCACGTACTCGTCGCCCTCCCGCCGCGCGGTGGCCTCGATCGCGTCGACGTCGGAGCCGGCCCCGGCCTCGGTGATCGCGTAACACTCGGTCTTCTCGCCGCGCACGATCGGCTTCAGGTAGCGCTCCACCTGGTCCTCGGTGAGGACGCCGATCGCCCACCCCGGACCCGTGTGCAGGACCCAGCCCAGGCCGTTGGTGACCCGGCCGATCTGCTCGGACACCAGGACCTGCTGGAAGGTGGTGAGGCCGTCGCCTCCCAGCTCCTTCGGCATGTTGATCGCGCCGAACCCGAGCTCGCGCAGCATCTGCTTGTGTCGGTCGCGGGTCCCCTCGGGCAGCTCGCCCCCGTGCTCCTCCGCGTACCGCTCGTGGGGGATCAGCTCCTCGTCCACGAACCGGCGGATCCGCTGCTGGATCTCACGGTCCTCGGGGCTCAACGGGTACATCGCTCACCTCCGGGCGGAGACTCGGGCTCTCGTTCGCGGGGAGCATAGTCCGAATTGAACGACCGTTCAGCCCCGTGCGCGTCTACGATCCAGCCCGTGGAGCCATCCGACCCGCAGGAGCCGTCTGACCCGCAGGCCGCCGAGGAGGCCGACACGCCGGCGATCCGCGCGGCCAGGGCGGCGGGGCTCGCGTTCGACGTGGTCCGGACCGAGCCGCCGAGCAGCGCCCGGGAGAGCGCGGAGCGTCAGGGCATCCGGCTCGAGCAGCTCGTGCGCACGATCGTCGTCCGGCGAGCGGCGGACGACTACGTGTTCGTGCTCGTCCCAGGCGGCCGGCAGATCGACTGGCCCAAGCTCCGAGCCCACCTCGGTCGGAGCCGCCTGTCGCTTCCCGACGCCGAGGAGGCCAGACGGGCGACCGGCTACGAGCGCGGGGCGATCACGCCGTTCGCCTCGACCCGACCCTGGCCGGTGATCGCCGACGCCGCGATCGCCCGGCTCGGCCGCGTGGCGATCGGTGCCGGCGCACGGGGGGTGAACCTGCACCTCGCGCCCGCCGACCTGCTCGCCAGCCTGGATGCCGACGTCGCCCTCGTCACCCGACCCGACGGGGAGTCCACGGGTTAGTCGAGGATCTCCAGCCGCTCGCGGTATCGATCGATCACCCCGAGCGAGTACGGGTCGAGCTCCTTCTCGTGCTCGGGCATGTCGACGTACGTACGCTCGCCGAACAGCGCTCCCGAGAAGTACCGCATGGCGGTGTCGGGGATGAGCGTCACGATCCGCCGAAGCTCCGGATGCGCCGCCGCGACCTTGAGCGACGCCACCACGTTGCACCCACCGGAGGGACCGGCGAGGATCGCCTCATCGCGCGCGAGCCGGCGAGCGCACTCGAGCGCCTCCTCCGTCGAGACCGTCACGATCCCGTCGACGACCGACAGGTCCAGGTTCTTCGGGACGATCCCGTCGCCGATCCCGGCGATCCCGTGCGTCCCCCACTCGCGCTTGGAGATCAGGGGGCACTCCGCCGGCTCGGCCGCGTAGACGCGAACGTGCGCGTGCCGCGCCTTCAGGTAGCGGGCGACGCCGCTGATCCAGCCCCCGGTCCCCTGCGCCGCGACCACCGCGTCGAGCTCCCCGCCGGTCTGCTCGAGGATCTCGGGACCGGACGTCAGCTGGTGCGCCTCGGTGTTGTCGGGGTTCTCGAACTCGGCCGGCACCCAGTACCGTCCGGGGTCGGCGGCGATGATCTCGTCCTTCCTCGCCAGCGCGAGATCGATGTCCGACTCGCCGCCGGGGGTCGTCACGAGCTCGGCACCGAACGCCCTGATCAGCTTCTTGCGCTCCTCGCTCATGCCCTCGGGCATCACGACCGTGCACGCGTACCCGCGGGTGGCGGCGACCGCCGCGCACGCGATTCCGGCGTTGCCCGTCGTGCACTCGAGGATCGTCATGCCCGGCCGGAGGTCCCCGCGCTGCTCCGCACGCTCGATCATGTACGCGTAGATGCGGTCCTTCACCGAGCCGGTCGGGCCGTACCATTCGATCTTGGCCAGCAGCTCGTGGCCGGCCGGGGACATGCGGCGAAGGTGCACGAGCGGCGTTCGCCCCACGGCCTCGAGCATCGAATCCAGCGGCCTGCGATATGCGTCCCACGTGGTCATGTGTTCGGTCCTCCTCCCGGAAGGGCGGGGAGGGACCCCGCCCGATGCTCCCGGGGGGCGGCGGGCTCAGCCCCCGGCGACGTGTCCGGCTCAGCCCCCGGCGGAGCGCCTCCGCTCGGTGTAGCCGAGCCGGTGGGATACCGCCGTGCCGGCATCGACGGTGAGCCGCGCGACCCGCGGCAGGTCGACCGATCGCATGCGAAACGCGGGACCCGAAACGCTCACGGCGGCAACGACCTCGCCGTCCGCCTGCCGGATGGGCGCCGCGACCGCGTTCAGCCCCTCCTCGAGCTCCTCCAGCGTCTGCGCGTAGCCGCGCACGAGCACCACCTTGAGCTGCTCGCGAAGCGTGGCCGGGTCGACGATCGTGTCCGGCGTCGAGCGCTCGAGCGTCTCGCTCAGGCATCGCTCTCTCTCGGCCTCGTCCATGAAGGCGAGGAGCACCTTGCCGGCCGCCGTGTTGTGGAGCGGCGTGCGCCGTCCGACCCAGTTCACGCTCACGATCGAGCGCGCCCCGGAGGCCTGGTCGAGGTAGACGACCGCGTGGCCGGAGAGGACACCGAGGTTGACGGTCTCCCGGGTTCGCTCGGCGAGGTCCTCGAGCACGGGGCGCGCGGTCCGGACGAGATCGAGGCTCGCCATGGCCGCTCCGGCCAGACACACGATCCCGAAGCCGAGGCGATAGCGCTCGGTCGTCGGGTCGCGCTCGACGAACCCGCGCTCGGCCAGCGTGGCGGCCAGGCGGGAGGCCGTGGCCTTGTGGACGCCGAGGCGCCGGCCGAGCTCGGTGACCCCGAGCTCGCCCGCCTCCGCGATCAGCTCGAGCGAGCGAAGCGCCCGGGTCACCGACTGGAGGTTCCCGCCCTCGCCGTTCCGCACCGTGCAACCTCCTCGTGGGCCCGTCGACGGGGGCGACGGTAGGCGGGACGAAGCCGCCTGTCAATCCCGCCTCCCTGGTCGCGGCCGCGTTGCGCCCATCGCACCTCGCCGTTTGACGAGCGCCCCCCCGTCCCGGAGGCTTGGGCGACCGGCATGGCTGACGCTCGAGCGCGCTACTGGAGGTCGGCGGAGCCGCGCCGCTCCTACGACGTCGTGATCGTGGGAGGGGGCGGCCACGGCCTGTCGACCGCGTACTACCTGGCCCGCAACCACGGGCTCACCGACGTGTGCGTGGTCGAGAAGGGATGGCTCGCGGGCGGCAACATGGCCCGCAACACGACCATCATCCGCTCGAACTACCTGTGGGACGAGAGCGCGGCGATCTACGAGCACTCCCTGAAGCTCTGGGAGGGCCTGGAGGACGAGCTCGGGTTCGACCTGCAGTTCAGCCAGCGGGGGGTTCTGAACCTCGCGCACCACCTGGGTGACGTGCGCTCCTCTCTCCGCCGGGTGAACGCCAACCGCCTGAACGGAGTCGATGCCGAGTGGCTGACGCCCGAGGAGGTCCGGGCCTTCTGCCCGATCGTGAACGTGTCGCCCGACCTCCGCTATCCAGTGCTCGGCGCGACCCTGCAGCGGCGCGGTGGGATCGCGCGCCACGACAAGGTGGCCTGGGGCTACGCGGCGCGGGCGAGCGATCTCGGCGTGGACATCGTCGAGCACGCCGAGGTCGTGGGGTTCCTCCGCGGACCGGACGGGCGCCTCGAGGGAGTGCGGACGACGCGCGGCGACATCCGCGCAGGTCGGGTGGCGCTGTCGGCGGCGGGGCACACGTCGGTGCTGGCCTCGATGCTCGGACTCCGCCTGCCGCTGCAGTCCCACCCGCTGCAGGCGCTGGTCTCGGTCCTGCTCGAGCCCGTGCTCGATTGCGTCGTCATGTCGAACGCCGTTCACGTGTACGTCTCCCAGGCCGAGAAGGGCGAGCTCGTGATGGGAGCCGGGATCGACGCCTACAACTCGTACGCGCAGCGAGGGTCGTTCCACGTGATCGAGCGGCAGATGGCGGCGGCCGTCGAGCTGTTCCCCATCTTCGCGCACGCGAAGCTGCTCCGAACCTGGGGCGGCATCGTCGACGTGTGCCCGGACGCCTCCCCGATCATCTCGGCGACGCCGATCGAGAACCTGTTCATCAACTGCGGGTGGGGAACCGGGGGATTCAAGGCGACCCCCGGCGCGGGATGGGTGTTCGCCGACCTCGTGGCGAACGGCCGTCCGGGCGAGCTCGCCCGGCCGTTCTCGCTAGAGCGGTTCACGATCGGCGCCCTGATCGACGAGCACGGGGCCGCGGCGGTGGCGCACTGATGGCGTCTGCACCGGAGGAGTCCGCGTGCTCCTGATCCGCTGCCCCTGGTGCGGACCGCGCGACGAGGTCGAGTTCCGCTACGGCGGGCAGGCGGGGATCTCCTACCCGTCCGACCCCGACGCGCTCTCCGACGAGGAGTGGGCCGACTACCTGTTCATGCGCGACAACCCGAAGGGTGAGTTCCGCGAGCGCTGGGTCCACGCCCACGGCTGCCGGAGGTGGTTCAACGCCGTGCGCTCGACCGTCACGCACGAGATCCGGGCGACGTTCCCGATCGGCGAGGAGCCGCCGGCGTGAGCCGACGGCTGCCCGCGGGCGGAGCGTGGATCGACCGGACGAGACCGGTCGCCTTCCGCTTCGACGGGACCGAGCACGCGGGGCTGGCCGGCGACACGCTCGCGAGCGCCCTCCTCGCGAACGGCGTCGTGGGCGGGTTTCGCTCGCCGATCCTCGGCCGCCCGCGCGGAGTCCTGACGGCCGGTCCGGAGGAGCCGAACGCCCTCGTCGAGGTGCTGGAGCCGTGGGTCGACCTCGTCGCGCCGGCCACGACGGTCCCGCTCGTGGAGGGGCTGGTCGCGCGGCCGCGGGCCGGGACGGCCGACCTGCGAAGCGCGGAGCCGCCTCCGGCGCTCGGGAGGCACCGGCACCGGCACGTCGAGACGCTGGTCGTCGGCGGCGGGCCGGCCGGTCTTGCCGCGGCGGCGGCGGCGGCCGACCGGGGCGAGCGGGTCCTGCTCGTCGAGGAGGGTCCCCGTCTGGACGGCGAGCCGCCCCCCGGCGACGACGTCCTGGTCCTGACCGACGCGACGGCGCTCGGGGTCTACGACGACGGCTACGTGGTGGTCCACGAGCGCGCGCGCCCCGTCGAGACGATCTGGCACGTGCGTGCGTCGCGGGTCGTGCTCGCGAGCGGATGGTACGAGCGACCGATCCCGTTCGCCGGCGGCGACCTGCCGGGCGTCATGCT
>JAJPHY010000027.1 GCA_021325015.1 Actinomycetota bacterium | reverse complement strand
TGTCGCCGATCGCCAGCGTCCTGTTCGGGCGCGAGGACATCCGCCGGCGGATCGAGGAGCTCGGCCGCGCCATCACCGGGGACTATGAGGGGCGGGCGCCCGTCCTCATCTCGGTCCTGAAGGGCGGCTCGGTGTTCCTCGCGGACCTGATCCGAGAGATCCGCCTCCCGATCTCCATCGACTACATGGCGATCTCCCGCTACGGGGACGCCGCCGAGTCGATGGGGCGCGTGCGGATCGTGAAGGATCTGGACCAGGACGTCGGCGGCCGCGACGTGCTGGTCGTCGAGGACATCGTCGACACCGGCCTCACGCTCTCGTACCTGATCTCGGTGCTCGAGTCCCGTCGCCCGACCACGATCGAGGTCTGTGCGTTGCTCGACAAGTCCGTTCGGCGGATCGCGCCGCTCGAGATCCGCTATCGGGGATTCGAGTGTCCGGACGTCTTCGTGGTCGGATACGGGCTGGACTTCGACGAACGATACCGGAACATCCCGGACATCCTTGCGGTGCAAGATATCGCTGCGCTCGTGGGCGACCCGGACGCCCTCATCCCGTACGTGACCGGGGACGCGGACGCGAGCTCCGAGGAGCCGGGCCCGGCGCGCTCTCAGGGCCAGGTTGTCGGACCAGTGGGGGAGGGCTACAGTCGTTTCGAGCCATGATCGAGATGAGCCTGGCGGGTGTCCGGATCGAGCTGCCGACCAACCAGCCGATCGTGCTCCTGCGAGAGGCGGAGGGCGAGCGCTACCTGCCCATCTGGATCGGGCAGGCCGAGGCGGCCGCCATCGCCCTCGCCCTGCAGGGGGTGGTCACACCGCGCCCAATGACCCACGACCTGCTGAAGAGCATCCTGGACGAGATGTCGGTTCAGGTGCAGAGCATCGTGATCACGGAGCTGCGCGAGGGGACTTTCTACGCCGTCATCAACATGCAGCGGAACGGGACCTCGTACGAGATCTCGTCCAGGCCGAGCGACGCGATCGCCCTGGCGGTGCGCATCAACTGCCGGATCTTCGCAAGCGAGGAGGTCCTGGACGAGGCCGCGATCCTCATCCCGAGCGGCGACGAGGAGGAAGAGGTCGAGAAATTCCGGGAGTTTCTCGAGAACGTGAACCCCGAGGACTTCGGCTGAGCCGCTCTCAGCCGTAGAAGATCTCGGTCACCCAGAACGAGTTCCGGCCGCACGGCGACTTGCCACGCACGCGGACGACGCCGATCCCGACCCGGCGGGCTTCGCGCGACAGGAGGATGCTGCGGTGCACCTCGTCGCCGAGGAAGGCCCGGTGGATCTGGGCGAGGGAGCCACCGCACCCGACGATCGCCCCGCCCATCTTCCAGCGGTACGGACTCAGCACGCGCGTGAGGTCGTTCACGTCCTCGAGGCGCCCTTCGCGGATCATCTTTCGGGTGTGCTCCTCGGCGACCTTCGACAGCCGGACGTTGAGCCTGACGGGGTCCACGTCGTGGGCGATCCGTGCCGCGTTGACGAGCTCGAGCGCCCGACGGCGGTACGTGGAGGCCTGCGCCGGCGCCGATCCGAGGGTCAGGACGAGGGCCGCGGCGGTCGCGAACGCGACCATGCGGCGGGCCCGGCGCCGGTGCTCGGTCGGGCGGCGAACCACGGCCGCGGACTCTACCAGAAGACCCCCGTCTTGCCGAATCGTGCGGGCGATCGGGGAGGGCCGATCGTTGACACGGCCCGCGGGCGGCAGTAGCGTACCAACGCCCGCGTAATTACGGAGCTGTGATGGCCGAGCAGGGTTACCGCGTCCCCGAGGTGTGCCGCATCGTCGGCATCAGCTACCGGCAGCTCGACTACTGGGCCCGGACCGGGCTCGTGCGCCCCTCGGTCAAGGACGCGCAGGGCTCGGGCACCCAGCGCCTGTACTCGTTCCAGGACCTCGCCCAGCTCAAGGTCATCAAGAAGCTGCTGGACACCGGGGTGAGCCTCCAGCAGGTCCGCAAGGCGATCGGCACGCTGCGCGAGCTCCGCGAACCCGCCACGGGGACCACCCTGGTCTCGGACGGGTCGCGGATCTACGCGGTCGAGTCCCCGGAGGCGGTCGTCGACCTCCTCGCGAAGGGGCAGGGCGTGTTCGCCGTCGCCGTCGACAAGGTATGGACCGATCTCGAGGGGAGCCTCGCGAGGGCCGCTCGCAAGCGGGGCCGAGAGGTCGCTCGGGCCGGAGGCGCGTGAACGCCCACGCAACGGCGGCATCGCAGGTCCTAAAGAGCGACACCGTCAGGTTCGCGCACGCGAGCGAGCGCCAGTTCGCGCGGCTGCTCGACTTCTACCAGATCGAGTGGGAGTACGAGCCGACCTCGTTCGACCTCGAGTGGGACAGGCAGGGGAGCGTCACCCAGCGCTTCACGCCGGACTTCTACCTCCCCCAGTACGACCTGTACATCGAGATCACGACCCTCAACCAGAAGCTCGTCACCAAGAAGAACCGGAAGATCCGCAAGCTGCGCGAGCTGTACCCGGGCGTCAACTGCAAGATCTTCTACCAGCGCGATTACCTTTCGCTGGTGAGGAAGTACGGGCTCGAGGACCTCACCGACTGAAGGCTCACGTCACATCGCGGCAACCCAACTAGACTTGGGCACGAGCCCATGAGGTTCGCGCCCCACACCGACGAGGACGTCGGCCGGATGCTCGAGGCGATCGGCCTCCGGTCGCTGGACGATCTGTTCGATCAGATCCCGCCGTCGGTGCGGTTGGACCGTCCGCTCGACCTGCCGGACGGGGCCTCCGAGATGGAGGTGCTGGCGGACCTGGAGGCCCTTGCCGGGAGGAACCGAAGCGCCGACGACCTGGTCTGCTTTGCCGGTGCGGGGGCCTACGACCACTATGTGCCGGCGGTCGTCTGGGCGCTCGCGGGCCGGTCCGAGTTCGCGACCTCGTACACCCCCTACCAGCCGGAGCTGTCACAAGGGGTCCTCCAGGCCCTGTTCGAGTACCAGTCGATGATCTGCGAGCTCACCAGGCTCGAGGTGGCGAACGCCTCCTTGTACGACGGCGCGACCGCGCTGGCCGAGGCGGTGAACGTGGCGCGCTCGGCGCTCGGGCGCGAGCGCGTGCTGGTCTCGGGCGGCGTCGACCCGCGCTACGTCGAGACCTTGCGCACGTTCGGACGCGGCGCGGGGTACGAGCCGGAGGTCTTCCCGATCCCGCTCGGGCGGGGCGGCGAACCCCCGGTCGGGCCCGACGTCGCCGCGGTCATCGTGCAGCACCCGAACGCCTACGGCGTGCTCGAGCCCGCTCGCGAGCTGTTCGAGATCGCCCACCAGGCCGGGGCCCGGGCGATCCACGTCTTCGACCCCCTCTCGCTCGGCGTGCTCGCGCCGCCGGGCGAGCTCGGAGCCGACCTCGCGGTGGCGGAAGGGCAGGGGCTCGGAAACCATCTGAGCTTCGGCGGGCCCTACCTCGGGGTGATCGCCGCCCGGATGGAGGACGTGCGGCGTCTGCCCGGCCGGATCGTCGGCGAGACCGTCGACGTCGACGGCATGGTCGGCTACGTCCTGACCCTCCAGGCGCGCGAGCAGCACATCCGCCGGGAGAAGGCGACCTCGAACATCTGCACGAACCAGACCCTCATGGCGATCGCGGCGACCGTGTACCTCGCGTGGCTCGGACCCCAGGGCCTGGTCGAGCTCGGCCGGCAGTGCGCGGCCAAGGCGGCGTACGCGGCCGAGCGTCTCACCGAGATCCCCGGCGTGGAGCTGCTGTTCCCCGGCGCGCCGTTCTTCAAGGAGTTCGCCCTCCGACTGCCCAGGCCCGCCTCGACGGTCCGCGACGCGCTCGTGGACCGCGGGTTCCTGGCCGGAGTTCCGCTCCCGGACGCGGACGGTCACGCACTGCTCGTCGCGGTCACCGAGCGTCGCTCGCGCGCCGAGATCGAGTCGTTCGCCGAGGCGATGCGCGAGGTGCTCGCGTGACCGGCGCTCCGGTACGCACGCAGGATCCTCCCACGAGCGTGGGAACCATCATGGACCTGTCGCGACCCGGCCGCCGAGCCTTCAGCCTTCCACGCCTGGACGTTCCCCCCGTCGAGCTCCCGGGGGAGCTCGCGCGCCGGACGCCTCCGGTGCTTCCCGAGGTGGCCGAACGCGAGATCGTGTCGCACTACACGCGCCTGTCCCAGCGGAACTACGGGGTCGATACCGGCGTGTACCCGCTCGGCTCGTGCTCGATGAAGTACAACCCGAAGGTCGCGGAGGTCGCGGCGGCGCTCCCGGGCTTTCGGCGCCTGCATCCGCTGCAGCCGGATCACACCGTCCAGGGGGCGCTCGAGCTCCTGTGGCGCCTGGAGCGCGCCCTGTGCGAGATCACCGGCATGGAGCGCGCCACGCTCCAGCCCCCGGCCGGCGCCTGCGGAGAGCTCACGGGCCTGCTGCTCATGCGGGCGCATCACACCCGCCAGGGCAACCCCAGACGGCGGGTGGCGATCCCCGACTCGGCGCACGGCACCAACCCGGCGAGCGTGCGGCTCGCGGGGTACGAGGCGCTCCACATCCCCTCGGACGCCCGCGGCCTGGTCGACGTCTCGGCTCTGGAGAAGCTGCTAGACCAGGACGTCGCCGGGCTCATGCTCACGAACCCGAACACGCTCGGGCTGTTCGAGGAGGAGATCGAGAAGATCGCGGCCGCCGTCCACGGCGTCGGCGGTCTCGTCTACTACGACGGGGCGAACCTGAACGCGATCCTTGGCCGCTGCCGTCCGGGCGACATGGGCTTCGACATCGTGCACATCAACACGCACAAGACGTTCGCCACGCCGCACGGCGGGGGAGGGCCGGGCGCCGGCCCGGTCGCCGTGACGAAGGAGCTCGCGCGCTACCTCCCCAGGCCCCTGGTCGAGCGCAACGAGGACGGAACGTTCCGGCTCGAGGCCGGCGGCCCCGACTCCATCGGGAGGATGCACGGGTTCTTCGGCAACTTCGGGATCCTCGTGCGCGCCTACGTCTACGTGCTCCTGCACGGCCGCGACGGGCTGAAGGAGGTCGCCGAGCGCTCGGTGCTGAACGCGAACTACCTGGCCGAGCTGATCAAGGGGGCGTTCCCGCTCGCGATGCCAGGCCGGCCCATGCACGAGTTCGTGGCAACGGCCAAGCCGCTCAAGGACGACACCGGGATCCGGGCCCTGGACGTCGCCAAGCGCATGATTGACCTCGGCTACCACCCCTCCACCGTGTACTTCCCGCTGATCGTGGAGGAGGCCATGATGGTGGAGCCGACCGAGACGGAGACCAAGGAGACGCTCGACGGCCTCGGCCGCGCGTTCCTCCAGGCGGCCGAGGAGGCGCGGAGAGATCCGGAGCTGCTCCATGCCGCGCCGGTGACCACGCCCGTACGCCGGCTTGACGAGGCGCGGGCGGCCCGACAGCTCAAGCTGCGCTGGTAGCCGGCCCGCGGCTCAGAGCCAGGGGGAGGAGCTCCCCGCGACGGTCGAGGAAATGGGCCCCGTCACTTTCCATAACGTCCGTTATGGGCGTTCGCCAAGGGGGCGGGGGACCGGTCCGAGGCGGGCCTTGAGGCCCCACAGGGTCACGAGCCAGAGCGCCTCGAGGACGATCCGGCGGGAGATCTTGGAGTGGCCGTGCTCTCGCTCGCGGAACGTGATCGGGACCTCGGCGACGTCGAAGCCCTCGCGCCAGGCGCGAAAGGCGAGCTCGATCTGAAATCCGTAGCCGTCGGATCGGATTGGGTCGGCGAGGAGGCGCGCGAGCGGCGCTCCTCGGTAGACGCGGAACCCGCTGGTGGCGTCTCGGATCGGGAAGCCGAGCAGGAGGCGGGCGTAGAGGTTGCCGGCGCGGGAGAGGGCGACCCGGGCGGAGCTCCAGTTGGTGACGGATCCGCCGTCGACGTAGCGGCTCCCGATGACGATGTCGTGGGACCGGGCCGAGGCGAGGAGCCGTGAGAGCTCCTCCGGCTGGTGGGAGAGGTCGGAGTCCATCTCGACGACGAGGTCGTACGCCTCCTGGATCGCGAGCCGAAATCCCTGGAGGTACGCGCTCGCGAGCCCTGACTTGCGGGGTCGCTCGACCAGCCGCACTCGGGGTTCGCGAGCGGCGACCGTGCGGACGAGCTCGGCCGTTCCGTCGGGCGAGGAGTCGTCCACCACGAGGACGTCGACGGGTTCGGGAAGCGCCAGGAGGCGTTGCAGGACCAACTCGATCGTCTCGCGTTCATTGAAGGTCGGGAGGATCACGAGGGTGCGGAGGCGCTCGCCCAGGGGGGCGGCCGGCGGGGCGGGCCTGCCGGCCCGGGGCACGACGAGCAGGCCGAGGGCCAGGACCAGGCTCACCCATGCCCACCAGTCCCCCAGGCGCGTGTAGAGCGTCTCGGCCGAGGACGCCCGGATCGTATGGAGCATGGTCGCGGGACGGAACAGCCCGCGCTCGTCGACCACGCGCCCCTGCGGATCGATGAAGGCGCTGATCCCCGACACGGCAGCGTGCACCACCCACCTCGCGTTCTCCACCGCCCGCAGCTGGCTCATGAGCAGGTGCTGGCGCGAGGCGGCCGTCATCTCGTACGACGCGTTGTTGGTCGTGACCACGAGGAACTCGGCCCCGTCGGCGACGAGCGTTCGGTCGATCGCTGGGAAGCTGTTCTCGAAGCAGATGACGTTTCCAAACGTGAGCCCGTCCACGTGGAGCGGGTGCACGCGCTGCCCCGGCGTCTCGTCGTAGGGAATCCGTCGCAGGGCGGAGATCCACGAGAGCCAGTGCCGGAACGGCACGTACTCGCCGAACGGGACGAGGTGGACCTTGCGGTACTCCCCCACGATCCGGCCGCGACCGTCGAACAGCAGGCTCTCGTTGTAGTAGCGGCCGTTCGGGGCGTGGACCACCGCGCCGGCCAGCGTCGGCGTGCCGACCTCACGGATCGCGTCCACCACGCGCCCGCGGAACGATGGCGTGTTGGCCCCGGGATCCAGCGAGCTCTCGCCCCAGACCGCCAGGTCCACCGCGCCCCGCGGGAGCGCCAGGTGCCGCGCGACGTTCATCGCGGCGACCGCCCGGTCCTCCGCCGCCGGCGCGAGCCCCCGCGCCCCGCGGACATCGACCTGGATGGCGGCGACCTCGAGCGCCGGCCCGTTCGGACGCGGGATCGGGATCAGCCCCGGCGCGAGGATCAGCGCGGGGATCGCGGCGACCCCGGCGAGGAGGAGGCCGGGGTGGCTCGCCCGCCGTTCCCAGGCCATCAGGATCGTGGCGGCGACGGCCATCACCACGAAGGAGACGCCCCAGACCCCGGTGACGGAGGCGAGCCGAATGAGGGTCCGATCGCCGGTCTGGGTCGTCCCGATCCCTCCCCAGGTGAAGCCACCGACCGGCCACATCCCCCGGAGCCATTCGATCGCCGTCCACAGGGCCGCCACGCCGACCACCGAGCGCACGGGGTGCTCGGGCCGCCACAGCGCCGGCACGAGTAACCCGAAGACGCCGACGAAGCCCGAGGAGGCGAGCACGAGGGCGCTCCATCCCAACTCGCCGAACAGCAGGACCCAATACAGGACGGCGCCGAAGTACGCGACCCCGAACGTGAACCCGAGCAGGAACCCCCGGCGCGGGCGCGACCGGGAGAGCAGCCAGAGAAGCGGCACCGGCGCGACGAAGGCAACCGGTCCAAGGCTCGCGGGTGGCAGGGAAAGCGACAGCAGGAGCCCGGACGCGGCCGCGAGCGCGATGGCGAGCGGGAGGCGGGGCCCGGCGGGTCTCAGGCGCAGTCTCGGCAGAGCATGCGCGCCTTGTCCTTGAGCTGGCTGCGGTGCTTCACCAGGTAGCACTTCTTGCATATGAACTCGGTGGGCT
>JAJPHY010000077.1 GCA_021325015.1 Actinomycetota bacterium | reverse complement strand
GCCTCCCGGCCCTCGTTGTCGGGGTGCGATGGACGGCCCGACAGCTAGATGAAGAGGGTGACGGCGTCCTGCGCCTCGAGCAGCATCGCGGCGGCGCCGGCGGGCTCCGAGAGCCCGTCGATCATGTCCTCGCGCTTCAGCCCGAGCATGTCCATCGTCATCTGGCAGGGCACGAGCTTGACGCCCTGGTCCACGGCCATCCGCAGGAGCTCACCGGGGCTCGCGACGGAGTGCTCCTTCGCGAGCTTCTTCATCATCGCCGGCCCAGCGCCGGCGAAGTTCATCTTCCCGAGCTTCAGGTGCTCGACGCCCGGGTGATCCATCATCGCGACCATCTTCTGCATCCAGTTCTCGCCCGTGATTCGCACGTCGTCCTTGACGAGCGAGAACAGGCCCCAGAACGTGAAGAAGATCGTCGTCTGCATCCCCATCGCGGCACCCGCCGTCGCGAGGATCATCTGCGGCCACACCTTGTCGAGGTCGCCGCTCCACGCGATGATCACGAGCTTCTTGTGCGCGTGCTCCTCGTGCTCGTGCACCGGGACCCCGACCGTGGCTTCCTCGACGGCCATCGAACTCACCTCACTTCTTGCGGATCACGAAGCGGAACACGCCGCCCTCCTCCGTGTGCTCGAGGAGCTCGTTGCCGGTCGACGTGCACCACGCGATGAAGTCGGCCACCGATCCCGGATCGGTCGCGAGCGCCTCGACCAGTTCGCCGGAGGCGAGCTCCTTGATCGCCTGGGCGGTCTTGACGATCGGAAGGGGGCAGGACAGTCCCTTCAGATCCAGCGTGCGCGCAACTGCCTGGCTCATTCCGTGCTCCTTCCCCTCGGGACGGGGATCGGCATCCGCTCGGGAAGACGTCCCTGCGGAACCACGCCCCAGTACATGCGGTTGAACAGCCACTTGGCCGAGTGCCAGATCGCGCTCGGCTGCGGCGGCGCCGGCGGGTGCTCGTAGTCGAACCGGAGGACGGTCCCCTGCCGGTTCCCGGTCTCCAGGAAGCACATGACGTTGCCGCCGTAGTTGCTCCTCGGGGCGGATCCCTTGACGAGCGCGGCAATCCGGCTCGCGACCACCGGCGCCTCGAAGTGCGCGGTGGAGCCGCTCTTCGAGATCGGCAGGTTCGTCGCATCGCCGATGGCGAAGATGCGCTCGTGCCCCTCGACCTGCAGCGTCGTGCGGTCGGTCGGGAGCCACCCCGAGGCATCTCCGAGCCGGGACTCGACCACCACGTCCTGCCCGCGGTGCGGCGGGACCAGCACGAGGAGGTCGAACTCCGCCTTCTCCCCCTCGAGCGACGAGACCACCCCGCTCGAGGGATCCACCGACTCGACGTTGAAGAACGTCGTGAGCTCGATCCCCCGCTGCGCCATGAGCGGCTGCACGACCTTCGACGCCGACTCGATCGTGAAGGCGCGGTTGAGCGGGGACAGGAGTCGAACCTCGCTGCGGTTGCGGATGCCGCGTCGACGCAGGTACTCCTCCACGAGGAACACGAACTCGACCGGCGCGGGCGGGCACTTGTATGGGATGCCGGCGACCCCGACCAGCAGACGTCCGCCCCGGAATCGCCGCAGGGCCTCGCGCAGCCGCTGCGCCCCCTCGAGCGAGTAGAACTCGTACGAGCCCTCGGTCAACCCCGGAACGAGCTCCGGAGCCAGGCGCGCGCCGGTGGCGATCACGAGGTAGTCCCAGTCGAGGCTCCCGCCGCGCGCCAGCTGCACGGTGCCCGCGTCGGGGTGGACGCGGATCGCCGGCTCGACCACGAGATCGACGTCGGTCCTGAGCAGTGTGCGCTCGTCCCGCACCAGCCACCGGCCGTTCGCCTGACCGAGCGCGAGGTACTGGTAGCCGGGCTGATAGGCGTGCATCCCCGTCGGGTCGACCACCGTCACCCGCACGTCGCGGCGGAGCCTCTTCGACAAGAGGTTGGCGACCAGCGTTCCGCCGACGCCGCCCCCGAGGACCACGACCCTCGCCGGCACGCCCGGCTCACCGGGCCTTTCGAACGACGAAGCGGGCGAACCCGTCCTCGTCGACGATCTCGACGAGGTCGTGGCCCGCCTTCTGGATCCACGCCGGGATGTCCGTCCGCGACCCCGCGTCCGACGAGAGCACCTCGATCACGTCGCCGACCCGGCCCTCGCGGATGGCGCCGATGAGCGACATCAGCGGACCGGGGCAGGGCATGCCGCGGGCATCGATCGAGCGCGTCACGTTTGCCGTCGTCATGTCCATCACTCCTTCAGATGAAGGTCACGGGGCCGTCGACGTTCATGAAGAACGACGCGACCCCCTCCTGGTCGTCGACGAGTGGATCGAGATCCTCCATCGAGAGGCCGAGCACCTCCATCGACAGGGAGCACGCGTGGATCGCGACCTCACCGATCGACTTGGCCTGCCGGAACGTGTCGCTCCAGTGCTGCCCGCCGTGTCGCGCGAGGATGGCCGCTCCCTCCGAACCGGCCTCCGGGGCCACCCCGTGGTCCTTGGTGATCCGGTCCGACCGAAACGCGTCGAGCGCCCAGTACTGCAGAAACACATTCACCTTGCGTCCCATGGCCGCGGCGCCGGCGGTCAGAACCGCCGCCGCGTTCAGCTTGTCGTCGGTCCCGGAGAACAGGACCAGGGAGAGCGTCTGGCCGTCCACGTCGCACCCCCGATTGGGTTGGGCCGTCGCCAGATAGGGTGGTACGGAGCGCGGGCCGTCGAGAGGGTCGCAGTGCCCCCATCCGGCTGGGACTTTCGTCCCATTCCCACAGGACCAGCCACTTCGAGCCTCCGGGCCGGCCGGAACGGCCCAGCGGTGGTTGCCGTGGCAGGACACCCCCCGGATGGCGTGGTAGGACACCCTTGGGTAGCGATTTCCGATTCGATCGGCCTCGATCGTCGGCGCTGCATATCTCGGGCCCTTCTCGAGCCGCTCACGCGCAGCGTCCTCGCGTTCAACGATGGCCCGTGGATTCGAACCGGCGATTGTGGGCCGTCGTGCTCTGCATCCTCGTGCCGCCGGTCTTCCCCCTGCTGTCGGGCGTGATCACCGGGCCCACCCTGCGCTGACCCCGAGAACGATGATCGATCCGCTGAGGCGAGGGTCCCCTCATCGCCGTTGGATGACGGCTCAGGGGCAGCGGGCCTCGCCGCTGTCGGGATCGACCCGGCAGGAGGAGACGTCGACCGCCTCGAACGCCGAGGCCGGCACGGTCTTCAGCTCGTCGAGGACGTGGTTCGTCCAGCGCGGATCCTGCGTGCCCTGGAAGTACCAGTTCGCTCCGTTGTCCGCGAGGATCAGGCCGTAGCGTTTCATCGCGCGAAGGACGACTCGGGCCTTGGGACTGAACCCAGACAGATCGAAGCTCGCCTTGAGGCGGAAGCGGGCTCCCATCGGCGGGTACCGGCGATTCGCCGAGCCGGCGTCGTGGCGGGCCGGCCACAGATGCGCGTCTCGGGTGAGCTCGGTCGTGAACCGGATGGCGTGGTCGATCGAACCCATCTTCACCTCGTCGAAGCGAACGAGACCCGGCAGGATCGGCAGGCCGGCGGCGTCGGCTGAGGTCCAGCCGTCCGGTCGGAGAGCGTTCGAAGACAGGTCCCACACCGCGCCGCTCCCGGCGGTAGGGCGCCCGTGGTTCCAGCGGGCGCCGTACAGCTCGTAGAGGGTGCAGGTGTCCTTGTTCACGATCAGCGCGTGCCGGTCGGAGCCGAGCTCGATGGGCGTTCGCGGCCCGAGCGGGTAGCGCACGTGATCGCTCTCGTCCGCGTACCGGAAGCGGATCCGAACGGTGCGGTGTCGATTGGTCACCACGTCGAACGGCAGCCCGTAGGCCGGAGGGCCGAAGTCGGGATGGAGGTTCATGGAGGGCGCCTTCATCGCTCGAAGCCAGACCTTGCTCATCGGGTGCACCGGAAGGTCGTCGATCCGGGTGTTCCAGATGTTGTCCGCGGGGAACAGCTCGCAGTGCGTGTTCGGCAGGACAGGGTCGTTGGGGCGATCGCCGCTGCCCGGCGTCGCGACTCCGGAGGCCACGGCGAGCCAGGAGCGGGGAGGAACGGCCGGCGATGGCACGACCCGGGCAGGCGCGAGCGACGCGGGGACGGCGGGATGAGGCACGACGACGGGAGGCGGGACGAGCGCACACGCGATGAGGAATCGCGCTCCGAGCCGGGAGCTCCACCTCACGGCCTCACCACCCCTGCGGTCTCGAGCCGGCGGTCGGAATCGAACCGACGACCGAGCGATTACAAATCGCTTGCTCTGCCAACTGAGCTACGCCGGCTTGCGTCCCGAGTCTAGCGGCCGAGGCAGGACACAGGCGTGGAGAAGTCGTCGGTGAGGTCGCGCCCGCCGCCTGACCGCCGGGCTCTCCATCAGGGCACGGACAAGCGCGTGGACAGGTGAGGGAGCAGCACGCCCCAAGCACCCGACACGAGCCAGCTCCCCGCGCCCATGGCGAGCATCATGACGACCTTGCGCCGCCCCGACACCGGACGCGGTGCGTCGCCCCAAAGCTGCTCCGTACCAAGGAGCACCACCGGCCAGCAGAGGAACATCGCGTACACGGACACGTAGTACGCGATGGCCAGTGGAGCGAGGATGAAGAACGGCGACGTGACAAGCCTCGCGAGAGTACCCGTCGCCAAGATCTCGTAGATGCTCACCGCTCCGGCCGCGAAGAAGAGCTCGCGTAGCGTGTACGCGTACCGGCGCACGAGGACGAACCCGAGTACGGCGAACGGGAC
The DNA here is from genome assembly GCA_021325015.1 of Actinomycetota bacterium. GTDB lineage: Bacteria > Actinomycetota > UBA4738 > UBA4738 > HRBIN12 > JAJPHY01. The sequence continues at coordinate 4,137 of JAJPHY010000077.1, read as the reverse complement.
GTAGAAGCCCTGTGCGAGAACGAACGACGGTAGCGTCTCGGGGTGGAACCCGCCGAACGTCTCACCCCCGCCCTCCGAGAGAGTCAGCTCAAAGAGCATCCCGGCAAGCCACGAGAGGGCGATGAATGCGAGTGCTGCCGCAGATGGCCTGAGCAGCGCGGGTGGGGCGTGCCACCGCTGAGCCACCCCGACGGCCCACAGGAACGCGGCGAGGAGTGCCGGGTCGAGGAACGAGAGCCGGCTCTCGTCGCCGACGCCGCCGAGCCGCATGAGCGCGCTGAAGACGAGCGCCGCGAGGACCCACGGGCGAACCCGGAGCAGCCGGGAGGCCAGGCGGGCCGGGCCAGACATCCTCGCGCCCTCCGTACGACGATGTCCCCCTCCGCGCCCGCTCACGCGACGCCCCCAAGGAAGGCGTTCGCGTACCCGTACCGGCGAGGGACAACGGCCCAGCGAGGAGCACCGCTCCCAACGCCCCCGTCGATGGAACGCCGCCCAAACCGTCGGATCCAAGGCTGTCCACCCACCGGAGCCGGCGGCCGGAATCGAACCGACGACCGGGCGATTACAGATCGCTTGCTCTGCCACCTGAGCTACGCCGGCCTGCGCTCCGAGTCTATCGGCGCGAGGGGAGCACGTACGCGAAGAGCACGGCCGCGAGGGCCGCCGATGCGTTCAGCGACCCCACCCGGCCACGCATCGGGAGCGAGACGATGGCGTCGCACGTGCGCCTGGTGAGCCGGGAAAGTCCCTGCCCCTCCGACCCGACGACGATCGCGACCCGCCCGCTCGGACAGGGCCCGTCGTACACGGTCGTGCCCGAGCGCTCGTCGAGCCCCACGACGAAGAAGCCCGCGGCCTGCAGGCGCGCGAGGGCCCGCGGGATGTTCGCCACGCGCGCGTGCGGAAGGTGCAGCAGCGCCCCGGCCGAGGCCCGGATCGCAGCGGTCGACGGGGCGGCGGCCCGACGCACCCGCGTGACCAGCATGGCGGTGCCGGCCGCCTCCGCCGACCGGGCCGCGGCCCCCAGGTTGTGCGGATCCACGATCCCGTCGAGCACGACCACGACGTCGTCGTTCCCGAAGGGCCACGTCGCGAGCTCGCGCTCCCCGAGCTCCAAGACCGTGCGAAGTCGGACCACCACGCCGTGGTGGTCCGGGGCCAGTCGGTCGAGCTCGGCGCGGGGGCGCTCGCGCAGCGGGACGCTCGCCTGGCGACAGGCCTCCCGAAGATCGCGAAGCGCCGGCGTGTCGCGCGTGCCCTCCGCAGCGAAGACCTCGAGCGCACGCCCGGCGCGGACGGCTTCGAGAGCGGGACGGCGCCCTCCCACGACGGCCTCGGGAGCGCCGGTCACGACTCCACGAGCACCGCGAGCGCGAGGCATCCGATCCCATCGCCGGTGAGGCCCAGACCCTCAGGCCGGGTCGCCTTCACCGACACCCGCTCGCGAGGGACTCCAAGAGCCCCGGCCAGCGCCGCGCGCATCTCGTCGCGGCGAGGAGCGACCGCGGGGCGGCCGGCGAGGACCGTGACGTCGGCGGACCAGGGCGCGAGCGAGCGTTCGGCGAGCAGCGCGACCGTGCGGGCGAGCAACTCGAGCCCCGGGATCCCGGCCACCTTGGGGTCGGTTTCGGGGAAGTGCTGACCGAGGTCGCCGAGCGCGGCGGCGCCCAGGAGCGCGTCGGCCACGGCGTGACAGACGGCGTCGCCGTCGGAGTGCCCCGCGAGCCCCGGCAGACCGCCAAACTCCACCCCGCCCAAAAGCAGCGGCCCCCGCTCGCCGAACGGGTGCACGTCGAAGCCGAGGCCGACCCGCCGATCAGCCACGGGCGAGGTCTCCGGCGTGCAGCTCGGCTCGGGCCAGGTCGTCGGGGGTGGTGATCTTGAAGTTCGCCGGGTCCCCCGGGATCGCGCGAACCCGGAACCCGGCCCACTCGAGCACGGCCGCGTCGTCGGTGAGGTCGACTCCCGCCTCCACCGCCCGGCGATGCGCCTCGCGAAGCGCGGAGGCGGAAAAGGCCTGCGGGGTCTGGGCGAGCGCGAGCTCCTCCCGAGACTCGGTGCCGAGCACGATCCCGCCCCGAACGCGCTTCACGGTGTCCGGGACGGGGAGCACCGGGACGGCGCCGTCCGCGTCCTGGAGGGCACTGAGCACGGCGGTGAACAGCTCCGGGCGGGCGAACGGCCGCGCGGCGTCGTGACACACGATCGCCTCCGCCTCTGGCGGCACCACCTCGAGCGCTGCGCGAACCGAGCCCTGCCTGGTCGCCCCGCCGGTCACGACCGCGTGCGCCCCGACGCCCTCGAGCATCGCGTGCGCGAGGTCCTCGAGCCCTTCGGGCGCGGCGACCACGATCGACCCGATGGCGGGACAGGCGAGCGCGGCCAGGGCAGCGTGGACGAGCAAGGGTCGCCCACCCAGGGCGACAAAGGCCTTCGGCGTTCGCTCGCCGAGTCGCTCACCGGAGCCGCCGGCGAGGACGATCGCGATCGCGGCCGGGGTCACCCGGACTCCGTTCCCGCGAGCGCGGCGAACACCATCCGGCCGGTGGTCGTCTGGATCACGTTTCGCGCCACCACCGGGACCTCGGAGCCGATCCGGTCCCGCGCCTCCTCCACGACCACCATCGTGCCGTCCTCGAGGTACCCGATGGCCTGTCCGTGCTCGCGGCCCTCCTTGACTAGCTCCACGGTGAGCTCGTCGCCGGGACCCACCGGCAGCCGGAAGGCGGCCGCGAGGTCGTTCAGCCTGGGCACCACGACCGAGAGCGCCTCGGCGACCTTCGCGAGGTTGTGATCGGTCGTGACGAGAGAGGCGCCACGGTCGCGGGCGAGCCGCACGAGGGCCGCGTCCACGTCCTGGACGCCGGGCTCCTCCACGAGGTGCACCTGCACGTTCGCGGCGCGCTGGAGCTCACCCACCGCATCGAGCCCACGGCGCCCACGCCGGCGTCGCTTCGGGTCCGAGGAATCGGCGATCTGCTGGAGCTCGCGGAGCACGCCGCTGTGGATCAGCACGTCGCCGGTGATGAAGCCGGTCTCCACGAGGTCGACGATCCGACCATCGATCAAGGCGCTGGTGTCGACGACGACGATGTCCCCCCGGCCAGCGCCCGCCGCGCGAGGCTTGAGCCCGATCAGGCCGAAGAGCTCGACGTGCTTGGTCCGGCCGACGCGGTACCCGAGGTAGGCGAGCGTGACGTAGACGAACGCCACGGTGGTCCAGGCGGTGAGCGGGGGCAGGCGAAACAGCGGCACGCTGACCAGCGCAGCGAGCCCGAGCCCGGTGAGCAGCCCGCCGATTCCCGCCACGAGCTCGGCCGCCGATACCCGGCGGAACTCCCGCTCCATCTCGTCGACGGCCGAGGCCGTCTGCCGCCCGAGCACCCCTCCGAGCACGAACCCCGTGCCGGAGCCGAGCACGACACCGACCAAGGTCCGCAGGGTGCTCGGTTGGGAGATGCGCGTCGCGATGGTGTATCCGGCCGCGGCGAACAGCACCACGAAGATCAGGCGCACGAACTCGACGAGGCGTCCGCGCGGGACGGGTCGGCGCTCCTCGCTGGAACCGCTCACGGGCCTACCGTGCCCCTCGATCCGCGTTCGCGCAAGCACCCGCCGGCTCCGAGCCCGGCGGGTCCCGGAAGGCGAGGCTCAGGCCCCCTGCAGCACGCGGGACTGGTGGGACTCCTCGAGCACCTTGTCGATCATGGCCTCGGCCTTCTCCTCCGTACCCCCGGTCGCGAACGTGAGCTCGGAGATCAGGATCTGCCGGGCCTTGGCGATCATGCGCTTCTCGCCCGCGGACAGCCCGCGCTCGCGTTCGCGGATGGAGAGGTTCCGAACCACCTCGGCCACCTGGTAGATGTCGCCCGAACGCAGCTTCTCGATGTTGTTCTTGAAACGCCGGCTCCAGTTGGCGGCCATCTTGGACTCGTCCTGCCGCAGGACGTTCAGGACCTTCTTGACCTCGTTCTTGCTGACGACCTGTCGCAGACCCACCTCTTCGGTGCTGTCCACCGGAACCATGAGCGTGAGATCGCCGTAGGCGACACGGAGGACCAGGTATTTCCGCTTCTCGCCGAGGATCTCCCGTTCCCTGAGCTCTTCGATGACTGCTGCGCCATGTTCCGGGTG
>JAJPHY010000104.1 GCA_021325015.1 Actinomycetota bacterium | reverse complement strand
TCGAAGGCTTCGTAGCGGCGGGTGGACTCGAACCACCGACACAGCGATTATGAGCCGCTTGCTCTGCCTCTGAGCTACGCCGCCTCGGCGAGGAAGTCTACCCGGAGCCGGCACCGCGCGGCATCCCTGAGCTGGGGTTCCGGAGATCGAGACGGTGTGCTCGGCGGAGCGGGCTCGGCCCCGCGGGTGCTCGGTGGCCCGCGAACGGAACCCGTCTTCGGCGCGGTACCGTCAACTTCCTGCGATGAGACGCGGGCGTCACCTGTACGCGAGGCCTCGCAGGGGCCGGCGGATTCTCGCCGCCGTGGTGGCCGCCATCGCCGGCGTCGCGATCGTGACGCTCGGCGCGATCAAGCTCGTCCCCCAGCTGCTCGGATCCGGCGGCTCGAGCGAGAGGCCCTCCGGCACCGCCTCTCCCGGCCCGCGGTGCGCGAGCGCCCGCGCGGCCGGCGGCGCTCGCCTGGGTTCCGTCGCCTGGGTCCGGGATGGCGCCCTCCGTCTGCTCGACCTCGACACCTGCACGGTGCGAACGCTCGTCCAACAGGGCGCGACGCCGCCGGTGCGGTTCAGCCACGACGGGCGCTGGATCGCCTTCGGCCGGGGGAGCATCGTCTCGGCCGCGGGCGGCGAGGTGCGGAACCCTCTCGGCGATCTGAGCTCCTGGCAGTGGTCTCCGCGCTCCGACCTGCTCGCGGGGATCACCGAGAACGGTGGCGTCGTCCTCGGCGGTCCCGAGCGGGCGGCCCGGACGCTCCTGCCCGACGCGACGCACGCCGGTCACCTGGCCTTCAGCCCGAACGGTCGGTCCCTCGCGATCGATGCCGGAGGGGACAGCGTCGAGGTCGTCGACGTCGCGAGCGGGTCGGCCACGACCATCTACCGCGTGACGCCGGGCACGACGGCGCCTCCAGAGGTCACGGAATGGTCCCCGGATGGGCGGTGGGTGCTGTTCTTCTCGAGGTTCCCCGGGAAGGCCGCGGTCCCGCTCAACGCCGCCCCCGCGGCCGGCGGCCCCTGGGTGAACGTCTTCGACCCGGTGCTCCCCTACGGTGACTTCCTGTCCTGGTGCGGGGACGCGCTGGTCCTGTCGGGGGGCGGGACGCGATTCCCGAGCGAGGGCAACCAGATCCTCACCTCCGCGCCTCCGAGATGGCGTTTCCGCAACCTCTCGGTCGACTTCTCCCGGAGCTGGATCTGGCCGGCATGCTCGCCCAGCGGGCGATGGATCGCGTCGACGGTCACGCCGAACGTGCGGGAGAGCCCTCCCGGCAAGGGGGCGAGATCCCTCTGGCTCCTGGCCGCCGACGGAACGCGCAGGGTCAGGCTGACCGCTGCGACCAATGCCGCCTACGAGCTCCCCCGCTGGTCGGCGAACGGCCGCTTCCTCCTGGTCGTGCGGCGGTCCGCCCTGCCGAGCTCATCCGGAGTTCTGCTGCTGATCCCCGTCGATCCGTCGTCGGGGAAGGCGGGCAAGCCCGTGGGCCCCATCGCGACGATCGGTCCCGCGCCCGGGACGTCGGGCCACGGCGACTGGTCGAGCACGACCGACTGGTATCGGCCCGGGTAGGTCCTGCGACACGCCGTCGTGGGTCCGGCCCAGGGCATCACATCGGGGCGCCCGAGACATCACATCGGGCCGGAGAGGGTGTTTGAGTTCACCGGAGCCGGAGAGGGGACTCGAACCCCTGACCCCCTCCTTACCATGGAGGTGCTCTGCCGACTGAGCTACTCCGGCGTGCTCGCGATCATAGCAACCTCCCCCTCGTACCTCGTGCGACCATGGACGCGTGCGCTGGCAGTCGGTCCTCCTCGCCGCGGTCCTCTCCGCGGCGGCATGCGCCGTGTCCCGGGGTGGCACACCTGTTCGTGAGATGACGATCTCATCGACCCCGGTGACCCACCTGAGGGTCGAGATCGCCGACACCGCCGCGGAGCGGGCGCGCGGGCTGATGGGGCGGACCGCGCTCGGAGCCGACGAGGGGATGGCCTTCCTGTTCGACTCGCCCACGACCGCCGCCTTCTGGATGAGGGACACACGAATTCCCCTCTCGATCGCGTTCTGGAATGCGAGCGGGCGGATCGTGGCGATCCTGGACATGGAGCCCTGCCTGCGCGATCCGTGTCCGACGTACGCTCCGCGGGTCCCGTATGTTGGGGCCGTCGAGGCGAACCAGGGGTTCTTCGAGGAGCACGGCGTGAGGGTGGGTGACCGCGTTGAGCTCGGCTGAGCACGACCCCGAGTGCCTCCTCTGCCGCGCCGAGCACGTCACGGCGTGGCACTTCGAGGACGAGGAGTGCTGGGTGGCCGACTGCCTGGTCTGCGCCACGCCGATGATCGTGTGGCGCACCCACGGGATGCCCGACGCCGAGGGGGAGGCTCGACTCCTTCGACACCTGGAGCGCGTCGCGGCCGAGCGTTACGGCGAGGAGGGATACTGGATCGACCCCGTCCGCAGACGCATCCCCGACCACTGGCACGCACACGCGAGGCCCGCCGGGGGGTTCGTCGACCCAGCGAGCGAGCTCTTCGGAAGGTTCTAACCCTCGAGCTCCGACTGGATCTTGCCGTTCAGGACCTCCTCGGCGCGATGACAGGCCACCGCGCGACCGGGCACGACCTCACGAAGGGGCGGCACCTGCGTCCGGCACAGGTCGACGGCGACCGGGCACCGCGGGTGGAACCGACAACCGGCCGGAGGACGCGCCGGGTCCGGTGGGGTTCCCGGCAGGACGATCCTCCGTCGCCGGGCATGCAGCTCGATCTCGGGGACCGCGGAGCGCAGCGCCACCGTGTAGGGATGCGCCGGGGCGGAGAGGAGGGCGGTCGTCGGACCCCGTTCCACGATCCGCCCCAGGTACATGACGGATGTTTCCTCGCAGAGCTCCTCGACGACCGCCAGATTGTGCGAGACGAGAAGGTAGGCGAGGGCATGTGAGTCCCGGAGCCTGCGGATCAACTCGAGGATCCTGGCCTGCACGGTGACGTCGAGCGCGCTCGTCGGCTCGTCGAGGACGAGGACCCGCGGTTCGACCGCGAGCGCGCGAGCGATCGCCACGCGCTGACGCTGCCCGCCGGAGAGCTGGTGGGGAAACCGGCGCGCGTGCTCGGCCTCGAGCCCGACCTCCTCCAGCAGCCGCATCACCCGCCTCGCCGCATCCGTGCGATCGGCGATCCGGTGAACGCGGAGGCCCTCTCCCACCGCGCCCCCGATCCTCACTCGCGGATCGAGCGTGGTATCCGGATCCTGGAAGACGATCTGCACAGCCTTGCGGTAGCGGTTCAGCTCCCGGCCCCGGAGGTGCGAGACGGGCGTCCCTTGGAGGAGGATCTCGCCTCCGGACGCCGGCACGAGGCGCATCACGGCACGGGCGAGCGTGGTCTTCCCGGACCCGCTCTCTCCCACGAGGCCCAGGCCGAACGGCCCCGGTGGCAGCGCCAGCGAGACCCCGTCGACCGCTCGCACCGGCCCGAACCTGACGACGAGGTCGCGGACCTCGAGCAGCGGCGATTCCGGCGCTCGGGCCGACACCGACGGCGAGCCCCCGCTCACGAACCCCCTCCGACCCGGCCGACCTTCGGGACGGCCGCGACGAGAGCTCGCGTGTACTCGTGTCGGGGAGCTCGAAGAACGTCGTCTGCCGGGCCCTCCTCGACGATCCGGCCCTCGCGCATCACCGCGATCCGGTCGCAGAGCTCGGCCACGACCGCGAGGTCGTGGCTGATGAACAGGACGCTCATGCCTCGTTCGTCGCGGAGCGCACGGATCAGCTGGAGGATCTCGGCCTGGACCGTCACGTCGAGCGCGCTCGTGGGCTCGTCGGCCAGAAGCACCCGGCTGCGAAGGGCCAGGGCGAGGGCGATCGCCACCCGCTGCGCCTGGCCACCGGAGAGTTGGTGGGGGTACCGGCCGAGCAGGTCCGGGGCCAGCAGCACGCCCCGAAGCGCCTCCTCGGCGCGTGCGCGAGCCTCCCGGCGGTTGGGGGCGCCGTGCAGGAGCAGCGACCGCACGAACAGGTCGCCCACCCGGAACACGGGGTTGAACGAGGCGACCGGGCTCTGGAAGATCATCGCGATCCTGCGACCCCGCACGTCGCGAAGCTCTCGCGGCGAGAGCTCGAGCAGATCCCTGCCTTCGAACCGGATCGCGCCGCGAACCGTCGCGCCCACGGTCGGAGCGAGCCCGAGGATCGCGAGCGCGGTCATCGACTTTCCGGACCCGCTCTCCCCGGCCAGCCCGAGGATCTCGCCCTCGCCGATCTCCAGGTGCTCCAGGTGCACGACCTCCCGGCTTCCGAACGCGATCGACAGGTCGCGGACCTCGACCGCCGGCATCGAGCCTCCCGCGCCGGGCCCGCCGGGATCGAGATCGCCACCGGTCGGACTTCTGGGTCCGGGATCCTCGGAACCGAAGACGGCGCTCATCGGGTCGGCACCCGCCGGGGATCGAGGACGTCGCGGAGCCCGTCGCCGAGCAGGTTGAACGCGACCGCCGTGAGCAGGATCGCCGCGCCCGGGAACGTGACCAGCCACCACTGGGTCGTGAAGTACGACTGGCCCTGGCTGACCATCAGGCCCCAGTCCGGTGTCGGATCCTGCGCGCCCAGGCCCAGGAACGAGAGCGCCGACGCCGTCAGGATGACGGCGGACACGTCGAGCGAGACCTGCACGATCAGCGGCGTGATCGAGTTCGGCAGGACGTGCCGGAGGAGAATCCGTCGATGCGGAACCCCGAGCGCGCGGGCCGCCTCGACGTACTGGCGCCCGGCGACCGAGGCTGCCTGCCCGCGGACCAGCCGCGTGTACCACGGCCACCACGTGAGCGCGATCGCGAGGGTCGTGTTCCCGATCGAGGGGGACAGCACCGCGGCGAACGCGAGCGCGAGCAGCAGGGCCGGGAACGCGAGGAACACGTCCGTGATCCGCATGAGCACGTCGTCGATCAGGCCGCCGAAGTATCCGGCGGCGATCCCGAGCGGGATCCCGACCACGCACGCGATTAGGAGCACCAGGACGGCGATGAGCGGCGAGATGCGCGCCCCGTACAGAACGCGGGTGAGGATGTCTCGTCCCAACTGGTCGGTGCCGAACGGGTGCAGGCCGGAGGGCGGCAACAGGGTCTCGGTCGGATGGGTCGCCACGTATGCGTCGGCGGGGTGCGGCGCCAGGATGGGGGCGAACAGCCCCGCGAGCACGACGATGAGCGAGAGCGCCGCACCGACCGTGAGCAGCGGGTTCCGGCGGAGCACCGCAGCCAGCCTCGCCGGTCGCCCGGCCGGCGTCGGGGTGAGCGCCTGCTCGATCATCGGAGCGCGATCCGGGGGTCGAGCCATGCCTGCACGAGATCGACGATCAGGTTCGCCAGGACGTACACGATCGCCACGAACAACGTCACCCCGACGATCGCCGGCGTATCGAGTGAGGAGATCGAGTCGGCCGCATAGCTCCCGAGCCCGGGCCAGTCGAAGATGGCCTCCACGAGGAACGTGTTGGCGAGCGAATAGGCGAACACGAGGGCCACGACCGCGATCACGGGATTCAACGCGAGCTTCAACGCGAACCTGCCGAACACGGACCGTTCGGGGAACCCGAGAGAGCGCACCATCCGCACGTGATCCTCCCCCACGCTGTCGAGCACCGAGGCCCGGACCATCCGCGTGATGACGCCCAGCGGGTACGAGGCGATCACGAGCGCCGGGAGCACCACGTGGGCGGCCGCGCTCCGCAGCACCGACCAGTTTCCGGTAACGAGCGCGTCCACCAGGACCATCCGCGTGTACTGCGTGAGCGGGTGTGTGTAGTCGAGGTTGGGGTCGTACTGACCGGCGACCGGAAGCAGGTGCAGGCGCTGGAAGAACACGAGCTGGAGGATCAGCGCGAGCCAGAACGCGGGCATCGAGACCCCGAGGACCGCCCCGACGCGAATCACCCCGTCCGCGGTCTTGCCCGGCCACTTGGCGGAGACCAGCCCGAGCGGGATGCCGACCACGAGGGAGAACAGCAGGGCGACCAGCACGAGCTCGATCGACGCGGGCGCCCGATCCATGATGTCGGACAGCACCGGCCGGTGGGTGTGGATGGAGGTTCCCCAGTCGCCGCCCAGCACGCCGATGAAGTAGCGCCCGATCTGCACGGGCAGCGGCCGGTCGAGGCCCAGGTCGTGGCGGACGCGCGCGATCTCGGCCCTGGAGGCGTGAGGCCCGGCCCAGGACACCGCCGGATCGCCCGGGACGACCCTGGCGATGACGAAGGTGAGCACCACCACCCCGGCCACGACGAGGATGGCCAGGGCAACCCGCCGAACGACGTATCGGATCAACCGGGCGTCAAATCGTAGGCGAACACCACGTTCGGGTACGCCGGGTTCTCCACGAAGCCCTTCACGGACGACAGCATCGCC
>JAJPHY010000087.1 GCA_021325015.1 Actinomycetota bacterium | reverse complement strand
CTTCACCGAGGAGATGCCCCAGGCGCGCGTCACCGAGTTCGGCAACGTGAACGTGCAGACCCGCGTCACCGCCCGGAGCAGCGGCAGCACGTTCGTCGTGACCGACCTGCCCGGGACGGCCAGCGGCAAGACGATGAGTCGCGAGGAGTACGAGCGCGTCGCCCGGATGCAGGACGATTACATCGCGACGCGGGACATGCTCGAGATCGACGGGTACATCGGCAACGACGAGAACTTCCGCACGCCCGCCAGGCTCACGGTCGAGAAGGCCAACGCCAACATCGCCGCGATGCAGCAGAAGCTCTACTTCCCGAGGACCCACGGCGAGCCGGAGGTCCAGGTCATCTACACCCCCAACCTGCCGGCGCCCGGCTACCCCGACGAGCGGGTCATCGCGGTCGACCTCGAGAACGGCGTCACGCGGGTCCTGAACTCCGACTACTTCGGAGAGTCCAAGAAGGGTGGCCTGCGGATGTGGAACAAGATCGTCTACGACCGCGGCGGGCTCGCGCTCCACGCCGGGTGCAAGGTCGTGCCGACGGCCGCCGGCGAGCGGGTCTTCCTGATCATCGGGCTGTCCGGAACGGGCAAGACGACCACGACCTTTACGACGCAAAACGACTCCCTCCCGGTGCAGGACGACTTCGTCGCGCTGATGCCCGGCGGGTCGACCTACGGGACCGAGAACGGGTGCTTCGCCAAGACGTTCAGCCTCGACCCGGACTTCGAGCCGAACATCTACCGAGCCGTCGTGAACCCCGAAACCTACCTGGAGAACGTGTACCAGGACGAGCGCGGCCGGGTGAACTTCTTCGAGACCTCCTACACGAAGAACGGACGGGCCGTGTTCGGGATGGACGCCCTCGGCCGCTACCGCGACGCGCGCGAGGTGGGCCGGGTCGACGTCCTGCTGATCCTCAACTGGAACGAGAACATCGTGCCGGCCGTGGCCAGGCTCACCCAGGAGCAGGCCGCCGCCTACTTCATGCTCGGCGAGACGACCGGCACCTCAGCGGGCGGCAAGGCCGAGGAGGGCAAGTTCCTGCGCGTCCCCGGGACCAACCCGTTCTTCCCGCTGCCCCACGGCCTGCAGGGCAACCGCATCCTCGAGCTCCTGGCCTCGCACCCGATCGAGGTCTTCCTGATGAACACCGGACGGGTCGGGGGGCGCGAGGACGACGAGCGATCCAGGAAGGTCAAGATCCCGCACTCGTCCGCGATCGTGAAGGCCATCGCCGAGGGAACCATCACCTGGACCGAGGATCCGGACTTCGGTTACCTGGTCGCCGAGGAGGTCCCGGGGATCGACGAGCCGGAGCTGCTCCGTCCCCGGATGCTCTACGAGCGCCAGGGCCGCGCCCTGGAGTACCGGGACCTCGTCGAGCGCTTCCGCGCAGAGCGGCGGGCGCACCTCGAGCAGTTCGAGGAGCTCGCGCGCGAGATCGTGATGGCCGTCGGCTGAGCAGCCTGGCGGCTCAGGACGCCACGTCTCGCCGAGCAAACGACGCGAGCGCGCCCGCGAGAAACACGAGCGTGTAGGCCGCGCTCACCGCGAAGCCCGCCCGCATGCCCGCCCACTCGACGGGGAAGCGGAACAGGTCCGTGAACGCGAGCCACCCGTGGGTCGGCAGGTAGGGATGGATCGCCCGCAGGCTCGGAATCTGGTCGCAGATCTCGCTCGCGATGCCCAGAATCACGGTGGCGACCGTCGCGCCCGGACCCGAGTCGGTGAGCGTGGACACGAACAGCCCGATCGCCACGATCCCTGAGACCCCGAGCAGGATGTAGCCGGCGGCCGCGAGGATTCGCAGGAGCGCCGCCGGAGCGCCGAGCGTCGTGCCCGACAGCGTCGGCAGCGGTCCGAAGCCGAAGACCACCCCGCCCACGAGGGCGCCGCAGCCCACCACCCAGAGCAGCAGGATCCCGAGCAGCGTCATGGCCGCGCCGTACTTCGCGAGCACCAGTCGCGGGCGCGAGACCGGGCGGACCAGCAGGTAGCGGAGGGTTCCCCCCTGGGCCTCGCCGGCGATCGCGTCGCCCGAGAGCAGGCCGGCCGCGAGCGGCAGGAAGAAGGGCTGGATGACCGCGAGCCCGGTGAGCGGAGCGAACAGCCCGTTGCGGACGATCTGCAGGAGGAACGGCGGGGCGTCCCCGCTCGCCTCCGGCGTCGGGGGCGAGAGCTTGACGGCGATCACGATCAGCACCGGGATGCCTCCAAGCGCCGCCGCCATCAGGTACGTGCGCCAGCGACGCCGGGCCTTGTCGAGCTCAACTCGGTACACGGCCCTCCTCCACGAGCGACAGGAACACGTCCTCGAGCGACTCGCGCTCGGGCACCAGCGCGCTGACGGCGACCCCAGCGGACACGAGCGCCGCGTTCACCCAGGCGGCGGTGGCGGACCCGTGCAGCGTCGCGCGGACCACCCTTCCGTCGGCGGTGGCGTCCACGCCGTCGAGCGCCGCGAGCGCGCCGAGGGCTCGTGAGGCATCGTCCACCTCGATCCGCAGGCACTCGGCGCCCCCGCGCAGTCGGCCCGGCGGCCCCTCGGCCACCAGGCGCCCGTGGGAGAGCACGCCCACGCGGTCGCACATGGTCTCCACCTCGGCCAGGAGGTGGCTCGACACGAACACGGTGGTCCCGCCGCCGGCGAGCCGACGCAGGAGCCCTCGCACCTCGCGCATCCCGGCGGGGTCGAGGCCGTTCGTCGGCTCGTCGAGGATCAGGACCTCGGGATCGCCCAGGAGGGCGAGCGCGATCCCCAGACGCTGGCGCATGCCCTGGCTGTAGGCCTTGACGCGCATGGAGGCCGCTTCGCTCAGGCCGACGAGCTCCAGCACCTCGTCGATGCGGGAGAGCCGGCGTCGCACGTCCTCCGGGTGGCGCCCGGCGCGTGCCAACGCCTCGAGGTTCCGCCGGCCGGAAAGGAACCGGTAGAAGGCCGGCTCCTCGATCATCGCCCCGACCCGCTCGAGCACGTCGAGGTCGACGCCGGGCGCGACCGGCTCGCCGAGCAGACGGACCTCCCCGCCGCTCGGGTGCACCAGGCCGAGGGCCATCCGGATCGTCGTGGTCTTTCCGGCCCCGTTCGGCCCGAGGAAGCCGTACAGCTCACCCCGCTCGACCGACAGGTCCAGCCCGTCGACGACGTTGGTCCTGCCGTACCGCTTGGTGAGCCCCCGCGCGACGAGCGCCGTCACGGGAGCGTGGGCGCCACCCCGGCCAGGGTCTCTGGAGCGACCGCCCCGGCGACCACCCACGCGTGGTCGCCGCGGTCCACCAGGATGGCCGAGCCGAGCGGACCCGCGTACGGGAAGAGCCCGCGGAGCTCGGGGGGCACGCTCGTCACGCGAACGGCCACGACGAGCCCGAATCCATCGCCGAACGTTCGCACCTGCGGGAGGTCCGGCTCCGACCCCGCCTCGTGCGGCGGCGACACCTGCGTGACGGTGGCGCCCTCCGGCGGCGTGAACGAGAACATCGACGGGTCCACCGGCGAGAAGCTCACGGACTCGAACCCGACCGAGAAGGCGGGGACGGCGCCCGATCGCGCGAACACCTGCAACCGCAGCGGGACGCGCGTCTCGGCGTCGATCGCGACGTCGATCCGGCCGACCAGCGTGGAGGACGAGGTCGGCGTGAGCGAGAGTACGTACGCGGAGCGTCCGGCGACGACGGCCGGGTCGGACTCGGTCAGGCTCGCGTATGGTCGCAGCGCCTCGAGCGCCCTGCCGACGAGCCCCTCGAGGTCGCCCATCGAGGGGGCGGCGGAGGGGCCCGGGGTGGCCGGCGCCGGCACGTGCCAGGCGTGGAAGCGGTCGGAGTCCCACACCCACAGCTCCGTGCGGTTCGAGATCACGTCGCGCTCGCCGAACGGCAGGATCTGGGCGACCCGCGCGCCGTCGGGCGAACGCCACACCTTGAAGGTCTGATCCGAGACCAGCGCCCCGAGCGGCGACGAGGGGCCGAGCCCGGACGGGAGCTCGGGGATCCCGAGATCCACGTGGGTGCGTACGGTGCCCGAGAGCGGCGTGCGGTCGGCGACCGCGTGGAGCGCCGAGGCGATCAGCCGCTCCGCGGGCACGCTCGGCAGGTCTGGTCTCGGCTGGGCGCCGACGGTCTGCAGCCCGACCGGCACGGCGAGGACGAGCGCGGCCGCGGCGGCCACCAGCACCCCACGCGACCTGAGGATGCGGGCCATGGGTACCTTCTAGCATCTCACGGCCCTCTCGTTCCATGTCGCCGCGAGGTCGCCGCGGACTCGTCACACGGTCGTCACGTTCGGTCCGGGGATCGCCGTCCGAGCGCGAGCCCGGCCAGGAGCTGCAGGGCCGCGAGCGCGATCGGGACGAGCGCGTACCAACGGTAGCGGGCGAGCTCGTCTCCGGCGGCGCGGCCTTGCAGGCCGATCGACGCGGCAAGCGCGAAGTAGCCGGCGAACGCGAACCACAGCCCGATCCGCCCGGTGAGATGCGCGGCGTACAGGAGGTAATCCCGCACGTCCGCGCCCTCGAAGGGCCGCCGGACCCACCGCCACGCGGACCGGAGCCCTCCGGCGGCGAACAGGCACGCGAGGGCGAGCTCGGCGATCCTCACGCGCGGGACTCCGCCACGCGCGCCAGGGCGGCCACGACCTCCTCGTCGCTCGTCTGCTCGAAGGAGCGGTACCACTCGCCGACCGCGAAGAAGGGCTCCGGAGCCGCGAGCACCACCACCTCGTCGGCCTCCCGCCGCAGCCGCGGGATCGCCGCCCCCGGTGCGACGGGGACGGCGAGCACCACCCGGCTCGCTCCCTGCGCGCGGGCCCAGCGGAGCGCAGCGACGGCAGTGCCGCCGGTCGCCACTCCGTCGTCGATCACCAGGGCGGCCCGCCCGGCGACGTCGACCGGCGAGCGCCCCTTCCGATACGCGCGCAGCCGTCGCTCGATCTCGAGCTCCTGGGCGGCGATCTCGTCCTCGAGGTAGCGAGCGTCCACCCCGAGGAGCTCGATCATCCGCTCGTCGAGGACGCGCACGCCCGGCGCGACCGCCCCCAGACCGAGCTCGGGGTTGCCCGGAGCCCCGATCTTGCGCGGCACGACCACGTCGAGCGGCAGTCCGAGGGTCCGGGCGACGACCTCGGCCACGATCACCCCGCCCCGCGGGATCGCGAGCACCACCGCATCCGCGCCGACGTAGTCCGACAGCGCCGAGGCCAGCCGCTCGCCCGCCTCGGTGCGGTCCCGAAAGATCACGTCCCTCCCGAAGAACGACCGCGTTCGGACTCGCCCTCCTCCATCTCGCGTCGGGCGGCCGCGTCCGCGAGCTTGCGGCGCCGGTCGGTGATCACCCGCTCGGGGGGCGGCATCGGCGAGCGCAGGCGTCGGTACGCCTCGAGGGCCCCGGTGCCGCGCACCCGCCGACCGCGCCGGCTCATGAGCTGATTATCCCGCCCCGGGGACCGGCCCGAACGCGATCCCACACGGAAGGGGCCGCGTTTGTCGCGCGGCAGGCTCGGGGCTAGCATGGCCGCCTCAAGCCGAGGGAGGTCGAGCGTGGTTCAGGCGTACATCCTCATCCAGACCGAGGTGGGCAGAGCCGCCCAGGTCGCCAAGGAAGTGCGCGACATCGCCGGCGTGACCGAGGCGGAGGACGTCACGGGTCCCTACGACGTCATCGTCCGGGCCGAGGCCAAGAACGTCGACGAGCTCGGCAAGCTCGTGGTGGCCCGGATC
This sequence comes from Actinomycetota bacterium, assembly GCA_021325015.1. GTDB lineage: Bacteria > Actinomycetota > UBA4738 > UBA4738 > HRBIN12 > JAJPHY01. The sequence goes on along the minus strand of JAJPHY010000087.1, from coordinate 17,303 downwards.
CAGGCGGTCGAGGGGATCACGCGCACGCTCACCTGCCCGGTCGTTCACCTGTAGCGACGCCCGCCCCGCCGTGCTCGGCCGCCGGCGGCCCGCGGGGTGCGCCTACGAGCCGGCCGCGCCGGCGATCGCCGCGTCCAGCGTCTCCACCGCGCGGGCGGCGTCGTCCTCGGTGACGATGAGGGGAGGCGAAAGCCGCAGCACGTTGCCGTAGAGGCCTCCCTTGCCGACCAGCAGGCCGCGCTCCCTGGCGCCCTCCATCACGCGCGCGGCGGCGGCCGGGTCGGGTCGCTTCGAGGCCCCATCGGCCACGATCTCGATCCCCACCATCAGGCCCTTGCCCCGAACCTCGCCGACGATCTCGAAGCGCTCCTCGAGGTCTTTCAACCCGCGCATCAGGAAGCTCCCGACCTTGTACGCGTTCTGCTGGAGGTCGCGGTCCCGGATGAAGTCGAGGTTCGCGAGCGCCCCGGTCGTCGCGAGCGGGTTGCCGCCGAAGGTGGAGATCGAGTTCGCCTCGATCGACTCGACCATCTCCTCGCGGCCGACGACGGCGCCGATCGCGAGCCCGTTGCCCAGACCCTTGGCACACACGATCGCGTCGGGACGCACGCCGTAGGACTCGATCCCCCAGAAGGCCTCGCCGGTTCGACCGAAGCCCGTCTGAACCTCGTCGGCGACGAACGGGATGCCGAACTCGTCGAGGATCCCCTTCACGATCTGGAAGTACTCCTGCGGCGGGGTGACGAAACCGCCTACTCCCTGGATCGGCTCGGCGATCATGGCGGCCGGTCGGCCCGTGGTGGTGGTCTCGATGACGTTTCGAAGATCCTCGGCGCACGCGATGCCACACTGCGGGTACGAGAGCTTGAGCGGGCACCGGTAGCAGTAGGGCTCGATCGCGTGCGAGACCTTGAGCGGCGTGAACGAGGTGGCTGCCCAGCTCTTGTTCCCGGTGATGCCCACCGCCCCGAACGAGCGTCCATGGTAGGAGTTGCGGAGCGCCACGATCTCGTTCGACCGCCGCCACGACGTCGCGAGCAGCAGCGCCGTCTCGATCGCCTCGGTCCCCGAGCTCACGAAGAAGGCCTTGGTCGCGCCGTCGATCGGGGCGAGGGAGGTCAGGCGCTCCGCCAGCTCGACCTGCGGGCGGATCAGGTAGAGCGTGGAGGTGTGGTTGATGCCCCGGTGGATCTGCTCCGTCAGCGCATCGACCATCCGACGCATCAGGTGGCCCGAGATCGTGGTGACGATGCCGCCGAAGAAGTCGAGGTACTCGCGCCCGGCGCCGTCCCAGACGCGCGTGCCCTCGCCCCGCACGAGCTCGATCGGCCGCTCGTAGTAGAGGAGCTGCCAGGACGGCAACACCCTCCGATGACGTGCGAGGAGCTCCGCCGCTCCGCCGTCGCCGATCTCGTCTCCCGATCCTCGGTCGTTCGCCATTGCCGCTCCCTTCGTCGGTTTCCCGAAGATATCGCTCGGCGGCGCCCGTCGCCGGTCAGCGCGAGGCGCCGCGCTTGCGCTCCCGTTCGTGCCGCTCGAGCGCGAGCTCCACGAGCCGGTCGATGAGCTCCGGGTACGGCAGGCCGGAGGCCTCCCAGAGCTTGGGGTACATCGAGATGCTCGTGAAGCCCGGGATCGTGTTCACCTCGTTCACCAGCACCCGAGCGTCCGGGGGCAGGAAGAAGTCGACCCGCGCCATGCCCGCGCAGTCGATCGCGCGGAAGGCCGCGACCGCGAGGCGCTGGACCTCCTCGAGCGTCTGGGCGTCGATCGGGGCGGGGATCAGCAGCTCGGCCCCGTGCTCGTCGAGGTACTTGGCCTCGTAGTCGTAGAACTCGTGGCGGGGAACAATCTCGCCGGCGATGGACGCGACCGGGTCGTCGTTGCCGAGGACCGCGACCTCGATCTCGCGCGCGCCCTCGACGCTCCGCTCGAGCAGGGACTTGCGCCCGTAGCGAAACGTCCCCTCGAGCGCTCGTCGGAGCTCCTCGGGCCCGTGCACCTTGGTGACGCCGACGCTCGAGCCGAGGGTGGCCGGCTTCGCGAAGAGCGGGTAGCCGAGGTGAGCGGCGCGCGCCTCGACCCCCTCGGGATCCTCCTCCCACTCCCGCTCGCGCACGACCTCGTGCTCGACGACGGGCAGACCCGCGGCGCGGAACAGGACCTTCTGCACGGCCTTGTCCATGCCCACCGCCGAGGCGAGCACGCCGGCGCCCACGTAGGGAACGCCGGCCATCTCGAGGAAGCCCTGGATCGACCCGTCCTCGCCGAAGGGGCCGTGCATCACGGGGAAGACCACGTCGATCTCGGTCCTGGAACCGTCGGGGGCGATCAGCGCTCGAGCCTCGGGCTCCTGGTCCAAAGCGACCTCGGGCCCGGACTCGGACGTGACCTGCGGCAGCGACCCCGACCCGGCCGGCAGGGCCGGGGGGCCGGCCTCGATCAGGTGCCAGCGCCCCTCCTTGGTCACCCCGATCGGGATCGCCTCGTAGCGCTCCGGGTCGAGAGCGTCGAGCACCGAGCGCGCCGAGACGCACGAGACCTCGTGCTCGGCCGAACGGCCCCCGAACACGATGGCGATCCGCCGCTTCATGTCCTCTCCAGCGCGCGGTCGAAGTCCTCGAGCAGGTCCTCCACGTCCTCGAGGCCGACGCTCACGCGGACGAGCCCGTCGGAGATGCCGGCCGCCCGGCGCGTCTCGGGATCCATCTGCCGGTGCGTCGTCGAGGCCGCGTGCCCGACGAGGGTGTGGGTCCCCCCAGGCTCGTCGCCACCCACGCGATCTCGAGCGCGTCGCAGAAGCGGATCCCCGCCTCGACGCCTCCGGCGACCTCGAACGCGAGCATCCCCCCGCATCCCTTGGGCAGCAACCGCTTCGCCACCTCGTGGTGCGGATGCGAGGCGAGCCCCGGATAGGACACCCGCTCGACCTTGGGGTGCCCCTCGAGGAATCTCGCCACGGCGAGCCCGCTGGCCGAGTGCCGCTCCATCCGGAGCTCCAGCGTCATCAGACCGCGAAGGGCGAGCCAGGCCTCCAGGGGCGCCATCGTGCCGCCCGTGTCGATCACGGTCTCGCGAAGGCGCCGCATGCCCGCCTCGCTGGTGCACACGACCCCCGCCGTCAGGTCATGGTGGCCGCCGACGTACTTGGTCGCGGAGTGGAGCACGTACTCGAACCCCCACCGCGCGGGATTGCACAGGTAGGGCGACGCGAACGTGTTGTCGACGCACGCCGGCACCCCGACCTCGGAGCACGCCCGACCGAGGGCCTCGAGATCGGCCACCGACGCGTTCGGGTTCGCGATGGTCTCCACGTAGAACAGCGCCGCACCGGGCAGGGCCCGGCGCACGGCCTCGACGTCGTGCGGGTCGACGAGCTGGACCTCGATCCCGTAGCGGGGCAGCACCGTACGGAACAGCGAGTAGGTGCCCCCGTACAGCTCCGAGCTCGCCACGACGCGGTCGCCGGATCGGGCGACCGAGGTGACCACCGTGTGCACGGCGGCCATCCCCGAGGCAAACGAGAGCGCCGACTCCGTCCCCTCGAGGTCGGCCATCGTCTGCTCGAACGCGAGCAGGGTGGGGTTCCCGTAACCCCGCGTGTAGGTGTAGCCGGGGCGGCGAAACGCGATCGTGTCCGCATACTCCTGCGAGCTGCCGAACCGGAAGGTCGACGTCTGGAAGATCGGGACGCTCGGCGTCTGCTGATCGACCGGAGGCGGCCGGACGTGGATCGCGCGCGTGGCGAAGCCCCTCGGTCGCTCCCGGCTCATACGGCCAAGCGTACCGTCAGGCCCACCGCTTGGGGTACCGCGCGCGCAGGTCGGCGACGAGCGCCGTGAGCTCCGCCATCAGCTCGTCGGTCAGCCGGCGGGCGAGATCCGGGTCCTCCCCGATCGCGTCGGCGGGCGGCGGCGCGATCGGCGCCCCGGCTTCGAGCCACACGGGGCGGCCGAACGAGGCGCGGACGGGCGCTCCTCGGCGCCAGACGTACTGACCGCCCCAGGTTGCGACCGGAAGGATCGGCACACCGGTCGCCGCGCTCAGGCGGACGGCTCCGGTCTTGCCGCGCATCGGCGAGAAGTCCGGTCGGTCGGTGACGCTCGTTCCCTCCGGGTAGATGACGATCACCTCGCCCGCCTCGATGGCTCGCGCGGCCTCGAGGAGCGGGGTCCGGTCTCCGGTTCCGCGCCGAACCGGGATCTGCCCGCACCCGAGCAGCACGGTGCGCAGGAAGCGGTTCTCGAACAGCTCCTGCTTGGCCAGGAACCGGGGGCGACGACCGGCGCGGTCGATGAAGATTCCGTGCGCGAGCGGATCGAGGTAGGACAGGTGGTTCCCGACCACGATCAGCGGACCCTCCGGAGGGATCCGCTCCAGACCCTCGAACCGCCACGTGAACCACAGCCGGAGCGGAGGCACGAGGGCGTTCCTCACGATCGCGTACCAGGGCTCCACGGCGGGTCCTTGTTGGCTCCGGCGCGCGGATTGTACGCCGCTACCCGCGACGCACCGCCCTCCATGCCGTCGGGAGCAGCCCCGCGGCGAGCAGGAGCTTCAGGGTGTCCCCCACCACGAACGGGGCGAGCCCGAGCTCGAGCGCCCGGGAGAGGGAGACGTCGAGCGCCCGCATCAGCCACGGGATCGCGATCGCGTACAGGACGACCTCGCCGACGAACATCGAGGCGATGGCTCCCCGCAGGTCTCGGTCCCAGCCCCGGCGCGCGAGCCATCCCACGACGGCTGCCGCGGCGACGAACCCCCACAGGTAGCCGCCGGTCGCCGACGTCGCGCGAAGCAGATCGAGGCCGCCGCTCGCGCCCGCGAACACGGGCAGCCCGAGGGCGCCCTCGGCCACGTAGAGGCCCATCGACAGCGCCCCCAGTCCCGGGCCGAGGGCGGAGCCGACCAGCAGAACCCCGAGCGTCTGCCCGGTGATCGGCACCGGCGTGAACGGGAGCTTGACCTGAAGCTGGGCGAGCCCGGCCACGAGCCAGCTTCCCGCGACGGCCAGGGCCAGCCGGTAGAGCGAGCTCGAGCGCACTCGAGAGGGCGAGACGGCGATCGCGAACGTGGTCACGGGCGGCTCCTTTCGATGCGTCCGCCGGCCGGAGGCGCTCCGCCTCCGCGTCGTCCCGGCGGCGACGACCCCTCGGCGGACCTCGCGCGCTAGCCTTGGGTGATGCGCGTCGTCGTCATCCCCGTCAAATCGCTCTCGCGAGCGAAGTCGCGCCTCGCGCGGGAGCTTACCCCGCTCGAACGCGGCGCGCTCACGCTCGCGATGCTCGAGGACGTGCTGGACGCGGCGCTCGAGGTGCCCGGGTGGGAGACCTGGGTTGTCTCGCCCGAGGAGGCGGTGCTCGAGATCGCGGCTCGGCGCGGCGCGTTCCCCGTGCCCGAGACCCGCCCGCCGCTGCTCGCCGCGATCCGCCAGGCCGAGCGACTGGCGCTCGAGCGCGGGGCCGACGCCCTGGCGGTGCTGCCGGGGGACGTGAGCCTGGTCACGACCGACGCGCTCCTCGCCGCCCTCCGAACGCTCGGGCCGGTGGTGCTCGCGCGCTCCGGGGACGGTGTCGGGACGAGCTTCCTCCTGCGGCGGCCACCCCGGGCCATCCCGGCAAGGTTCGGGGCCGACTCGTTCCGCCGCCACGTCGAGCTCGCGGCCGAGCGCGGCCTCCCCGTGTCCGTGATCGACCGGCCGGAGCTGTCGTTCGACCTCGATGCGCCGGACGATATCCTCACGCTGCTCGAGACCGGCCGGCGCGGCCGGACGCGCGACGTGTGCCTGGAGATGGACCTCGCCGCGCGACTGCGGGCTCACGCCTAGGAGGGACCGATGCCGCAGGGAACGATCAAGGAGTTCGACGCCGAGAGCCGGGAGGGCTCCCTGCTCATGGAGGATCGGACCGAGGTCCACATCGACGCCACCTCGCTCGAAGGGGCGGGCGTGCGATCCCTCCGCCTCGGCCAGCGAGTCAAGTTCGAGCTGGTCGAGGAGGGCGGCCGCAAGCTGGCACGGACTCTCCGCCTCGTCACCTTCGATTAGAGGCTTCGCGCGACGTACGGCTTCACGCGGCTAGCGGCTCCGCGCGGGCCGCGCCGCGGTCCGCCGTCGCCTGGCGGCGATCATCTCGCGGAACTCCTTGCCGGCGGTGAACCAGGGCAGGTCGCGGGCCGGCACCACGATCGGCGTCTCGGGCTTTCGCGGGTTGCGCGCGATTCGGCGGTTCCGGCGCTTGCGCTCGAAGGTTCCGAACCCGACCAGCGAGACGCGGTCGCCTCTCGCGACGGTCTCCCGGATCACGTCCATGATCGCGTCGATCGCACGACCGATCTCCGCCTTGCTGGCGCCGGTGCGCTTCGCCACCTCGGCGATGAGGCCGCTCTTGTTCATGACTCCTCGCCTCCCTCGGCCGGTGTCTGCAACGTAACGACCTCGAGGGTGCCTGGTCAATTCGAGGTGCTCATGCCACCATACGCCGATGCGACGCTGGGGGCTCGCCGCCGTGGTGGCGCTCGCGCTGTCCGCGTGCTCGAGCGGACCGAGCCGCGAGCTCGCCCGCTACTACGATCCGAGCGGGCTGTTCGCCACCGACCTCCCCGCCGCGAACGACATCACCGTGACCTCGCCGCAGCCCGCGGCGAACGGACCCGGAGTGCTCGGCGGGGTGATCTCGGCCCCTCCGCAGCCGAGCCCCTCACCCTCGGACGCGTTCGGGACCGGCCTCGGCGGGCAGCCCGTCCAGTCGGATCGGACCGTGTACGAGGCGCTCGTCGTGACGACCGACGGTTTCGGCGACCTGCCCGCGATGGTCGCGTACTTCCTCACCGGCAACCCCGGGGTCGACGTGCAGGCGGAGCGCGACGTGCAGGTCGGCGGCGCCGCCGGCCGCCTCGTCGTCGCGGACATCCACCGGGGAGGTCAAACGACGGCGAGCGTCGCGGCCGCGTTCTCGCTCGGCGACGGCCGCACGGGCTACATCGTCGCCGCGATCTTCCCGCCCGGAACCTGGGCCGGTGAGGAGGCGGACTTCCTGCGGGTCCTCCGCTCGTTCGAGCCGAGCGTGCCCCCGGCGCTCCGGGCGGTTCCCCTGGTCCCGCAGGCTGCCTGATAGCATCGAACGGCTCGGCCCGAAGCCGGGTCGTTGGCCCGTGGGGTAACGGTAGCCCGACTGACTCTGGATCAGTTAGTCCTGGTTCGAATCCAGGCGGGCCAGCGATCGGGGCGGTGAGGAGCGTCCGCGGACAACCCTCGCCGCCGAGAGACGTTGTCTCGGTCGACCCGCGAAAGGACCCACACGATCTCGAAGCCCCGATCGAGAACCGTCGCGGTCGTGACCTTGCTGGTCGCGATCTTCCTCCTCCCGGCTCCGGCCGCGTCGGCGGGGCCGGGCGACGGCTGGGCCTCCGCCGGCGGGCACCGTTCGCTCGTACCCACCAGCATGGCTCAGCCCCCGAACACCCTTCCCGGCATCGACGTCTCCCACTGGCAGAACGCCATCGACTGGGCCAAGGTGGCCGGCTCGGGCGTTCGGTTCGTTTTCATGAAGGCGACCGAGGGACGGACCTTCGACGACCCGAACTACGCCTCCTACCGGGCGGGGGCGCTGGCGGCGGGACTGGTCGTGGCCGCGTATCACTTCGCCAATCCGGGCCCGGGTCCGAACGATCCGATCCTGGAGGCCGACCACTTCGTGGACGTCGCGGGGATCGACGCCGGCAACATCATCCCGGTGCTCGACCTCGAGCGCACGGGCGACCTCGCTCCCGCCGAGCTCATCGCGTGGACGTTCGCGTGGCTCCGGGAGGTCACGGCCCGTACCAACGTCATGCCGATGATCTACTCCGGCCCGCACTTCTGGCGGACGAACATGGACGACACCACGGCGTTCGCCGAGGCCGGGTACCGCGAGTGGATCGCGCACTGGTTCGTGAGCTCGCCCGACGTTCCGGCGGCCGACTGGGGCGGGCACGGGTGGACGTTCTGGCAGTGGACCGACTGCAAGAAGGTCCCGGGCATCTCGGGCTGCGTCGACGCGGACTGGTTCAACGGCACCGACCTCGGCGCCGTGACGATCCGGCGTCTCACGGTCTCGCTCACCACGCCGGACGGATCTGTCGCGAGCGCACCCGGGCCGATCGCGTGCGGGACGACCTGCTCCTCGCTGTTCGATCCCGGGGCCACCGTCACGCTGACCCCAACGCCGAACCCGGGAGCGGTGTTCATCGGATGGAGCGGCGACTGCTCCGGGACCGGGCCGTGCGTGGTGACGATGGACGCCGACCGCACCGTGGCCGCGACGTTCGGCTACCAGCTCACGGTGGCGCTCGCGGGCGCGGGGACCGGCCGCGTGACCAGCGTCCCCGCCGGGATCGACTGCGGAACGGTCTGCGCGGGAGCGTTCGCGTCCGGCGCGTCCGTGACGCTCGCGGCGACCCCCGACCCCGGCATGGAGTTCGCCGGCTGGGGCGGCGCCTGCTCCGGGACCGGCCCGTGCGTGGTGACGATGAGCGAGCCGCAGTCGGTGACGGCGACGTTCGTCGACGACACGCCACCGACCGTGACGATCGCCCCGCCGAGTTCGCTCACCGGGACCGTCTCGGCGACCTTCGACGAGATCGTCCACGGGGTGAACCCCGGCAACGTGGTGCTCCGCGCAGGCGCATCCGGCGCCAACCTGCCGAGCTCGCTCGCCTGCTTCTCGCCGAAGGACGCGAGCGTCGACTGCACGAGCGGGAACGTGGTCCGGGTCGTTCTCTCGCCGGCCGCCCCGCTCGTGCTCGGCCAGCACTACCTGGCCATCGTGGACCCACCGGGCGTGCCAACGCCGGTCGTGGACCGGGGCGGCAACCCGGCGCCCACGACCGAGCAGGCGTTCGACGCCCCGCGGGCGGTCGAGCAGACGAGCCGCGCCGTGCGGTTCGGGTGGCGGACCGTTCGCAACCCGTCGGCGCTCGGCAGGTCCTACCTGGTCGAGCGCCTGGCGGGAGCCAAGGTGGCCTTCGCGTTCCGCGGCGGTTCGGTCACCTGGTACACGGTCGCCGGGCCCGCCGAGGGCCTCGCCTCGGTCGCCATCGACGGACGCTTCCGGGGCACGTTCGACCAGTACGCGCCGGCCCCGCGGTTCGGGGTCGCCCGCACGTTCTCCAACCTCGGACCGGGAGCGCACACGATCGCGATCGTCGTGCAGGGCCGGAGCGTCGGGCTTTCCACCGGAACCGAGGTCGCGGTCGACGGGTTCCGGGCCGGCGGGACCATCGTCGGGACGCCCGACGTCACCGCGTCCTGGCGCCCGGTTCGGACGGGCGGCGCCTCCGGAGGAAGCTACGCCGAGAGCGACCTCGCCGGAGCCAGCGTGTCCGTGCGCTTCCGCGGCACCGCCATCGACTGGTACTTCGTGAGCGGCCCGGATCGGGGTCGCGCGCAGGTGTTCGTCGACGGCCGCCTGGTGCGGACGGTCGACCAGTACGCTCCGGCGGTGACCGACGGCGCGCGCCGGCGCCTGGGCGGCCTCTCGGACGCCGTGCACACCGTTCGGATCGTGGTCCTCGGGGAGTCGCGGCCCTCGGCGCGCGGGACGCTGGTGACCGTCGACCGGTTCGCGCTGCCGTCGTTCAGCCCATCGTGAGCGCCATCAACGCCTTGCCCGTGTGGAGCCGGTTCTCCGCCTCGTCGTAGACCACCGAGTGCGGCCCGTCGATCACCGCGTCGGTCACCTCGGTTCCGCGGTCCGCCGGCAGACAGTGCATGTACAACGAGTCGGGCTTGGTGAGCGACATCCGGCGCTCGTCGCAGATCCAGTCCCGGTACCTCGCCGCGTCGGCCAGCGCCGCCGCCTCGTCGGTGAACAGGTCCAACCTCCCCCACGACTTCGGGTACACCACGTCGGCCTCCTCGAAGGCTGCGTCCATGTCGTCGGTGAGCTCGATCGTTCCCCCGCCCTCGGCGGCCGCCCGCCTGGCGCGTTCCACGACCTCCGGCATGAGGTCGAAGCCGGGCGGGGGGGCGAGCACGACGTCGATCCCGAACCGCGGCAGCAGCGTGAGCAACCCCTGCGGCACCGACAGCGGCTTCGCGTACGAGGGGGCGTACGCCCACGAGACGGCGACGCGGAGACCCCGGAGGTTCGAGCCGCGCCGCTCGCGAAGGGTCATGAGGTCGGCGAGCGTCTGCGTCGGGTGATCGACGTCGCACTGCAGGTTGATGACGGGGATCTCGGCCCAGCGGGCCACCTCGCGCATGTAGGCGTTCCCCTCCCCCGGGACCAGGTCGTGACGGATGGCCAGCCCGTGCCCGTAGCGGGACAGGATGATCCCCATGTCCTTGGGGCTCTCGCCGTGGGCCACCTGGGTCTTCTCGGCGTCGAGGTAGTGCGCGTGACCGCCGAGCTGGGTCATGCCGGCCTCGAAGGCGTTCCTCGTCCTGGTCGACTTGTCGAGGAACAGCATGAACAGGGTCTTGTCCGGGAGCAGTCGGTGCGGCTCCCCGGCCCGGAACTTCTCCTTCAGCTCCGCGGCGAGCGCGAGCGCCTCGTCGATCTCCTGCGTCGTCCAGTCGAGGGTCTCGATATAGTCGCGTCCCTTCAGCGATGTACGGTCGATCCTGACCACCTCCCCCCGTCCCCGCCTGAGACCGCGGCTCCTGCAGGCTACCTCGCTCCCGCCGAGGCGCCGTGGGCGCTCCCCGCGGATCGACCGACCGAAGCTCGGCTCAGGACGTGAGGACGATCACGACGGCGAGGACGATCACCATCGCCAGCCGTGAGAGCCGTCGCCTGGCGCGCACGCTCATGCCTTCCCCTGGACGGGTCGATGGGCCGCGGCTGGCCGTCGGGAGGTCCGCGGGCTTCGGGCTCGTTCCACGGCTCCGGGGACAGTGTGCGTCCGGGCCGTCGGCCCCATGCCCTGACCGACGTCCCCCTCCGGACGGGACCTTCGGCGGGGACGTGGTTCGGGTCAGGAGGACTGCGTGAGTGCGCTCTGGCCGCGAGCCACGCCGTGGTAGGCGGGGAGCGGCTCCTGGCCGGGGACGTCCGGAGCCGGCGGCCAGGAGGCCGACGAGGCAGGGAGGCGGAGCCCGACGACGTCGTCCGGACGAACGGGCGCGCGGTTCAGCTCCCGCCCGGTCGCGTCGCGGATCGCCGCCACGATCGCGGCGGTCGAGACGATGGTCGCGTGCTCGCCCACGCCCTTGGCTCCGAAGGGAACGTCCGGCTCCGGCACCTCGACGATCTCCGTGCGCACCGGCGGCATGTCGAGGATCGTCGGGATCAGGTAGTCGGTGAACGAGGCGTTGGCGATCACGCCGTCGCGGAGCTGGAGCTCCTCCATGACCGCGAGCCCCAATCCCTGGGCGGTCCCGCCCTCGCTTTGGCCCTCCACGGCCTGTGGGTTGATCGCCCGCCCGGCGTCGATGGCCGACACCACCTGGACCACGCGGACGAGCCCGAGCTCCACGTCGACCTCGACCACCGCCCGCTGGGCCGCGAAGGCGAACATGACGTGCACGTCGCCCTGCCCCCGCTCGTCCAGCGGGGTGGTGCGCCGGTGGTGGAAGGTTCGCGTGGCCGTGATGGGCGTCTCGAGCAGGTCGGCGATCTCCACCGCCCGAACCCCCTCCGCCAGCACCCACCCATCGGCGAGGGAGAGCGCGCCCGTTACCCCGACCCGCGAGCGCGCGCGGTCGAACAGCTCCTGCCGCACGGCGGCACAGGCGAGCTGGACCGCCCCTCCCCCCATCAGCGTCTGGCGCGACGCGGAGGTGGACCCGGCCGAGTCGAGCTGCGTGTCCGCCGCGTGGAGCGTCACCCGATCAACGCCGAGCTCGGTCCGCGCGACCTGGGCGAGGACGGTCGAGAACCCCTGTCCGCACTCCACGCCGGCGCTGTGGACCTCGACGACCGGACCTCCGGGCCCGGCCGCAAGCGTGACGCGAGCCTGGTGGAAGTCGTCGAACCCCTCGCTGTAGGCGATGTTCTTGTAGCCGACCGCGAAACCGACGCCCCGCCGCAACCCCTCGCCTCGCCCGACGTTCCCGGCTCCGCCTGGAAGCGTCATCGGATGGCGCATCGGCGGCGGCTCGGGCTCGGGCGGGAGCGAGGCCGAGCGCGCGAGCTCGATGACCTCGCGCACCGGGGCGCTGCCCCGTACGACCTGGCCGGTCGGGAGGACCGAGCCCGTGTGGACCGCGTTCATGAGTCGCAGCTCGATGGGATCGATCCCGAGCTCGCGGGCCAGCCGATCCATCTGCGCCTCGTGCGCGAAGCACACCTGCGGCGCCCCGAACCCGCGCATCGCCCCGCACGGCGGGTTGTTCGTGTAGACGGCCGTGCCCTCGATCAGCGCGTTCGGGACCTCGTAGGGGCCGGCGGCGAACGTCGTGGCGTTGCCGATCACCGCCGGGGACGAGGACGCGAACGCTCCGCCGTCGATCAGCAGTCGGGCGCGGACGTTCACGAGCTTGCCCTCACGAGAGGCGCCGGTCCGCATCCAGATTCGCGAGGGGTGCCGGTGGACATGGGCCAGGAACGACTCGCGGCGGTCGTAGGACATCTTCACCGGCCTGTTCGTGTACAGGGCGAGCAGGCACGCGTGGATCTGCATGTGGAGGTCCTCGCGCGATCCGAACGCGCCGCCGACCCCGGCGAGCGTCAGCCGAACCTTCTCCTCCGGCAGCCCCAAGCACGGCGCGATCTGCTGCCGGTCGACGTGGAGCCACTGGGTCGAGACGATGAGGTCGACCCCGCCGTCCTCCGCCGGGATCGCGAGCCCGGCCTCGGGCCCGAGCGGTGCCTGGTCCTGCATCGCCGTCTCGTAATAGCCCTCGACCCAGACCTCGGCCTCGGCGTCCGGGTCGCCGTGCTCGATGCGCACGTGCCGCAGGACGTTCCCCCACTCGTGGAGCTTCGGCGCAGCGGGGTCGAGGGCCCGCTCCATGTCGGTGACGGCCGGGAGGACCTCGTACTCGACGACGATCCGCGCGACGGCGCGCCGGGCGAGCTCGGGCGTCTCCGCGGCGACGATCGCGACCGGCTGACCCGCGTAGAGCACCCGGTCCCAGGCGAGCACCGGCGTGTCGGCGAACTCGAGGCCGTAGAGCTTCTTTCCCGGGACGTCGTCGGCAGTGAGCACCGCGTGCACCCCCGGCGCGGCGACGGCGTCCCCGACCTCGATCCGGCGGATCCGCGCGTGCGGGTGGGGGCTGCGAAGCGTCGCCCCCCAGAGCATCCGTTCGTGCCACAGGTCGCTGCCGTAGGCGAAGGTGCCCTTGACCTTCGGAACGCCGTCGATACGGGGGGCGCTCTCGCCGACCACGCCACGGACGCGCTCCCGGAGCTGTGTGCTCATCCGACCTCCGCGGCGATCCGCCGGGCGACGCGGTGGCCGTCGCGAGCGAGCTCGTCCTCGTCGGCGTTCACGAGACGACGATCGCGCACGACGAATCGCCCCTCCACCAGGAGGTGCCGGACCCGGGCCGGCGCCCCGAGCACGAGTCCCGCCACCGGATCCGCCTCGAAGCCCGTGTGGGCGAGGTCGTCGACCGCGAACAGCGCGACGTCGCCGCGCGCGCCGGGTTCGAGCGAGCCGATCTCGTCCCGTCCCAGGCACCGCGCTCCCCCGCGCGTGGCCGCCCGAAGGGCCTCCCTGGCCGAGAGCGCCCCGGCGTCGCCCCTGCCGCGGGCGACGAGCAGCGCCTGCCGGGCTTCGGCGAGGAGGTTCCCGCAGTCGTTCGAGGCCGACCCGTCCACCCCGAGGCCCACGGGGGTCCCCTCGTCCAGGAGCGCGCGCGCCGGCGCGATCCCCGAGCCGAGGCGCAGGTTCGAGCTCGGGCACCACGCGACGCCGGTGGCGGTCTCGGCCACGCGTCGGACGTCCTTCTCCGCGAGGTGCACGCAGTGAGCGAGCCACACGTCGGCGCCGAGCCACCCCCACTCCTCGAGCTGCTCCAGCGGCCCCCGTCCGAATCGCTCGCGGCAGTGCCGCTCCTCGTCGAGCGTCTCGGCGACGTGGGTGTGCAACCGCACGCCGAGGCGCCGGGCCAGGACCGCCGCCTCGCTCATGAGTCGTTCGGTCACCGAGAACGGCGAGCACGGGGCGACCGCGATCCGGAGCATCGAGGATGGCGACGGGTCGTGGAAGCGCGCCACCGCCTCTTCGGTCTGCGCGAGCGCGCTGTCCGTGTCCTCGACGATCCCGTCCGGCGGCAGGCCGCCCGAGGATCGCCCGAGGTCCATCGAGCCGCGGCACGGGTGGAACCGCAGGCCGATCTCGCGCGCGGCCTCGATCTCGGCGGCGAGCAGGTCTCCGCGGCCGGCCGGGAACACGTAGTGGTGATCGGTGGTGGTGGAGCAGCCGGACAGCGCGAGCTCGGAGAGCCCGACGCGCGCCGCGACGCCAACCCACTCCTCGTCGAGACCCGCCCAGAGCGGATAGAGCTCGACCAGCCAGTCGAACAGGCCGCGGTCCTGCGCGCGGCCGCGGGTCATCGTCTGGAACAGGTGGTGGTGGGTGTTCACGAGCCCCGGGAGGGCGACGCATCCGCGACCGTCGAGACGCTCGGTCCCCGTCGCGACCCCCGGGGGCTCGCCGGTCCCGATCCACGTGAGGCGACCGTCCTCGATCAGGATGGACCCGCCGTCGATCTCGAGGTCCGCGTCGTTCATCGTCACGACGACCTCACAGGAGTCGATCAGCAGCCGGCTCACCAGGCCCCCTCGCGACGTCGTTCGGCCGCGAGACCCACCGCGTCGACGATCTTCGCGTACCCGGTGCAGCGGCAGAGGTTGCCGGCGAGCGCCTCGCGGACCGCGAGCTCGTCCGGCGATGGGTCGCGCTCGAGCAGGTCGGTCACCGCGACCACCAGACCCGGGGTGCAGAAGCCGCACTGCACCGCCCCCGCCTCGAGGAACGCCTCCTGCACGGGATGGAGCCGGTCGCCCTCGGAGAGCGACTCGACGGTGCGCACCGTCCGCTCGTGGGCCTGCGCCGCGAGCACCAGGCACGAGCAGACGAGCTCGCCGTCCAGCCAGACCGTGCACGACCCGCACTCGCCCTGCTCGCACGCGTTCTTGGAGCCGGGGAGCCCGAGCTCCTCGCGAAGGGCGAACAGCAGGCTCGAGCCCGGCCAGACGTCGGCCTCCCTCCACTCGCCGTTCACTCGCAGCCGGATCAGCATCGAGCCCTCCTCAGGACACCATGGCCTCGGTCGCCCGCTCGCCGACCGCCCACCGGAGGGCGCGCTGCGCGAGCACGCGCACCGCGTGCCGCCGGTAGGCGGCCGACCCGCGGACGTCGTCGATGGGCCGCGTGGCGGCCACCACCCGCTCCGCGAAGGCCTCGACGGTTCCCCCCGGAACCGGCGCCCCCGGGTCGTCCCAGACTCCGGCGTCCTCGAACGCCGCCGCGAGGAACGCCTCCGCCTCCGGAGCCCGAACGACCGTCGGGGCCACCGAGCCGAGCGCGACCCGCGCCGTCCGGGCCTCGGGATCGAGCGCGAAGCACAGGCTCACGACGGCGATCACCATCGCGTTGCGCGTGCCGACCTTCGAGAAGGACTGCGGGCCGCCGAGCGCCCGCCACCGGGCCCCGAGGATCAGCTCGTCGGGCCGGGCGGAGGTCCGCTTCACGCCGACGAGGAACGCGTCCCACGGAACCGAGCGCTCGCCCCGGGCGGCCGAGATCAGCACCACCTCCGCGTCGTGCGCCGCGAGGACCGGCAGCGAGTCCCCGGCCGGGGAGGCCGTGCCGAGGTTGCCGCCGAGCGTGCCCCGGTTCCGGATCTGGGGCGAGCCGACGGAGCGGGACGCCTCGGCCAGCGCGCGCATCTGCGGCAGCTCGCGCAGCAGGCGCGCGTAGGTCATGCCCGCGCCGACGAAGAGCCGGTCCCCGTCCAGTCGCCAGCTCGCGAGCTCCGCCACGCGGGTCAGGTCGATCAGGATCTCGGGGCGGGCGTGGTCGAAGTTGATCTCGACCATGAGGTCGGTCCCCCCGGCGATCGGGACCGCCTCGGGCGTCGAGGCCTTCATCGCGAGCGCCTCCTCGAGCGTGCGAGGCAGCAGGACCTCCATTCAGAACCTCCCGCCGGCGAAGGCGTCGATCATCGCGCGGACGTCGTCTCCCAGGGGGTACAGGATCGGACAGGTGCACCCGGCGGCGACGTACTCGCGGACCTTCGCCCGGCACTCGTCCGGGGTCCCCGCCGCGGTGATCGTCTGGACGACCTCGTCGGGCACGAGCGCCATGGCGCGCCGGATGTCCTCCTCGGTGGCCGGCCAGGTGAGCACCCCGCCGATCTCCTCGAGGAGCGAGGGGTCGACGCCGCTCGCCGTCATGATGTGGGGCTGCTGACCGAGATACTGGGTGACGAGCTCGCGCGCCCGGTCGAGCGCGCGGTCCCGGTCCTCGTCGAGCGAGCAGACCACGAGCTGCGGCCGGTCGAGGTCGTCCACCGTCCGGCCGGCCCGAGCGGCACCCACCGCGAGGTGCTCGAGCGCGGTCTGGTTGTACGTCGGGCCCACGAGGTAGTTCAGCAGCACGCCGTCGCCGATCTCTCCGGCGAGCTCCATCATGCGCATCCCCGTGGCCCCGATGTAGATCGGGACGTTCCGGGGCGAGCGGTCGCCGTGCACGATGTCGATCTCGATGTCCGTGACGTTCACGAACTCGCCGTGGAACGTGACCCGCTCCATCGCGAGGAGCCGGCGGACGACCTCGACGGTCTCTCGCATGGCCGTGAGCGGCTTGCGGCGATCGATGCCGACCTTCGAGGCGAGCGGCTCCCACCAGGCCCCGATGCCGAGCATCACCCGCCCGGGCGCGAGGTCGTCGAGAGTCACGAAGGTCGCGGCCAGGAGCCCGACGTTGCGGGTCCAGGTGTTGACGACGCCGGAGCCCACCCTGATGCGCTCGGTCGTCGCGGCGAACGCGGCCATCGGGACCGTGGCCTCGCGTACGAGTCGGCTCTCGGCCTGCCACACGGCCTCGAACCCGCGGGCCTCCGCGTAGCGCACGTACTCCATCGCCTCGCGGATCGGGTGCTTGTCCTGAAGGTACAGGGCGACCCGGCCCTCGGGGGATACCGGCATCGCTCAGGAACCTCCCGCCGGCTCGAACGGGTGCGGAGGAATCTCGTCCACACGCGCCCACAGGCGTTCGGCGAGCTCGCGGGATCGCGCGCGAAGCTCGCGCTCGTCGACTCGAACGAGGCAGCGCCCGCGCACGACCACCGAGCCGTTCACGACCACGTCGCGCACGGCCCGCGCCGACAGGCCGAACACCCAGTGGCCGCCCAGGCTCTCGGCGGT
>JAJPHY010000068.1 GCA_021325015.1 Actinomycetota bacterium | reverse complement strand
CCCGCCGAGATCTTCTACGCCGATTGCCCCGAGCTCCTCGTCGCGAAAGGATGGGACCTCGATGAGTTCATCCCGCAAACTGTCCGCTCGTAACGCTGGCCACACGGACTAGTCCGTTACGGACTCGTCCAGGCCGATGCGCGCGTCACCGCGAGGCCCGCTCTCGCTCCCGGAGGTGGAGCGCGAACTGCGTGCGGACCTCCTCGCGAGAGGAGAGGATCGCATCCTCCACCTCCGGAGGGAGCGCGCGCGACTCGATGAGGTCGCCGAGCTTTCCGGGGTCGACCGATAGGACCTTCTCCCACAGGCCGAGGGGCTCGAGGATCTGGCGGAGGCGAACCGGGTCGGGGGCCGTGACGTGCTGGGGGCGGCGATCGACGGCCGACCCGTCGGTGCCGAAGAGCCGTCGGTAGCCGTGCTCCTCGCAAAACGCGTGGATGAGCGCGGAGAGCTCGTCGAGCCGCCGGTAGACCTCGCGCCCCCGGCGCTTGAGCTCGATCCACTCGTCGACGATCGCCGTCATCCGGGGTGCGGGGTCGCCGTCCTCTCGCTCGTAGCGGTGTCGAAACAGCGGGCACAGGCGCTGGTACTCACACCAGTCGCACAGCGGGTTCTGACGCGGCTCGAACTTCCCGGCCGCGATCCGCTCCGCGACCACGGCGATCCGCCTTCGGAGGGCGTCGAGGTCGCCGCTGGACCTGACGGTGCTCATGCGCTGTCCCGGAAGGAGGAAATACAGCGTGAGCCGCTCGGGCTCGATCCCCCAGACCTCCGTGGCCGCGAGGTGGTAGACCGACAGCTGGAGGTCCCGGTCGACCCGCTCGCGCGGGGGCAGACGACGGCTGGTCTTGTAGTCGACGATCTCGTAGCCGCCGCCCGGGATCCGGTCCATGCGATCGATCACGCCGGAGAGCTCGACGCCCTCGACCTCGATCGTGAACCGGAACTCGAGGGCCGCGGGGATCCGGTAGTCGCGGGCGTTGTCGCGGTGGTACTGCGCGAGCACGTGACGCCCGTGCTCCAGGTACAGACGCTCCTCCTCCTCGCTCGCGTATCCCTCACGCACCCAGACCGCCTCGAGCATCTCGTACAGCTCCTCGAGCGAGGGCGCCACCGGCACGGGGCGCGCGTGAAAGAGGTTGAGGGCCCGGTGGAGCGAGTCTCCGAAGGCCAGGGCGGGTGAGGGCGACGAGGGAAGCCGGTCCTCGTACTGGAACTTGAACTTCGCCGGACAGGTCTCGTAGGTGTTGATGCTGGAGTACGAGAGCCGCATTCGCTCGCCTGACCTCGACGGTTGCCTCCGGTGTCGGGTCAGTCTATCCTCCGTCTCGCCGGAATCACAAGTGTGTAACCTTTCCACAGGTTCTCCACAGCCGGGGCGCGAGGGACCTGCGGACCACTCGGGGGAAGTCGAGCGGGCGTTGGCCACGAAGAGCTTCGTTCACCTCCACACGCACACCGAGTATTCGCTGCTGGACGGCGCCTCGAGGATCGACGCCCTGTTCAAGCGCGCCCGGGAGTACGAGATGCCCGCGCTCGCGATCACGGACCACGGCGCGATGTTCGGGGCGCTCACCTTCTACGAGGCCGGACTCGCCGCCGGCGTCCGACCCATCCTCGGGGTCGAGGCCTACGTGGCGCCCGGGTCTCGATTCGACCGGACTCCGGGGGAGAGCGAGGAGAAGTACCGGCACCTCACGATCCTCGCCCGTGACGAGCGCGGGTACCGCAACCTCCTGAAGCTCGTGACGGACGCCCACCTGGAGGGCTTCTACCACCGGCCGCGCATCGACAAGGAGCTCCTGGCCGAGCACGCCGAGGGCCTGATCGGACTGTCGGGGTGCCTGGCCTCGGAGCTGAGCCAGCTCCTGCTGACCGGCCAGGACGCTCGGGCCGCGGAGGTCGCGGCGGCCTACCGGGACCTGTTCGGCCGGGGGAGCTTCTTCGTCGAGCTGCAGGACCACGGGCTGGCCGACCAGCGGCGGATCCTCCCCAAGCTCGTCGAGCTGTCCCGCCGCACGGGCATCCCGCCGGTGGCCACCAACGACCTGCACTACACCGAGCGCGAGGACGCCAAGCCGCACGACGTCCTGCTCTGCATCCAGCAGCAGAAGGTGCAGACCGACACCAACCGGCTGCGGTTCGACAGCGACGAGTTCTATCTCAAGACCGCGGAGGAGATGCGCGCGGTCTTCGCCGAGCTCCCCGAGGCCTGCGACAACACGCTCGCGATCGCGGAGATGTGCGATCTGCAGCTCGCCTACGGAGAGCTCCACCTGCCGCGGTTCGAACCGCCGGACGGGCTGGAGCTCGAGGCCTACCTCCGGACCCTCGTCGAGGAGGGAGCGCGGAGTCGGTACGGCGAGCTCACGCCGGAGATCCGGGCCCGGATCGACCACGAGCTCGATGTGATCACGCGCACCGGGTTCGCCGGCTATTTCCTGATCGTGTGGGACCTCATCCGGTTCGCGCGGGAGCAGGGCATCCGCGTCGGCCCTGGCCGGGGCTCGGCGGCCGGGTCGGTGGTCTCCTACGCGCTTCGGATCACCGACCTCGATCCGCTCCGCTACGGACTGATCTTCGAGCGCTTCCTGAACCCCGAGCGCACGCAGATGCCCGACATCGACATGGACTTCGACGACCGGCGCCGAGACGAGGTCATCCGCTACGTGGCGGACAAGTACGGATCCGATCACGTGGCGCAGATCATTACGTTCCAGACCATCAAGGGAAAGCAGGGCATCCGCGACGCCGCGCGCGTGCTGGGCTTCCCCGCCTCCGTCGGGGACCGGCTGTGCAAGATGTACCCGCCGGCGCTGCTCGGTCGCGAGCACCCGATCGACGTGGCGCTCGAGATGTCCCCCGACCTCCGCGAGGCCTACGAGCGCGAGCCCGAGGCTAAGGAGATCATCGACACGGCCAGGGCGCTCGAGGGCCTCCGCCGCGAGGACTCGGTGCACGCCGCCGGCGTGGTCATCGGCGACGCGCCCCTCGTCAACTACCTGCCGTTGAAGCTGTCCAAGGACTCGCGCGACGACTCGCGGCGGATCGTGACGCAGTTCGACATGGAGGGGGTCGAGAAGCTCGGGCTCCTCAAGATGGACTTCCTAGGTCTGCGGACGCTGTCCGTGATCGAGGACACCCTGTCGCTTCTGCGGCGCAAGGGAATCGAGCTCGACATCGACCACGTGCCGCTCGACGACCCCGTCGTGTACGAGATGCTCCGAAAGAGCGACACGACCGGCGTGTTCCAGCTCGAGAGCCCGGGAATGCGCCAGCTCATTCAGATGCTCGCGCCCGACCGGTTCGAGGACCTGATGGCGCTCGTCGCTCTCTACCGGCCCGGCCTGCTGTCGATGGGCCAGCACGTCGAGTACGCGGAGCGCAAGCACGGGCGCAAGCCGGTCACCTACCCGCACCCCGACCTCGAGGAGGTCCTCGGCAACACCTACGGGATCATCGTGTACCAGGAGCAGGTCATGCAGATCGCGGTGCGCATGGCCGGCTATTCGATGGGCGAGGCCGACACGCTGCGCAAGGCGATGGGCAAGAAGATCCGCGAGCTGCTCATGCCCCACCGCGAGAAGTTCGTGGAGCGGTGCGCGGCGCGCGGGTACGACCGACGCCTGGCCGACGACATCTTCGACTTCATCACGCCGTTCGCCGACTACGGGTTCAATGCCTCGCACGCCTGCGCGTACGCGTACGTGGCCTACCAGACGGCGTACCTGAAGGCGCACCACCCGGTGGAGTACCTTTCGGCGATCCTCACGAGCGTCAAGGACGACAAGGACCGCAAACCCTTCTACCTGAACGCGTGCCGGCTGATGGGTCTCGAGGTTCTCCCCCCGGACGTGAACGAGTCCGAGCTCGACTTCGCCCCGGTGAAGGGGCGGGAATCCACCATCAGGTACGGGCTCTCCGCCGTCCGAAACGTGGGGGCCGGGGCCGTGGCCCACATCATCGAGGCCCGGTCCGCGAAGGGCGAGTTCCGCAGCTTCGCGGACTTCTGTCGCAAGGTGGATCCCGGCGTGCTCACGAAGAAGGTGCTCGAGAGCCTGATCCTCGCCGGCGCCTTCGACTCGCTCGGGTACGCGCGCAAGGCGCTGGCGGAGTCGCACGAGAAGGTCTCCGGGCCGATCCTCGCGGAGCGCAAGGCCGAGGCGCTCGGGCAGTTCTCGCTGTTCGGCGGCGGCGAGCAGGCGGCGACGGAGATCGACGAGTCCGCGCTCGAGGGGGAGGAGTTCGACAAGCGCACGCTGCTTCGTCTCGAGAAGGAGATGCTCGGCCAGTACGTCACCGACCATCCCCTGCTGGAGGTCCGCCACGCCCTCGCCGCGCAGACCGACATGGAGGTCGCCGACGTCGCCGGCCTGGGTGACGGCGACCTGGTCACGGTCGGTGGGATCGTCGCCTCGGTCGCCCGTCGCTACACCAAGCGGGGCGAGCCCTACGCGCTGTTCCGGCTCGAGGATCTGGCGGGCGGGGTCGCGGTGGTGGCCTTCCCGAACGTGTACGAGCAGGTGCCCCATCTCGTGGAGCCGGACGCGATCGTGCTCGTCAAGGGTCGCGTCGACCTGCGAGGCCGCGAGCTCCAGCTCCGGGCGGTCGAGATCCGCGAGCCCGAGCTCGGACTCTCCGCGGCCCGAGCCCCCCAAGGCGCCGTGCTCGTCGTCGACCTGCCCGCCGCGAGCTGCACGAACGCGGTGATCGCCAAGCTCAAGGACCTGTTCGCCGCGCACGCGGGCCCGGCGCCGGTCCGCGTCCGGTACCACTCGTCGCGTGGCGTCACCCCGCTCGACGTGGGCAGCTACCGGGTGCACCCGGGAGCCGGGCTGCTCTCCGAGCTGCGGCTGCTGCTCGGTCCGACCGCGGCGCGGGTCGAGGAGCTCCGCGAGCCGGCGCCCGGGCTCCTGAGCGTTCCGGAAACGACCGAGGAGCGGAGGGCCCAGGCGGTCGGCTCGCCGACCGCCTGATCGAGGGACCCCGCCTGAACCTCGGGTACCCTGCTCGCGTGTCGTTCGAGGTCATTCCGGCGGTGGACGTGGCGGGGGGACGGCTCGTCCGCACCTCCATCCGGGGCGCGGAGCCGGTGTCTGCGTTCGGCGGCGACCCGCTCGCCGCTGCCCAGGCGTTCGTCGCGGCCGGCGCCGGGTGGCTCCACGTGGTGGACGTCGACCGTGCGCGCTCGGGGGTCGCGCGCAACCTCGACCTGCTGCACGCCGCCTGCGGGATGGGCGTGCGGATCCAGGCGAGCGGCGGCGTCACCACTCCGGCGCACGTCGAGGAGGCGCTCGCCGCGGGCGCCTCGCGCGTCGTGCTCGGCTCGGCGGCGCTCGCCGACCGCGCCGCGACCGCGGACCTCGTCGAGCGCTTCGGCGCCGCGCTCGTCGTCGGGATCGAGGCCGACGGCGCCGCCATCCGCCCGCGCGGGGCCGGACCGCTCGACCTCTCGCTCCGCGAGGCGCTCGCCTGGCTCCGGGAGCTGCCGGTCGAACGCTTCCTCCTCACGCCGGTCGGCCGGGTCGGCAACCTGGCCGGACCGGACCTGTCGGGTGCCGCCGACCTCGCGCGGGCGACCGGGCGTCCGGTGATCGTGGCGGGAGGCGTCCGGGACGCGGGGGACGTGCGCCGGCTGGCGCTCGAGGCCGCGATCGCGGGGGTCGTGGTCGGACGGGCCCTGTACGAGGGGGTGAATCTCTCCGGCCTGCTCGCGGCGGCGGCCGAGGCGGATCCCGGACCGCCGACTCCCGTGGACGGCGCCGCGTAGACTTCCCCGACCATGGGGTTCCTCTCCGAGGTGGTCGAGCGCGTCCGGTCCGACCTGCGTCGGGCGCCGCTCGACGAGTCGAGCCTCCTGGCCCGCGCGATGCACCGACCCCCCACGCGGGGGTTCGAGGAGGCGCTTCGCCTGGCCGAGCCGCCGGCGATCGTCGCCGAGATCAAGCGCGCGTCCCCCTCGGCCGGCTCGATCGCGGAGACCGAGCCGGCGAGCCAGGCTCGCGCCTACGAGGCCGGCGGCGCCGTGGCCCTCTCGGTCCTGACCGAGCCCCACCACTTCGACGGGTCGCTCGCCGACCTCCGCGCGGCACGGGCGGCGACGCGCCTTCCCGTCCTCCGCAAGGACTTCCTCATCCACCCGGCGCAGCTCATCGAGGCCCGCGCCGAAGGTGCCGACGCCGTCCTGCTGATCGCGGCCGCTCTCTCGGATGCCGAGCTGACCGCCATGGTGGCGACGGGCCGGGACCTCGGCTTGGGGCTGCTGCTCGAGACCCACACCGAGAACGACCTCGAGCGGGCGCTCGCCTCGGACGCGCTCGTGATCGGGGTGAACGCCCGCGATCTGGAGACGCTCGAGGTGGACCTGGAGCGGGCGCTCCGCCTGGTTCGCCGCGTTCCCCCGGATCGCCTGGCGCTGCTCGAGAGCGGCATCTCCACGCGCGAGCACGTGGAGCGCGCGCTCGAAGCCGGCGTCCGGGCGCTGCTCGTGGGCGAGGCCTTGATGCGCGCGGCCGATCCCGCGGGCGCGATCCGCGAGCTCCGGGGGGCGGCGTGAGCGTCCCGACGCCGGCCCGGCCCGATGCCCGCGGCCGCTTCGGAGGCTTCGGCGGACGCTACGTGCCCGAGGTGCTCGTGCCCGCCCTGGACGAGCTCGACGCCGCCTGGACCACCCTCCGAGACGACCCCCGTTTCCGAGGGGAGCTCGAAACGCTCCTTCGCGACTACGTCGGCAGGCCGTCGGCGCTCACGTTCGCGCCCCGCCTGTCCGAGCGAACCGGGTACCGCATCTACCTCAAACGCGAGGATCTGAACCACACCGGCGCCCACAAGATAAACAACACGATCGGACAGGTGCTGCTCGCCAAACGCCTCGGCAAGCGCCGGATCATCGCCGAGACCGGAGCCGGGCAGCACGGCGTGGCCACGGCGACCGCCTGCGCGCTGTTCGGCCTGCCGTGCGTCGTGTACATGGGGGAGGAGGACACGATCCGCCAGGCCGTCAACGTCTCGCGGATGCGCCTGCTCGGAGCCGAGGTGGTGCCGGTCACGGCGGGATCGCGGACGCTGAAGGAGGCGATCAACGAGGCGCTCCGCGACTGGGCCGCGAGCGTTCGAGAGACCCATTACGTCCTGGGCTCGGCGGTGGGACCGCATCCGTTCCCGAGGCTCGTACGCGACCTCCAGCGGGTGATCGGGGACGAGGCGAGGAGGCAGTTCCGGGAAGCGGAGGGGCGGGATCCGGACGCCGTCGTCGCCTGCGTGGGGGGAGGCAGCAACGCCATCGGGATGTTCACGGCGTTCGCCGGCCTTCCGGGGGTTCGGCTCGTGGGCGTCGAGGCCGGCGGCCGGGGCGACGGGCTTGGCGATCACTGTCGCTCGCTCACCCTCGGGCGGCCGGGGGTCCTGCACGGGGCCTTCTCGTACCTGCTCCAGGACGAGGACGGGCAGGTCGCCGGGACGCACTCGATCTCGGCCGGGCTCGACTATCCGGGCGTGGGGCCCGAGCACGCGTTCCTGAAGGAACGGGGACTCGCCGAGTACGTCTCGGCGAGCGACGTGGAGGCGCTCGAGGGCTTCCGGGCGCTGTCCGAGCTCGAGGGCATCCTGCCCGCCCTCGAGCCCGCCCACGCGATCGGCTGGCTCCTGCGCCGACCGCTTCCCGAGGGGTCCTCGGTCCTCGTCTGCCTCTCCGGCCGGGGCGACAAGGACCTCGATACGGTGCGGGCGGCGCTCGCCGGGGCGAGCGGTGGTTGACCTCGAGTCCACGCTGCGCGCCCGGCGGTCGGCCGGCGGGCGGGCGTTCGTGCCGTACGTGACGGGCGGGCTGCCGGGGGTCGATGCGGCGCTGCTCCGAGCGCTCGAGGAGGCCGGTGCGGACGCGGTGGAGGTTGGGATCCCGTTCTCCGACCCGGTGATGGACGGGGGCGTCATCCAGGAGGCCTCGCGGATCGCGCTCGAGCGGGGTGCCCGGCCGGGAGACGTGCTCGACACGGTGGCCGAGGCCGACCTTCGCGTTCCGGTGGTCCTGATGACCTACCTGAACCCGGTGCTGCGCCGGGGCGAGGCCGCCTTCGTCGCGGCGGCCGCCGACAGCGGGGTGTCCGGAATCATCGTTCCCGACCTGCCCGTCGACGAGGCCGAGGAGTGGACGGCCCGGTGCGCCGAGCGGGCGGTCGCGCCGGTGTTCCTCGCGGCTCCGGGCTCGTCCGAGGAGCGCCTGCGCCGCATCGCGAACGCCTCCCGCGGCTTCGTCTACTGCGTCTCGACGTACGGGGTGACCGGCGAGCGCGAGCGTCTGGCCGGGACGGCCCGGGAGGTGGTCGCGGCGCTCCGGCCCCTCACCGACCGGCCGCTCCTCGTAGGGGTGGGGATCGGCTCGCCGGGCCAGGCCGCCGACGCCTGCCGCTTCGCCGACGGGGTCGTCGTCGGAAGCGCGATCGTGCGCCACCTCGTTGCCGGCGAGCGGGATCGGGCGGTCGAGCTGGCGGCGGCCTACCGGTCGGCCGTCGGAAGCGTCGGTTGATCCGGCCGCGGCGCAGGCCGGAGCGGCCTCGACACACGTAGGACCGTGCAGGAGGTTCGCTTTCCTCGGTGGGCCGATTGTGGTAGACCGTCCGGCCAACGGCAGGGGAAAGGAGGTTCTCGGGGGACGGATCGGGTACCCGGGACGGCCGATGGAGGGACCGAACACGAGGGGACGGTCGCCGGCGTCGCGGGCATGCGCCGGCGCGAGAGAGGGGGGTAGATGAGGAAGCGCAGTTGGCTCTCTGTGGTCGCGCTGCTCGGCGCGTTCACGTTGCTGGCGGCGGCATGCAGCAACAAGAGCACCAACGCCGGCGGAGGCGGGGGCGGCGGCGGCTCGAACGTCCAGGAGCAGTGCAACTCAGATCCGTTCGGGTGCGTCACCTATCAGAAGGGCGAGCCGATCAAGATCGGCACGCTCCTGGCCATCTCCGGTGACGTGGCCTCGCTCGGCCTGGACAGCCAGCACGGCGTCCAGCTCGCCATCGACTACCTCGACGGCAACTTCGACGGCAAGGGCGGGCAGATCGACGGCCACGACCT
>JAJPHY010000079.1 GCA_021325015.1 Actinomycetota bacterium | reverse complement strand
CCCGCCGAGATCTTCTACGCCGATTGCCCCGAGCTCCTCGTCGCGAAAGGATGGGACCTCGATGAGTTCATCCCGCAAACTGTCCGCTCGTAACGCTGGCCACACGGCCTAGGGGTCCCTGCCGCCTAGAGGTACTGCCCGGGGCTGCGCTGCTCCTCCTGCGGGGCCTGCGGCTGGCCGGGCATCAGCCCGCGGCGACGGAGCTCCTCGAACTGCGCCCGCGCCGCGGCCTGCTGCGCGAATAGCGCGGCCTGGATGCCGTGGAACAGGCCTTCGAGCCAGCCGACGAGCTGGGCCTGCGCCACCCGGATCTCCGCCTCGGTCGGCACGCCCTCCATCGGCGGGGCGAGCATCGCGAGCTCCTCCTGCAGGTCGGGGGAGAGGACCTCCCGGAGCTCGCCGACAGAGCGCTCGTAGATCTCGCGAAGGCGGATCCGCCCGGGTTCGTCGATCGACGCGGCCCGAGTCTCCTCGAGCAGCTCCCGCACCATGCTCGCGATCCGGAGCAGCTTGGCCGGCTGCGTGATGGCCTCCTGCGGGGCCTCCTGCCGGCCCTGGGACGGGCCGGGAGGCTGCGAGGGCGCGGGTCGCGGCTCGGGGTGCTGGTCCATCGTCGCCACCTTAGCAGCAGGAGGGGGCCGCGGGTCAGCCGCCGGCGGCCAGGCGCTCGAGCATCAGGGCCTGTCCGAGGGTCGCCCTCCCGAGCTCGGCAAGGTCGACGCTCTCGTTCTGCGCGTGGATGTTGGAGCGGTCGTCCATCGCGCCGAGAAGCAGGAGCTCGGCCTCGGGGAAGGTCTCCGTGAGCGCCGGGACCAGGGGGATGGACCCCCCGCTTCCCATCTCGACCACCTCGCGACCGTAGGCTTCGGCGAGCGCGGCTCGAGCCGCTCGGTGCGCGGGCCCTTCGGTCGGCGCGGCGAAGCCCTTCGCGGGGTTCCCGCGCGTGACCTGCACGCGCGCCCCCCAGGGCGCCGCCGCCTCGAGGTGCGCGGTGAGGAGGTCGAGCGCGCGCTTGGGGTCCTCGCCCGGCGGGATCCGCAGGCTGATCCGGGCTCGAGCGCGATCGACCAGGATGTTCCGGGACCCGTGGACGGCCGGAGCGTCGATCCCGATGACGTTGATCGAGGGCTTGGTCCACAGTCGCTCCGAGAGCGGGCCCTCGCCGACGAGCTCGACTCCGGGGAGCAGGCCGGCCTCCGTGCGGAACGCGTCCTCCGGATAGGCGACGCCGTGCCACGGGGCGGAGGTCAGTCCGGCGACCGCGACCGAGCCGCGCTCGTCCTGGAGCGTCGCGAGCATCCGAATCAGCGCCATGAGCGCGTCCGGCGCGGCGCCGCCGTACATGCCGCTGTGCACCGGGAGCTCCATCGTTCGAACCTCGACGACGCAGTCGACGACGCCGCGGAGCGTCGTCGTGAGCGTGGGCTCGCCGGTGCGCCAGTTGCCGGAGTCCGCGACGACGATCACGTCGGCCTCGAGCAGCTCGCGGTTGCCGCGGACGAGATTCGGGAGGTTCTCGGTCGAGGCCTCCTCCTCGCCTTCCACGATCACCTTGACGGTGACGGGTGGCCGCCCTTCGAACGCCCGCAGCACGGCCGCGTGGATCACGATGCCGGACTTGTCGTCGGCGGCACCCCGTCCGAACAGCCGACCGTCCTTCTCGATCGGCTCGAAGGGCGGGGTGTCCCACAGCTCCTCGGGGCCAGAGGGTTGCACATCGTGGTGGGCGTACAGCAGGACGGTCGGAGATCCCGCCGGACCGTCCACCTGCCCGAAGACCGCGGGGTGGTCGCCGGGGAGCTCGATGAGCCGCACGCCGCCGAGTCCGGCCGAGCCCAGGATGTCGGCGGTGGCCTCGGCCGAGCGCCGAACCTG
The DNA here is from genome assembly GCA_021325015.1 of Actinomycetota bacterium. Lineage (GTDB taxonomy): Bacteria > Actinomycetota > UBA4738 > UBA4738 > HRBIN12 > JAJPHY01. The sequence goes on along the minus strand of JAJPHY010000079.1, from coordinate 32,436 downwards.
CGCGGGGTCGAACCCGTCGAAGGCGACCGAGGGGATGCGCACGAGACGCTCCAGGTCCTCCCGCATCGCGGGGGCGAGCTCCGCGACCGCCTCTCGAAGTCCGCGAGCCATACGGCCGCGAACGATACCAGCGGGCTTGGCACCGGGTCGCGCTCCGCTGGCCCGATCCGCTCGCCGATCCGGCAGCTCGGACTGGGGTCCTTCGCGCCACCCGAGCCGGGCCCTTCGCCCTCAGCCGCGTTCCGGACGAGCCCGCAGGCTCGATCCGAAAGCCGTCGCGGAGGTGCGGGGCAGATGTCGCGGATCGAGGTGCGTTACGAGGGCGGTGACCGCCTCCGCATGGCGGTGCGGGGGCATGAGATCGTCCTCGACCAGCCGGTCGAGGACGGAGGCGGCGACCTGGGTCCAACCCCGACGGAGCTCTTCGTCGGCGGGCTCGCCGCGTGCGTCGGGTTCTACGCCGAGCGCTTCCTGAGGCGCCACGGGCTGCCTCTGGACGGGCTCGCCGTCGAGTGCGAGTTCTCCTTCTCGACCGACCGCCCGGCCCGGGTCTCCGAGGTCGAGCTCCGGGTGCTGCTTCCCGCGGGGTTCCCCGACGAGCGCCGCGAGGGACTTCGGGCGGTGGTGGAGCACTGCACCGTACACAACTCCATCCGGCAGGCACCCGAGGTCCGGATCGAGCTTGCATCGGGGGAGGGCGCCCCGTCCCGGTAGACCGCCGGTCGCGATCGAGCTCCCGGCCGGTGACCCTGGCGCACGCGGCTGCTACCTTCGATACGGAGGCCGCGAGCGATCCGACGGCCGCGAGGCGAGCTCGGGCCATCCGGGGACCGGTGTGTGATGGGTGCGCACCTCTACCTCGAACGGCTGAGCGACCGCGACCTGGCCTTTCTCGCCGGCGCGGTCGGCGCGTTCCGCGGGCCCGCCGAGGCGGTCGCGCGGCTCCGCGCGGAGCCGGCGAGGATCGACGAGCTGATCGGTCGATCCGAGGTCTTCGATGCGCTGTTCGCCCCGTGGTCGGATCACCCGTTCGTGCACGCCAGCCCCTTCCTGGTGTTTTCCGTCTTGCTCACCGCGACGGCCAGGACGCTGGAGGACGCGCCGTTCGTCTGGGAGTGGATCGGGCCGAGGCAGCGGCTGCCGGTGTTCGCCGTCGGGCCGCTCCGCACGTTCCTGAACGACGTGCGGCGCCGGGTCTTCCTCGCCGACGTGCTGGCCTCGTACACGCACGTCGCCTCGGGGGTCGTGTGGGTTCGCGGGCGCCGGGGCTGGGCCAGGCGCCGGTTCAACGAGCTGGACCCCGGGCGCCTGGCGGGCCTCCTCGACGTGGTTGGCCCGGCGGAACGCCCGGCGGTGTACCGGCGGCTAGGGGACCTGGCGCTGTTCCTCTCGGGGGTCTTCCCCGACTTCGCCGCGGAGCGACTGTTCCGGCCGGTCCAGGTTCAGCGCCTGGAGCGACTGCTCGAGCAGATGCGAGACGGCCCGGAGGAGGAGCCCGAGCCCCCGCCCGGAGGGATCGGGCTCCTCGAACGGCTGGGCCGCCGCTCCTACCGGATGGCGCTCGCCGCGGCTCCGGAGCCGCGCACCGACCTCGTTCGCGCCCTCGAGGAGATCGCCCACGAGTTCTCGCAGGCGCGCCGGGTCCTGAACGTGCTCACGGACACGCGCCTGTTCCCGCGGCGGGAGGAGTGGTTCGCCGGTCCGTAGGCGGCACCTTGCGGGACGTTGCGGGGCCGGGGCCGTCTTCCGCCATCAACAGACCGGTATCTGGATGGAGAGCGAGGGACTCGACGGGCCGTACCACCTAGGGAACGCCCCTAGCGACGGATACCTGATCTGGGCGCTGCCGTCCGTCGCGATGAACAACCACCGGGCACGTCCAGTAACCAGGAGCCATCGACCGTCGGGGGACCAGGATGCCCACCACGGATCGGGCAGATCCTCGGCGACGACGGTGTCAGCGCCGCTCGAGCGATCGAACACGTGCAGCGCCGCGTGCAGGTAGCCGTCTCTCCCGGATCCGGGAACGAGGAAGGCGAGCCGATCTCCATCGGCAGACCAGGTCGGCACACCGTCTGCCCTTCGTGGGAGCGGGATGCGGCGCACGATCCGGCCGGAGGCCGCCCCGAGGACGATCTCGCTGGTTGTTCCGACGTCTCGCACGGCGGCGAAGCGATGCCCATGCGGGGTCCACGAGAGGCTCGACAGGTCGAGGCCCCGCCCGGCGGGAAAGGGCGTGGTCTCGCCGGTGACCGGATCCCAAAGCCCTCCCGAATCGCCACCGGGAAGCTCCGCGGGAGCTCCCTGGTGCCCTCGGCAGGACTCGAACCTGCGCACCCGGCTCCGGAGGCCGGCGCTCTATCCGCTGAGCTACGAGGGCTCGCTCCGAAGTCTAGCAACGGCCCCCTTGGGTTCGGCCGGAGCCCGAGGTCGCTCCGATATGCTGCGATCGTGGAGGCCACTCCCAAACCCCGGATCCTGATCGTCGACGACGACCCGGTGATCGTTCGGCTCCTCCAGATCAACTTCCGGCTCGAGGGCTACGAGGTCGACGCCGCCTCCCGCGGGGAGGAGGCGCTCCTGAAGGTCCGCGAGCACCGGCCGGACGTCGTCGTGCTCGACGTGATGATGCCGGGACTGGACGGGTGGGAAGTCGCCCGACAGCTCAAGGCGAACCCCGCCGTGTCGCACATCCCGGTGATCTTCCTGTCGGCGCGGGCCCAGGACGAGGATCGCCAGCGCGGATACGCTCTCGGCGTGGACGAGTACGTCACCAAGCCGTTCGACCCCGCGCACCTGGTGGAGATCGTCCGCCGCGCCCTGGACCGGACGAAGCGGGCCTAGCGCTCGCCCGACCCGTCGATGATCGAGGACCGGCTCACCAACCTGCTGCGGGACGCGCTCGAGCTCGCCTCTCGCGAGCTCGGCCTGCAAGACGACCGCCCGGTGATCGAGCTCACGCGCTCCAGGCAGAAGGAGCACGGCGACTTCAGCACCAACGTCGCCCTCGTCCTCGCCGGCCGGGTCGGCCGACCGCCGCGTGAGGTCGCGGAGGTCCTCGTCCGCCACCTCCCGGAGGACGAGCTCGTCGCGCGGGCCGAGGTTGCCGGCCCCGGCTTCGTGAACCTCTTCCTTCGCGAGCGGTGGCTCCACGACGTGCTGCGTGAGGTGGTGGCCCGCGGGCCGACGTTCGGACGGGCGGAGCCCACCGGCCGGTCGGTCCAGGTGGAGCACGTCTCCGCGAACCCGACCGGGCCCCTCCACATCGGCCACGCGCGCAACGCCGTGATCGGCGACGCGATCGCCAGCGTGATGGAGGCCGCCGGGTGGCGCGTGGAGCGCGAGTACTACTTCAACGACGCGGGCCGTCAGATGGACCTGTTCGGGGCGTCGGTCGAGGCTCGGTACCTGGAGCTGCTCGGCCGGCCGGCCGAGGTGCCGGACGACGGCTACCACGGGTCCTACGTGATCGACCTGGCGCGCGGCATCCTCGAGACCTTCGGAGAGGCGCTGGCCGACCTGCCGCCCGAGGAGCGACGCGCGCGATTGCTCCACGAGGGTGCCGCCCGCATGCTGGGGATGATCAAGGCGACCCTCGAGCGATTCGGCGTCCGGTTCGATGCCTACTTCTCCGAACGCACGCTCCACGACTCCGGCGAGATCGCCGAGGCGGTGCGTCGCCTCCGCGAGGCCGGGTACGCCTACGACCACGAGGGGGCCGTCTTCTTCCGGGCGACCGCGTTCGGCGACGACAAGGACCGCGTGCTGATCCGCTCGAACGGCGCCCCGACCTACTTCGCCGCCGACTGCGCCTACCTGATCGACAAGTTCTCCCGAGGATTCGATCGCCTGATCTACGTCTGGGGCGCCGACCACCACGGGGACGTCCTTCGCGTCAAGGGAGCTGCGCGGGCGCTCGGCTACGACCCCGACGCCGTGGAGATCGTGCTGTACCAGTGGGTTTCGCTCACCCGCGGGGGGGAGGCGGTCGGCATGAGCAAGCGCGCCGGGACGTTTCTCACGCTCGACGAGCTGATCGACGAGGTCGGGACCGACGCCCTCCGCTTCACGCTGCTCTTGCGCTCGAACGACGCGCCGCTCGAGGTGGACCTCGAGGAGGTGAAGCGTCGGTCCATGGACAACCCGGTGTTCTACGTGCAGTACGGGTACGCGCGCATCTCGAGCATCCTGCGCCACGCCTCGGCCCGCGGAGTGGCGCTTCGTCCGATCCACGAGGTGGACCTGTCGGTGCTCGACCACGAGACCGAGGTCGACCTGCTCGGCGGGATCGCGGAGCTTCCCGGCCGAGTCTCGGAGGCCGCCGAGCTTCGCGCTCCGCACCGCCTCACGCACTACGCCCAGGACCTCGCGGCCAGGTTCCACCGCTTCTACACGGAGTGCCGGGTGGTCACGGACGACGACGCGAGGACCCAGGCGCGACTGTGGCTCTGCGCCGCCGCCCGCCAGGCGATCGCGAACGTGCTCGCCCTGCTCGGCGTCTCGGCCCCCGAGTCGATGGAGCGCGTCGATGCCTGAGCCCACCGGCCCCTGGCCCGCAAGCGCGCGCTTCGGGCCGGAGGGCCTCGCCGTGGGCGGCGTGTCGGCGCGCGAGCTCGCCGACGAGTTCGGTACGCCCCTGCTCGTCGTCGACGAGGAGCACGTGCGGGCGCGGTGCCGGTCGTTCGCCGCGCTCTTCCCGCACCCGCTCTACGCGGTCAAGGCGTTCACGTCGAGGCAGATGATCCGGCTGGTCGCCGCAGAGGGCCTCAACGTGCTCGTCGCGACGGGAGGGGAGCTCGAGGCCTGCCTGCGCGCCGGAGTGCGGGGCGACCGCATCGCGGTTCACGGCAACAACAAGTCCGACGAGGAGCTCGAGCTCGCCGTCGCCTCCGGCGTGTGGCTCGTGAACGTGGACAACCCCGAGGAGCTGGAGCGACTGGACCGGGCCGCCCGGCGGGTGGGAGCCACCCAGGCGGTCCTCCTGCGCGTGATCCCGGGCATCGGGGCAGGGGCCCACCGGGCCATCCAGACCGGAGGAGCGGGCACGAAGTTCGGGATGCCGCTCGAGGTCGTGCCGGACGCCCTCCGGCGCGCGACGGAGCTGCCGAACGTGCGGCCGGTCGGCATCCACGCCCACATCGGCTCCCAGGTCCTGGAGGCCGAGCCGTACCTTGCGGCGGTGGAGGTCGTGCTCGATCTGCTCGAACGGCTGCGGGCGGAGGTCGGGTTCGAGGCCGAGATCGTGGACCTGGGGGGCGGGTTCGGCGTCGCCTACACGGACGAGCGCCCGCTGGAGCTCGACGCGCTGGCCCCCGCCCTGCTCGCGCGCATCCGCGAGGGGGCGGTGGCTCGCGGGCTGCCGATCCCGCACGTTCTCGTCGAGCCCGGCCGCTCCGTGGTCGGCGCGGCGATGGTGACCCTGTACCGCGTCGGAACCGTGAAGGAGTCGGACGGACGAACGCTCGTCGCCGTCGACGGCGGCATGTCCGACAACATCCGGCCGATGCTGTACGGGGCCCGCTATACGGTCGCGCCGGCGGGACCACCGCGGCCCGGGTCGACCGTCCGCGTCGACGTCGTCGGCCGCCACTGCGAGTCCGGCGACGTGCTCGCCCGGGACGTGGAGCTGCCCTTCCCGGTCGCCCGCGGCGACCTGCTCGCCGTCGCCGCGACCGGCGCGTACACGTACTCGATGGCGAGCACCTACAACCGCGTGGGCCGCCCCGCGGTGGTCGCGGTGCGCGGTGGCCGTCCGCGTCTCTGGCTCCGGCGCGAGGATGCCGTCGATCTCGAACGGCTCGAGTCCTCGCCGCCGCCCGCCGCGCGGTCGCAGCCGCCGCCGGGGGTCGTCGTGCGCCCGGCCGTCGCCCGGGACGCCGCCTCGTACCTCCATGCCTACGCGAGCGTCGCCGCGGAGCGGCGCTACATCCAGACCGAGCAGGTGCGGCACTCGCCCCGCGAGCTCCGCAGGCGCTTTCGGCGCTCGTGGACGGGCGAGGGAGCGCACCTGGTCGCCGTCGAGGAGGGTCGCGTGGTGGGCGGCCTCTCGATCCGGCGCGACGCGCACGAGTCGACGCGTCACGTGGCGACGCTCGGCATGTTCGTCACGCGGGACCGCCGGGGGCGCGGGATCGGGTCGGCCCTGATGGACGAGGCGCTGCGATGGGCTCGAAGCGTCGGCGTCGAGCGCGTGGAGCTCACCGTGTACCCGCACAACGTCGCCGCAATGGCGCTGTACCGGAAGTTCGGCTTCGTCGAGGAGGGGAGGCTCGTCCGGCACGCGAAGAAGTCCTACGGTTACGAGGACGAGATCCTGATGGCGGCCTGGCTGGGCGAGCCGGGCACGGGCTCCGACGCGGGGGAGGTGGTGGGGTGAGGCAGCGGACGCTGCGGGTCGGGATGCTCGGCTGCGGAACGGTGGGGTCGGCCGTCGCGCGGCTCCTCGACGAGCACCGAGAGGAGATCGCCCGGCGCGCGGGGTGTCGGCTCGAGATCGCCCGGGTCGCCGTGCGCGACCTCGATCGTCCGCGAGCGGTGCCGCTCGGCGGGGACCGGTTCACGACGGACCCGATGGAGGTCGTGGGCGACCCCGACGTGGACATCGTGTGCGAGCTCCTCGGAGGGGTCGAGCCGGCCGGCAGCCTCGTGCTGGCGGCGTTCGACCGCGGCAAGCCCGTCGTGACCGCCAACAAGGAGCTCGTCTCCACGCGGGGGCGCGAGCTGTTCGACGCGTCCGATGCGGCGGGGCTCGACCTGTACTTCGAGGCGTCGGTGGGCGGGGGCATCCCGCTCATCCGGCCGATCAAGGAGTCGTTGACCGGCGAGCGCATCTCCCGCGTGATCGGCATCGTGAACGGGACCACCAACTACGTCCTCACCCGCATGACCGAGGAGGGGCTCCCCTTTGCGGACGCGCTCGCGCAGGCACAGCGACTCGGGTACGCGGAAGCCGACCCGTCGGCCGACGTCGAGGGACACGACGCCGCCGCCAAGTGCGCAATCCTCGCGTCGATCGCGTTCAACGCCCGAGTGGTGGCCGGCGACGTCTTCCGCGAGGGCATCCGCAGGGTGACGAGCGAGGACGTGGAGTTCGCCCGGCGGCTCGGCTACGTGATCAAGCTCCTCGCGATCGCGGAGCTCGACGGGGAGCGGATCGCCGCGCGCGTGCACCCCGCGATGATTCCCGCGGCCCACCCGCTGGCGGCGGTTCGGGACGCCTTCAACGCCGTGTTCCTCGAGGGTCCGAAGATCGGCGAACTGATGTTCTACGGGCGCGGCGCCGGGGGCGACGCCACGGCGACGGCCGTCGTGGGCGACCTGGTGAGCGTGGCCCGCAACCTGATCGCGGGGACGCGCGGCGTGGGGTGCACCTGCTTCCTCGAGCGGACGATCCGGCCCATGGACGAGATGGAGGGCCAGTACTACATCCTCCTGCGGGTGGAGGACCGGCCCGGCGTCCTCGCCGAGATCGCGAGCGTCTTCGGGCACAATCGGGTCTCGATCAAGAGCGTGTGGCAGGAGGGAACCGGCGAGGACGCGCAGCTCGTGTTCGTCACGCACCGCGCGCGCGAGGGCGCGTTCCAGCGAGCCGTGTCGGAGCTGCGCAACGTGAAGGTCGTCGAGGAGGTCCGAAGCATCCTCCGGGTGGAGGCCGAGGAATGACGGCTCAATGGCGCGGGATCATCCGCGAGTACCGGGACCGCCTGCCCGTCAGCGACGCGACGCCGGTCGTCACGTTGGGCGAAGGAGGGACGCCGCTGGTGCGCTCGGAGTCGCTCTCGACCGAGACCGGCTGCGAGGTCCTCCTGAAGTTCGAGGGTGCCAATCCCACCGGCTCGTTCAAGGACCGCGGGATGACGCTCGCGATCTCCAAGGCGCTCGAGGAGGGTTCGAAGGCCGTCGTCTGCGCCTCCACCGGCAACACGAGCGCGTCGGCCTCAGCCTACGCCGCCAAGGCGGGGCTCACCTGCGCCGTCTTGGTGCCGAAGGGCAAGATCGCGCTCGGCAAGATGGCGCAGACGCTGATCCACGGCGCGCGCGTCCTGGAAGTCGACGGCAACTTCGACGACTCGCTCGCGCTCGCGCAGGATCTGGCGGCCCACTACCCGGTGACGCTCGTGAACTCCGTGAACCCCTTCCGCCTCGAGGGTCAAAAGACGCTCGCGTTCGAGGTGTGCGACGCGCTCGGTCGAGCTCCCGACCTCCACTTCGTCCCGGTGGGCAACGCCGGGAACATCTCCAGCCACTGGATGGGGTACTCCGAGTATCTCCGTGACGGCGTGATCGCCGAGCCGCCGCGCTTGTTCGGGTTCCAGGCGGCCGGCGCCGCGCCGATCGTCCGCGGCGAGCCCGTGTCGAACCCCTCGACGATCGCGACGGCGATCAGGATCGGGAATCCAGCCTCATGGGACAAGGCGGTGGCCGCGGCCAGGGAGTCGGAGGGAGCGATCGATGCCGTGACCGACCGCGAGATCCTGGCGGCCTACCGTCGGCTGGCCCGCGAGGGCCTGTTCGCCGAGCTCGCCTCCGCCGCATCGGTGGCCGGTCTGCTCCACCACGCGGCTGAGGGAACGCTCCCGCGGGGCGCCACCGCCGTCTGCGTCCTCACCGGCCACGGGCTGAAGGACCCGGAGTGGGCCATCGCCGGCGCCGGCCACCCACCGACCGTCCCCGCGGACCCTGCCGCGGTCGCCGCCGAGCTCGGCGTGTAGGCGATGCGGCTCACCGCGCGCGTCCCGGCGACGTCCGCCAATCTCGGTCCCGGGTTCGACTGTTTCGGTCTCGCGCTCGATCTCTGCAACGAGGTGACGATCGACACCGGGCTCGAGCCAGGCATCAGCTGGGAGGGGGAGGGAGAGGACGAGCTTCCGACCGACGGCACCGATGCCGTGAGCCGGGCGATCGTCCACACGCTCCGTCGGCAGGCCAAGCTCCATCCCGGTGCGGCCATCCCTCCGTTCGCCCTCCACGGCGTGAACCGGATCCCACTCGAGCGGGGCTTGGGCTCCTCGTCCGCGGCCGCCGTGGCCGGGACGGCGCTGGCGAGCGCGCTGCTCGGCGACGCGGGGCTCGGGGACGACCCGTACGCCACCTTCGCCTGCGCCGCGGAGCTCGAAGGACACCCCGACAACGCGGCTCCGGCCGTCTACGGCGGCCTCACCGTGATCGCCGACGGCCACGTTCGGCGATTCGAGGTCGCCCCCGAGGTCGTGCCGACGGTGCTGATCCCGTCGGTCCGGGTGCCGACCGAACACGCCCGAGGGGTCCTCCCCGAGCGGGTCCCCCTCGTCGACGCGGTGGCCAACGTCGCGTACGGGGCGCTCGTCGTTCAGGCGCTGGTCCGGGGAGACCTGGACCTGCTGCGCGTGGCGCTCCACGACCGGCTGCACCAGGCCGCCCGCCTCGCGCTCGTCCCGGAGGTCCGGGAGGTCTTCGAGCGACTGGAGCGCTCGATACCGGTCTGCGTGTCGGGCGCGGGGCCCTCGCTCCTTGCGTTCCCGTCCGACCCGGCGACCCTTCCGGAGCTGGGCGAGGGATGGCGGGTGCTCCGGCTCTCGCCGCGCTCCCGGGGCGTCGAGCTCATCGCCGGACCGGACGGGGAGCCCGCGAGCGGCTCTTCCAGGACTATGAACGTGTGACCGATGTCATTGAACGCTCCGATCGGCGAACCTAGACTCGGCGCGGTTTGCGTCCGGAACGCCCCGGACCCTCCAGACCCCAACAGACACGTATGAGCGCAGAGCCCCAGCCACGACCCGAGCCCCGCCCCACCGGCCGGCCCCTCAAGGACCCGGTGCCGGTGCTCGTCACCGACCTCGCGAGCAAGACGCTCGCGGTGAAGGAGGGGGGCACGTTCCTCTACACGGACCTCGAGGGCAACCTCGACCACGGCGGGGACTACGGGCTCGGTCTGTACTCGAAGGACACGCGGTTCCTGTCGCACTTTCGAATGACCCTCTCGGGGCGCGATCCCGTGCTGCTGTCCTCCTCCTCGGAGCGCGGCTACATGTCGTACGTCGACCTGACGAACCCCGACCTCTACGAGGGCGAGCGCCTGGCCGTTCCGCAGCAGACCCTGAACATCCGTCGGATCCGGGCGATCAACGGCCGGATGTTCGAGCGCGTCCGGATCAAGAACTACAACGCCGCCCCGGTTGCGCTCGATCTGGAGTTCGCGCTCGGGGCGGACTTCGCCGACATCTTCGAGGTCCGGGGGATGACTCGCGAGCGTCACGCGCCGGCCGATCCCCCGAAGGTCGACGGCAAGCGGATCGAGTTCGCGGCCACCGGCGCGGACGGAGCCCGCCGGGTGACCCTCGTCGAGTTCGCCCAGCCCCCCGACGCCGTTGAGGTCGACGGGGACCTGGTCCGAGTGGTCTTTCGCCTGCGGCTGGGCGCGTACCAGACTCGGCTGATCGGGCTGACCGTGGAACCGATCGTGGACGACGAGCGCCCGGGCGCGATCGACTTCGACGTTGCGATCCACGAGCTGCGCCGCTCCTACGAGGAGTGGGAGCGCGAGTGCACCCAGATCGTCACGGACAACGAGCTCTTCAACCAGCTGCTCGACCGCAGCCTGCGCGACCTGCGCGCGCTGTACACCGAGACGGCGGAGGGCGGCGTCCTCGCGGCGGGCATCCCCTGGTACGTCACGGTCTTCGGGCGGGACTCCCTCATCTCCGCCCACCAGCTCCTGTCGGTCACCACGATGCCGGCGCGCCACGCGCTCGAGCTGCTCGCGGCGCGGCAGGGCACCCGGATCGACGACTGGCGGGACGAGGAGCCCGGCAAGATCCTCCACGAGATCCGGCAGGGCGAGCTGGCCCGGGCGGGAATCGTCCCGCACACGCCGTACTTCGGCTCGGTCGACTCGACCCCGTGGTTCCTGATCGTGTACGCGCAGCACCTGCGATGGACCGGCGATCTGGACTTCGCCGCCAAGCTCCTTCCCGCCGCGGAGGCGGCGCTCGAGTGGATCGACCGCTACGGCGACCTCGACGGGGACGGGTTCGTCGAGTACCAGACCCGGTCGCCCGCCGGCATGCGCAATCAGGGCTGGAAGGACTCGCACGACGCGATCGTCCACGCCGACGGCCGTCTGGCCGAGCCCCCGATCGCGCTCTCCGAGGTGCAGGGGTACGTGTACCTGGCCAAGGTGCGGATGGCCGACGTGTACCGCGCGCTCGGCGACGACCGCCGCGCCGAGTACCTGCTCGCGCAGGCGCACGAGCTCAAGCGGCGCTACAACGAGGTCTTCTGGATGGAGGACGAGCGCTACTTCGCGGCCGCGCTCGACGGCGAGAAGCGTCCCGTCCGAACCATCATGTCCAACCCCGGCCACGGCCTGTACTGCGGAATCGTCGACGAGGACAAGGCGACGCCCCTCGCCAAGCGGCTGCTCGCGCCGGACATGTTCAGCGGGTGGGGCATCCGAACCCTCAGCAAGGCCGCCGCGGCCTACAACCCGATGAGCTACCACAACGGCTCGGTGTGGCCGCACGACAACGCGCTGATCGCCGCCGGGCTCAAGCGCTACGGGTTCGCCCGCTCCACCAACCGGGTGGCGACGGCGATCTTCGACGCCGCGATCCAGGCCGACTACCTGCGCCTGCCCGAGCTCTTCTGCGGCTTCACACGGCGAACCCCGAACCGGCCGGTGAGCTACCCGGTCGCCTGCTCGCCGCAGGCGTGGGCGGCAGGCTCGCCGTTCCTGATGCTGCAGGCGATGCTCGGGCTCTCGGCACAGGCGCACCTGAACCTCGTGACGGTGAACAAGCCCCACCTCCCCACGTGGCTCAACACCGTTGAGGTCCGCAACCTGTCGGTGGGCGACAGCCGGATCTCGCTGGTGTTCCGGCGCGAGGGCGAGATCACCTCCTTCTCGCTGCTCTCCCGCGAGGGACGCATCCGTGTCGTGATGGAGGAGTAGCCGCGGCCCCGAGCCGCGTCGTGATGGAGGAGTCACCGCGCCCCCCGGGACGGTGCCGGCGCTGCCGCTACGGCCGGATCACAACCGGGGTACCGAGGCGGAGCAACGGCCGCAGCCTGGCAAGCACCGTCTCGGCGACGCGGACGCAGCCGGCACTGGCCGAGGTGCCGATCGAACCGGGGTCGTTCGTGCCGTGGATCGCGAGCTGATCGCCCCCGGTCCAGCCGGGCGGCAGGTGGGTCTGGATCCCAGAGAGCCCGAAGGCGAATGTCCCGTAGGGACTTCCGGCCGGGAAGGGGACGCGGTCCGTGACGAAGTATCGCCCGGGCGGGGTGGGGGAGCCGGCGGCGCCGGTGGCAGCCGGAGCCCGCAGGATCACCCGGCCGAGGCGCTCGACGACGAGCTCGTGCCGCGAAAGATCGATCCGGACCTCGATCGGGGTTCGCGACCGGGGAAGCCCGTCGAGCGGGATCCACCCCGCTTGCCGCGCCCCACGGTAGGGCAGGCTCACCAGGCCGAACCGGCCGTGGTCGGCCGTGCGGATCACCCAGGCCACGAGCGGCACGTGGTAGTAGCGGGAGGTGGCGGGGACGCTGCCGACCACCCGTCCGCCCCCCGGCCGGGCGGTGGCGGGCATCGGGCCGCGCACGCGGACGAGCAGGCTGGGACGGGTTCGGTGAGCGGCCGGTGCCGGCGCGAACGCGTTCGGGCGCACGGGTGGTCCCACGGGAGGCCGGGAGCTCGGGTCTGGACGAACGGTTCGCGCGCCCCGATGGGAGGACGGCCCTCGACCCGACGAGCCGACTTGGGCCCCGGCGACGCCGCCGAGCGAGATCGCGAGGACGAGGGCCAGGACGAGACCGCCCCGCGCGGCGCGGGCGCTCCCGCCCGGCAGGTCCTGCCCGCGGGAGACCGTCGCGACGTCGCCGGCCTCCGGGTTCGACCTCTCGCCCGCTCGCATACCCGATGCATCGGGGCCGGGGCGTTCGCTCTGGAGAGGGCCGATCGGCCATCCCCCGTCGGGTGGAGGGGGCGGGCGCTTGACGTCTCAGCGGAGACAGGGACCCGTGGAGGTGGGAGCGCCACCGTGCACGCTCCGGAGGTCCCTGAGGACCTCGGTCGAGGCGATCGCGTACCCGACGTCGGGGTCGGTGGTCGAGGCCGCGAACACGACCCCGGTGACCGTTCCGTCCGAGGTGACGAACGGTCCGCCGGAATCACCGGGCTCGACTCGCGCCTGCAGTTCGTAGACCTCGCGCTCGACCGTGCTCCGGCCATAGATGTCGCGTCCGAGGGCGGCCATGGCGCGGCGGACGGCGGCCGGCTCCGTGGCGAGCGGCCCTCCGCCCGGATAGCCCAGGGTGGCGCCGCCCGCGCCCCGCCCGACCAGACGAGGGGCCAGCTCGAGCGCCGGTCCTGGGGCGGCCTCGATGCGGAGCACCGCGAGGTCGGTGCGGGGATCGAACAGGACGACGGCGGCCGTTTGCGCGCTTCCGTTCGGCGCCTGGACCACCGGCGAGGTCACCCCGGCGACCACGTGGGCGTTCGTGACCACCCGATGGTCCGAGACGGCGAAGCCCGTGCCCGACTGGATCTGACCGCAGGCGCGGCCGATCACGCGCACGGTGCTCGCCTCCGCCGCTTCGATGGCGCGGCGGACGGCCGCGGGAGCCGGCTGCCGCACCGGCCCGGAGGGGGCGGGGGGCAGGCCGAGGAAGACCTGCGGGAACCCGTACCGGTTGAGGAACGTGCGCACCTCGGCGAGCAGCGACGGCGGGGGCGGCAGGGCGGCGTCCAGGCCCCGGACGATGGCCGAGCCCCGGATCTCCCGGGACAGGGCGGGCAGCGGCCCGCTCACGAGGTTCAGCGCGAGGAACCAGGTCGCGACGAGCATCGCGACGACCGAGACGAGCGAGCCGCCTGCGCGATCGAGGAATCCCGCTCTCGTGGCATGGGCGCGCGACCGAGCCCAGCTGCCGACGAGCCAGCCGACCGCGTTCCCGAGCGCGGCGCCTCCGAGCAGCGCTCCGGCTGCGATCCCCGCCTGCGCGCCGGGGGTGCGCGCCAGCCCGGCGAGCGGAGCCGCGAGCAATGAGCCCGCCACCAGCCCGGCGGCGAGCCCCCCGTACGCGAGGAGCTGGAGGAGGGCGCCGCGGCGGAACCCGCTCACGGCCGCGAGGGCGAGGAGGACGGCCAGCAGGAGGTCGAGCCAGTTCATGCCTGCCATCGTGCCACGGGGCGGCCTCACCGCGGACGGTCCCGGGGATAGACTGAGGGTCGTGGTCACGATCGCCCACATCTCCGACCCCCATGTCGGCTCGCCCTACTTCGTGCCGAACCTGATGAACCGGGTCATCGTCGAGCTGAACGAGCTCGCCCCCGACGTGGTGATCTGCAGCGGCGACCTGACGAACGAGGGGTATCGGCAGGAGTACAAGAACTGGGTCGCCTATGCCGATCGAGTGCAGGCGCCGATGCACACCGTCCCCGGCAACCACGACGCCCGGAACGTGGGCTATCTGCACTTCGAGGAGCTGATCGGCCCGCGTCACTGGGCGATTGACGTCGGGGACGTCCGGATCGTCGGCGTGGACTCGAGCGAACCCGACCTGAACGAGGGACAGATCGGCCGCGAGCGGTACCCGTGGATCCGCGAGCAGTTCGCCGTCCCGGCCGCCCTGAAGGTGTTCGTTCTGCACCACCACCTCATCCCGGTCCCGGGCACCGGCAGGGAGCGAAGCACCGTGGCCGATGCCGGGGACCTGCTGGAGGAGCTCATCGCGGCGGGCGTCAACATCGTGTTGTCGGGCCACAAGCACGTCCCGTACGTATGGCGGTTGGAGAGCCTGTACGTGGCCAACGCCGGGACCGTGTCCTCGCTGCGGCTTCGCGGGTACACGAGGCCCTGCTACAACGTCCTCGAGTTCGAGGGCGACGAGGTCAAGATCACCCGGAGGTTCCCGTTCGGCGGCGAGAGCGTGATCGCCCACTTCTCGATCTCGACGGGAGAACAGCACTACCGGACCTTCGAGCCGCCGGTCCAGCAGGGCGCGCACGCCGACTAGGTTGGCGCTGCCGCCCGTGATGGGAGGGTCGTCGTGAACGTCCTCGCCCTCGTGGACGGGGAGCATTATCCCCCGGTGACGCGCTGGGGCATCCAGGCGGCGCGAACGATGGGGTACGAGGTGATCGCCGCTCTGTTTCGCGGCGGCGCGGAGAAGATCCCGGTTCAGGGGCTCCCCGACCTTGGGGTGGAGACGATTCCGGCGGAGGGTGACCGGATGACCGCGCTCGCGGACGCGATCGCGAGGGTGAGCCCGGAGGCGGTCCTGGATCTGTCGGACGAGCCCGTGCTCGGGTACCGCGAACGCATGGAGCTGGTCGCGGTCACGCTCGCGACCGGCCTGCCGTACCTCGGGCCCGACTTCCGCCTGGACCCCCCGGTCTGGGGGCCCCCGCTCTCCGCGCCGACCGTCGCGGTCATCGGCACGGGGAAGCGGACCGGGAAGACCGCCATCGCGGGTGAGCTCGCGAGGGTGGCAGCCGAGCTGGGCGACGAACCGGTCGTCGTCGCCATGGGCCGGGGAGGCCCCCCCGAGCCGCAGGTCGCGCTCGCCGGGACCGTGGACGTCGAACGACTCATCGAGCTCGCTCGGCGCGGCGAGCACGCGGCGAGCGATTATCTGGAGGACGCCGTCACCACCGGCGTCACGACGGTCGGCGCGAGGCGGTCGGGTGGCGGGCTCGCCGGGGCCCCGCTCGCGACGAACGTCCGTGAGGCCGCCGACCGCGCGCTCGAGCTGGGGGCGGGCCTGGTGATCCTCGAGGGAAGCGGATCCTCGGTGCCGCCGGTCCCGTGGGACGCCGGGATCCTCGTCGTCCCGGCCGACGTGCCCCCCGAGTACCTCGGCGGATACCTCGGCCCGTATCGACTGTTGCGATCCGACCTGGTTGTCCTTACAATGGCTGGCAGCCCACAAGCCGGGCCCGAGAACCTCCTCGCCCTCAGATCCCACGTCCAGCGATTTCGCGGTGATGCCCGGCTCGTCGTGACGGACTTCGTTCCGGTTCCGCTGGGCGATGTGCAGGGCAAGGACGCGTTCTTCACCACGACGGCGCCTGGAGCGGTCGCCGTGAGGCAGGTCGCCGCTCTCGAGGCGGTCCACGGGGCGCACGTGGTGGGGTGGAGCGACCGCCTGGCGGACCGCGCCGGGCTAGTGGAGGACTTGGAGAGGGCGCAGGGGTACGAGGTGCTCCTCACGGAGTTGAAGGCGGCCGCGGTGGACGTCGCCTGCGAGCGGGCGCTGACCGCGGGCGCGCAGGTGGTCTTCGTCGACAACCGAGCCGTGGTGGTCGACGGTCGCGATGACCTTCGTGACGCGCTCGAGACGACGATCGAGCTCGCGAAGGTTCGGCGAGAGGGCAGATGAGCCAGGAACGCAAGAGTCCCCACATCCTCATCTCGGACCAGGAGCCGGGGTTCCCCTTCTCCAAGGGGCTGATGGCGTCACGGGTCATGGTCACCGGACTGTCGCCCTATCGCGCCTATCAGGTCGCCGAGTCCATCGAGGAGCGACTGGTCGAGCGGCGCGTGTCCTCGATCACGTCCGAGGAGCTGTTCGGCCTCGCCGTGCAGGTGATCGAGGACCTCGCGGGCGAGCGCTATGCGAAGAACTTCCTTCGCTGGCGCGAGCTCGAGGCCCTCGACATCCCGCTCGTGATCCTGATCGGCGGCACCACGGGGGTGGGCAAGTCCACGATCGCCACCCAGCTCGCGGCGCGCCTTGGGATCGTGCGGGTGGTCGCGACCGACGCCGTGCGCGAGGTCATGCGGGCGATGTTCTCCGAGCGGCTGATGCCGACCCTGTACCGGTCGTCGTTCGAGGCGGGGGAGGCACTCCGGGAACCGCCGACGCGCGACGCGGTCGTGGTGGGTTTCCGCGAGCAGGTGTCCGCGGTCGCGGTCGGCCTGGACGCGCTGCTCGAGCGGGCAGCGGTCGAGGGGATGAGCATGATCCTCGAGGGCGCGCACGTGGTCCCGGGCTTCTTCGAGATCGAGGACCGTCAGGACCGGGTGCTCGCGGTCCCGGTGATCGTGACGGTCGAGGACGAGGACGTCCACCGGAGCCACTTCCTGGCTCGCTCGGTCGACCACGTGCACCGCCCCGCGGCCAGGTACCTGCAGGGGTTCGACAGCATCCGGCGGGTCCAGCGATACATCAAGAGCCAGGCCCTCTCGCACGGGGTACCGATCATCCCGAACTACGACTTCGATCACACGCTCGCGGCGGTGATCGACCTGGTCATGGGCCGAGTCACCGAACGGGCGTCGCTTTCGGGGGCGACGGCGGGCGCGGCACACTCGGAGAAAGGACGGAGCGCATGAGGCTGTTCCTCGACACGGCGGACATCGAGGAGATCCGCGAGATCAACCGATGGGGCGTGCTTCGCGGCGTCACCACGAACCCAACGCTGGTGGAGCGCGAGAAGCAGGACCCAGAACGGGTGTGGAAGGAGATCCTGCAGGAGGTCGACGGGGACGTCTCCCTCGAGACCACCGAGCCCGAGGCGGGCCCCATGTACGAGCAGGGCCTGCGGCTGTCGCAGATGGGGCCGAACGCGGTCGTGAAGGTGCCGATGACCCCCGCGGGGCTGCAAGCCGGGAGCCGCCTGGTCAAGGACGGCGTTCGGATCAACGTGACGCTGGTCTTCTCTCCCGCCCAGGCGATCCTGGCGGCCGAGATCGGCGCGTACATCGTCTCGCCGTTCCTCGGGCGCATCGACGACGTAGCGTCCGACGGGATGTACGCTCTTCGGCAGATCTGCGAGATCTACGAGGTCCAGGGCTACGAGACCCAGGTGCTCGCGGCCTCGCTCCGTCATCCGATGCACGTGGTGGAGGCGGCGCTCGCGGGGGCCGATATCGCGACCTTGCCGTTCGACGTGTTCACGAAGTTGGTGAAGCACCCGCTGACCGATGTGGGGCTGCAGAAGTTCGATCAGGACTGGAACGCCCTCCAGCGGGAACTGAAGGGGGGAGCCTAGGTGGCATCCGAGACCATGGACAAGAGCATCCTCGAGGGCAAGGTGGCGTCGGAGCTCCACTCGATCGCCGCGGGCCTGGGGATCGAGGGGCACCAGAAGCTGAAGAAGGCCGAGCTCATCGAGCGAATCCTGACGCGCACCGCGGACGGTGACGGAGCGGCTCGGACGGAGGCGGCCACGAACGATGTTGAGGCGACGGTCGCGCCCGCCCCGGTCGGCGTCGAGGCCGCCGCGCCTGCCTCCAACGGCGAGGTGGCGGCGTCCGAGATCGAGACGCGCCCGGTGCGCGAGCCCGAACCCCGCTCGGAGCGGCCCGAGGGGCGTCCCGAGGGCGGGCGTCCGGAGGGTCGCCCCGGGGAGCGCCGGAGGCTCTCCCGAGAGGAGCGCCGGCGCCAGCGGGAGGAGCGGCGCCAGCGCGAGATGGAGGCGCGCGAGGAGGAGATCGCCAACGCGCCCACCGCGACGGGGCTTCTCGACATCCTGCCCGAGGGCTACGGGTTCCTGCGGACGTCCGGCTACCTGCCGGGCCCGACGGACATCTACGTCTCGCTGTCCCAGGTTCGCCGGTTCATGCTTCGCAAGGGCGACACGGTGACCGGAAAGGTTCGCCAGCCCAAGGACAACGAGAAGTACTTCGCGCTGCTGCAGATCGAGTCGGTGAACGGCCTCGACCCGGAGACGGCCAAGATGCGGCCGCACTTCGAGAAGCTCACGCCGCTGTTCCCGCACGAACGCTTCCGTCTCGAGCACGGCCCCACCGCGATCACGGAGCGGATCATCGACATGATCGCGCCGATCGGGAAGGGTCAGCGGGGCATGGTCGTCTCGCCGCCGAAGGCCGGCAAGACCACGGTGCTCAAGCAGATCGCCAACGGGATCATCACCTGCAGTCCCGAGACCCACGTGATCATCCTGCTCGTCGACGAGCGGCCCGAGGAGGTCACGGACTGGCAGCGGACGGTCCGGGCCGCGGAGGTCGTCTACTCCACGTTCGACAAGCCGGCCGACCAGCACATCCAGGTCACGGAGCTGGTGCTCGAGCGGGCCAAGCGGCTGGCCGAGACCGGGATGGACGTCGCCATCCTCCTCGACTCGATCACGAGGCTCGCCCGCGCCTACAACCTGGCGGCGCCGGCGTCGGGCAAGATCCTGTCCGGCGGTGTGGACTCGACCGCGCTCTATCCGCCGAAGCGTTTCTTCGGCGCGGCCCGGAACATCGAGGAGGGGGGCAGCCTCACGATCATCGCGAGCGCGCTCGTCGAGACCGGGTCCAGGATGGACGAGGTGATCTTCGAGGAATTCAAGGGCACCGGGAACATGGAGCTCCGACTTGACCGGCAGCTCGCCGACAAGCGGATCTTCCCGGCCATCAACGTCGAGGCCTCGGGAACCCGCAAGGAGGAGCTGCTCATGCCGGCCGACGAGCTCGCCCTGGTGTGGCGCCTGCGCCGCGTGCTCCACGCGCTCGAGCCGGCGGCCGCGCTCGAGCTGCTCGTGGACAAGATCCGCGCCACGAAGTCCAACGAGCAGTTCCTGAAGGAGATCGCCAAGGCGCCGTCGTAAGCTGCAGGTCCCGCCGACCACGAGGAGCCGCAACGTCATGAAGCAGGGGATTCATCCGGAGTACCGGATCGCGACCGTCCACTGTTCCTGCGGGAACACCTTCCAGACGCGCTCGACCAAGGCCGAGCTCCGGGTCGAGATCTGCTCGAACTGCCACCCGTTCTACACGGGGAAGCAGAAGCTCGTCGACACCGGCGGCCGCGTGGAGCGATTCCAGCGCCGGTACGGACAGCGCCCGGGCGGCCGCGGCTGAGCCGGGCCGGCGCATGACCGACGAGGCGCCGCGCCGGCATCACCTCTACGGCGGCCAGGCGGTCGTCGAGGGCGTCATGATGCGTGGCCGTGACGTGTGGGCCGTGGCGGTCCGCCGCCCCGACGGTTCGATCCACGTCGAGTCCCACGACATCCGCTCGATCGCCGACCGCGTGCGGGTGCTCCGCGCGCCGGGCCTCCGCGGCGTGATCGCGCTCGGTCAGGCCCTCACGATCGGTGTTCGGGCCCTTTCGATCTCCGCCAACCAGGCGTCGCCGGAGGACGTCCAGCTCTCGTCCGGGCAGATGGCGCTCTCCATGACCGTCGCGTTCGTGATCTTCCTCGCCGTCTTCATCGTGGGACCCGCGGTCGCGTTCCGGTGGGTCGGGCACCGGGTCGGCTCCGGCCTGCTCGTGAACGTCCTCGAGGGCCTGTTCCGCATCGCGCTGTTCCTCGGATACCTGGTCCTGATCGGGCGGACCCGTGAGGTCCGGCGGGTCTTCGAGTATCACGGAGCGGAGCACAAGACGATCGCCGCGTACGAGCATCACGAGCCCCTCGTTCCGGAGGCGGTCGACCGGTACTCCACCCTGCACGTTCGCTGCGGCACGAACTTCCTGCTGATCGTGATGGTGATCGCAATCCTCGTCTTCGCCCTGTTCGGCAACCCGGGGATCTGGTGGCGCGTCGGCTCGCGGATCGTTGCGATCCCGATCATCGCCGGCCTCGCGTTCGAGATGCTCCGGCTGGGGGCGCGGTTCGAGGGATCCGCGTTCATGCGGGCCCTGATGGCCCCGGGGTTGTGGCTTCAGAAGATCACCACGAGGCCGCCGACGACCGATCAGATCGAGGTCGCGATCGCCTCGTTCGGCGAGGTGCTCCGGCGCGAGGCCGATCGGCCGGCGGCCGGCTCCGGCGCGGAGGTTTGAGCCCCGCCGGATCCCTTCCCTCGGGTCGTTGAATCGGCGATCCGCTCGTCTAGCATGTCAAGGGCGGTCCCCCCAAACCGACTCGGAGGAGGCTGCCCATGTCCCGCACGGAGCTCGATCTCCCCGTCCTCGCGAGCCCGGAGCAGATCCGCCGCCGCGAGTTCGTCACCACTCGCCGCGGGTACGACCAGGACCAGGTGCGTGATTACCTCGACCTGGTGGCCTCGCAGGTGGAGCGCATGCAGGACCTGCTTCGCGAGGCCCGCCGCGAGGCCGAGGCCGCAGCGGCCCGGTCCCACGCCGAGAGCGCCGATCCCTACGAGCAGCTCGCCTCCCGGCTGAGCGGGCTGATCCGCGCCGCCGAGGACGAAGCGGAGCGGATCCGACGGGAGGCTCAAGACGAGGCGGAGCGCGTCCTCCGCGAGGCTCGCACGGACGCCGACCGGATCCGGCTCGACGCGCAGTCCAAGGCGGAGGAGGCCCGCGAGTCCGCCGAGCGGGCTCTGCGCGAGGCCCGTGAGGCCGCCGACCGCACGATCGCCGGGCTCGACCTGCGGCGGAACGCGCTGATGGAACAGATCACGAGCATGCAGGAGCGCCTCCTCACGGCGGCGCGAGAGCTCGGGAGCGCGATCGAACGCCACCAGACGGTGAACCTCACCCAGATCGAGCCCGGCGCCGAGTCGGTCGCCGTCCCCGGTCGGGAGGGGCGGTCCGAGGCGGACCGTGTGAACGCCGAGCCGGGGTCGCCCAGGGTCGGGACCGCCCAGGGCGCCGCGCAGGGGGATCGTCCCGGCGACGCGCGTCGACGGGTCGAGGACCTCTGGTCGGAGACCGACGCCGTGGACCTGACGATCCCCGACATTCCGCCGCTGGACCTCGGCTGGGACGACGAGGACGAGGGGGAGTAGCCCCGCCGCTGGCCCGGCCGGCTGGCCCGACGGGCCGTCCGGGATAATCGGGGTCGATGGATCTCGACGCCCGTCTGGCCCAGATCGAGGCACGGTACGAGGAGCTCTCGGATGAGATGGCCTCTCCCGAGGTCGCCTCGGACCGCGACCGGATGCGCCGGCTCGGCAAGGAGCTCGCCGAGCTCGAGGAGATCGTCACGCCCTACCGCGACTACCGCGAGGCCCGTCGGCAGGCGGAGGAGGCGCGCGACCTCGCGGCCGCCGAATCGGACGCCGAGATGGCGGCGTTCCTTCGCGAGGAGGCTGAGGCGGCCGACGCCCGCGCGCAGGCCCTGCGCGCGAGGCTCGAGACCCTGCTCGTTCCGAAGGACCCCAACGACGCGAAGGACGTCGTGGTCGAGATCCGCGCCGGCGCCGGCGGGCAGGAGGCGGCGCTCTGGGCCGGTGAGCTGTTCGAGCTGTATCGACGCTACGCAGAGCGCCACGCATGGAGGAGCGACGTACTGTCCGCGTCGCCCTCGGAGCTCGGTGGGTTCAAGGAGGTCGTGCTCGAGGTCCGGGGCAAGGGCGCCTACTCCCGGCTGAAGCACGAGTCCGGCGTGCACCGGGTGCAGCGGGTCCCCGTTACCGAGTCCTCGGGGCGCATCCACACATCGACCGCGACCGTCGCGGTGCTCCCGGAGGCCGAGGAGGTCGAGGTCGAGATCCGCCCGGAGGATCTCGAGATCGACGTCTACCGATCCTCCGGCCCCGGCGGCCAGTCCGTCAATACGACCGACTCGGCGGTTCGGATCGTGCACAAGCCGACGGGGATCCGGGTGGAGTGCCAAGAGGAGCGTTCCCAGCAACAGAACCGGGAGAAGGCGATGCGCTACCTGCGCGCCCGGTTGCTCCAGCAGGCTCAGCAGGAGGCGGCCGCGAAGGAGGCGGCGGCCCGACGCTCGCAGGTCGGGACCGGCGAGCGGGCGGAGAAGATCCGCACCTACAACTTCCCGGAGAACCGGGTCACGGACCACCGGATCAAGCTCACCCTGCACCGGCTCCCGGAGGTGCTCGAGGGCGACATCGACGAGTTCGTCGACGCGCTGCTCGCGGCGGAGCGCGCCGAGCAGCTCGCCGGCGACGGCCGGGGTGGGAGATGACGCCCGCCGGGGTGCTGCGCCGGGCGGCCGAGCACCTGGCGCGCCACGGAATCGAGAACCCGATGCCGACCGCGGAGATCCTGCTGATGGCGGTGCTCCGCACCGATCGGGCGGGTCTGTACACGCGACGTGAAGGGCTCGACGCGCGCGAGGCCAGGATGTTCGCACGCGCGATCTGCCAGCGGTGCGCCGGAACCCCGCTCCAGTATCTGACCGGCGAGCAGGCCTTCCGAGGCATCACCCTGGAGGTGCGGCCGGGCGTGTTCATCCCGCGGCCCGAGACGGAGGTGCTGGTTTCGGTGGCGCTCGCCGAGGTCGCCGACGTGGAGGCGCCGGTGGTCGTCGACGTGGGCTGCGGCACCGGCGCGATCGCCCTCTCGATCAAGGCCGAGCGACCGGATGCGACGGTGCTTGCGACCGACCTGTCCCCGGAGGCGGTGGAGCTCACCGGGTCGAACGCCGCACGGCTGGGTCTGCACGTACACGTGCTCGAGGGGAACCTGCTCGACCCGATCCCCAATGAGCTTCGGGGGTGGGTCGACCTCGTGGTGAGCAATCCACCGTACGTGACTCCGGAGGAGTACGACGATCTGCCCGAGGAGGTCCGTGCCGAACCGAGGCTGGCGCTGGTCGGCGGGACCGACGTCTACCGGGATCTCGGAGCGAGCGCGCTCCGTTGGCTTCGCGACGGCGGAGTGCTCGCTGTGGAGACCGGGGCGACGCTGGCCTCGTGGGTGTCGGAGCTCCTGTCGCGCTCGTTCGCGCGCGTTCGGGTCGAGCGGGATCTCGCGGGACGCGATCGCGTCGTCGTGGGGAGGCGGCCGTGAGCGATCCGATCGAGGACGCGGCCGCCGCCGCACTCGCCGGCGAGCTCATCGTGCTTCCGACGGACACGGTGTACGGCATCGGGACGAGACCCGACGAGCCGGCCGCGACCTCGAGGCTGTTCGAGGCGAAAGGTCGCCCGCGGTCTCTCGAGCTCCCGATCCTCGTCGCCTCGGTCGCCGAGGCGCGTGGGGTGGGGGAGTTCGACGAGCGGGCGGAGCGTCTCGCGGGCCGACTGTGGCCCGGCGGCCTCACGATGGTGCTGCGCCGCACGGAGGCGAGCCGGACCTGGGACCTGGGGGAGGATGTCGCGACGGTCGCGCTTCGGATCCCCCACCACCCGATGGCGCTCGCCGTGCTCTCCAGGACCGGCCCGTTGGCGGTGACGAGCGCCAACCGCACGGGCGAGCCGACGCCGGAGAGCTGTGAGGAGCTGGAGGCGATCTTCGGGGATCGCGTGAGCGTCTACCTGTGCGAGGATCGCCCTCTCGCCGGTCGGCCGTCCACGGTCATCGACCTGACGGGGCCGGAGCTTCGGGTTCTGAGGTCCGGAACGATCGACGAGCCGGCCATCCGCTCTGCCCTCGAGGACTGACCGCCCGTGCGGAATCGCGCCGGCCCGCGACCCGGGGTCGAGCCGCTTTGGTGGTCCGAGGACGGTCCCGAGCCGCGGAGCCCCGATGCTAGACTGCGGGCGCCGATCCCATGGCTTCCATCCTGCTCGTCTGCACGGGGAATATCTGCCGCTCGCCCACGGCCGAAGGCGTCCTGCGCGCGATCCTCGAGCGCCGGTTCGGGAGTCGCGCGCCCTCGGTCGCGTCGGCGGGGACGATCGCCCGCGAGCCCGCTCCGGTGCTCGAGGAGACCCGGCGGGCCGCCGCCGAGCTGGGCGTCGACGTCGCCGGGCATCGGGCCCGTCGTCTCCGCCCCGACGATCTCGAGGCAGCGGACCTGGTGATCGGCATGGCCAAGGAGCATCGCGACGCCGTGGTCCTCCTGTCCCGATCGACGTCCGCACGCGCGTTCACCTTGAAGGAGCTCGTCGGGCTGCTCGAACGGCTTCCCCACGCGACCGGCCGGGTCGACGATCCTCGTGAGACCCTACGCCAACGCGTCGCCGAGGCCGACCGTTTGCGCCGCAGCGGGTTCGAGCGCCTCGCGGACGGCGATGTCGCGGATCCCATGGGCTTGAGCCTCGACGCCTTCCGGGCGGTGGCGGCCGAGGTCGACGAGTGGTGCTCGCGCCTCGTGGACGGCCTGTTCGGGTCACCGGAGCCCGTCGACGTCGTCGGCGACCGCGCGGGTGGGGGGGCCGACGCATGAAGATCGCCATCGGCGCGGACCACGCCGGATTCGAGCTGAAGGAGGCCTTGGTGGGCTTCCTGCGGTCGGAGGGGCACGAGGTCCTGGACCTCGGCACCCACTCCCCCGATCCCGTCGACTACCCTCCGGTGTGCGCCGACGTCGCCCGCACCGTGGCCGGCGGTGTCGCTCACGCCGGCATCCTCCTCGGAGGCTCCGGGCAGGGAGAGCAGATCACCGCCAACAAGGTCCGGGGCATCCGGGCCGCACTCTGCAACGACCTCTACACGGCGCGACTGTCCCGCGAGCACAACGACGCCAACGTGCTCACGATTGGGGCGCGGATCGTGGCTCCGACGCTCGCGAAGGAGATCGTTCGGCTGTGGCTCGCCACTCCGTTCGAGGGCGGTCGCCACGTGCGGCGCATCGACCAGATCGCGCAGATCGAACGGGGGGAGCGATGAAGGACTACGTGGCGGACTGGGAAACGCTCAAGCGTACCGACCCCGAGGTCGCGGAGGCGATGGCGGCCGAGCTCCGCCGGGAGCGATCCACGCTCCGGTTGATCGCCTCCGAGAACTACGCGAGCCCGGCCGTGCTCGCGGCCCTCGGCTCGACGATGAACAACAAGTACGCCGAGGGCTATCCGGGGCGCCGCTACTACGGAGGATGCGAGTTCGTGGACGTGACCGAACGCCTGGCGGTCGAGCGGGCCAAGGCGCTGTTCGGGGCCGAGCACGCGAACGTGCAACCCCACGCCGGCGCCCAGGCGAACATGGCCGTGTTCGGAGCGTTCCTCGAGCCGAGGTCCGACGACACCGTCCTCGCCCTGGTCCTGGCCCACGGCGGCCACCTCACGCACGGCTCGCCGGTCAACGTCTCCGGGATGTGGTTCCGGTTCGTCGGGTACGAGGTCGATCGCGACACAGAGCAGCTCGACATGGACCGGGTCGCCGACCTCGCGCGGACACACCGCCCGAAGGTCATCCTGGCCGGGTTCACCGCCTATCCGCGCGTGATCGACTTCGCCGCCTTCCGTCGGATCGCCGACGAGGTGGGGGCGATCCTGTGGGTGGACGCGTCGCACTTCATCGGCCTGTGCGCCGGCGGCGCGTATCCGAGCCCGGTTCCCTACGCCGACGTGGTCACCTTCACCACCCACAAGACGCTCCGAGGTCCGCGCGGGGCGATCATCCTGTGCCGTGAGGAACACGCCAAGGCGATCGATCGAGCGGTGTTCCCGATGATGCAGGGCGGACCGCTCGAGCACGTGATCGCGGCCAAGGCCGTGGCCCTGAAGGAGGCGATGAGTCCGGAGTTCTCCGAGTACGCGGCGCGCACCGTGCGCGCGGCCCGGGCGCTCGCGGAGGGCCTGGCCGAGGAGGGGCTTCGGATCGTCTCCGGCGGCACCGACTCCCACCTGGTGCTCGCGGACCTCGGACCGCTGGGGATCGGCGGCAAGCAGGCGGAATCGGTGTGCGACGAGATCGGGGTGGCGCTGAACAAGAACGGGATCCCGTTCGACCCGAAGCCGCCGATGGACCCCTCCGGGATCCGCGTGGGGACGCCGGGGCCGGCCACCCTCGGTATGGAGGAGGCCGAGATGAAGGAGGCCGCCTCGATCATCGGCGAAGCGCTCCGACACCCTTCGGACGAAACCGTGAAGCGCAGGTGCCGAGCCCGGGTGGCCGAGCTGGTCGCCCGGTTCCCCGTCTATCCCGGATGACCCCCTGAGGGCTCGGCACCCGGGCGGAGTACCATCGACGGAGCGTGGATCCGTACCTGGTCGTCTTCGCAGCGAGCGCGGCCGTGTCGTTCGTCGCGACACCTCTGGTGCGGTGGCTCTCGGTCCGGCTGGGGTGGATCGATCACCCCTCCGACCGAAAGGTCCACCCCAGGCCCACGCCGACCGCGGGAGGGATCGCGATCTTCCTCGGCATCGCCGCCGGCCTGGGCGTGTCGCGCCTGATCCCGTTCCTGGCGGGCCTGCACGAGACCACCTCCGACCCCACCACGGCCCTCCTCGCCGGGTTCGTGATCCTGGTCGTCGGGCTGATCGACGATGCGCGCGGCCTGTCGGCGCTCGGCAAGCTCGCCGGACAGGTGCTGGCCGCCGGCCTCCTGGTCCTGCTCGGGGTCCAGCTCCTGTATTTCTACTTCCCCGGGCAGGGGATCCTGTTCCTGTCGACCGACCTCGCCGTCCCGCTCACCGTGCTCTGGGTCGTGGCGATGGTGAACGCCGTCAACCTGATCGACGGACTGGACGGGCTCGCCGCGGGCATGGTGGCGATCGGCGCGATCGCGTTCTTCGCCTACCTGTATCGCTCCGGTGGGGGCGCCAATCCCTCGACGGCCGCCCTGCTCTCCGCGGTGGTCGCAGGAGCCGCGATCGGCTTCCTGCCCTGGAACTTCCACCCGGCCAAGGTGTTCATGGGGGACTCCGGGGCCATGCTGCTCGGCCTCATGATGGCGGTCGCGAGCATCTCCGGCGTGGGGCGCAACACGTACGCCCCGAGCGGGGGCGACTTCGCCGCGGTCGCCATCCCGGTCGCGGTGCCGTTGCTGGTCCTTGCGGTCCCGTTTCTCGACGTGCTGCTCGCCGTCGTGCGACGGATGCGGCGGGGACTCGGCATCACGCACGCCGACAAGGAGCACATCCACCACCGGCTGCTGGACATCGGCCATTCGCACCGACAGGCGGTTTTCCTCATGTACCTGTGGAGCGCGCTGATCTCCGGGTGCGCGTTGGCGGTGGCGTTCATCAACGGGCGCCTGCTGGTCGCGGCGATCGTGGCGGGAGCGGTCCTCCTCGCGTCCGTCCTGCCGCGGCTGGTGCGGGACCGGTCGCCCGGGAGGAGCGACCGAGCGGGGCCGGTGGACCAGGTGACTCCGCCCGAGCCCGTCGGGCCCACCGCCGGCCCGCCCGGGCGTCCAGAGCCCGTGCCGGTGCCGGCCCCGGAGCCTGCCACATCGCCGATCGAGGACACGGCCTGAGGAGCGTGCCCGGGGACGGGGTTTCGCGGGGAGGGGATTCACGAGCGAGGCGAGCATCCCGTAGCTTGTCCACTTCGTACAAGAGTCGTGGGGGACTCCGCCCTCGGGGGCCGGGGTCGTCCGGCCACGTTGGGTGATAATCGCGCACGCCGCGCGATAATCGTGCCTCGCGGTGTCGGGGGGAGGACGTGCAGGAAGTCGACGTTCGCTTGGACCGGGTCACCAAGGACTTCGGCGAGACGGTCGCCGTGGACGATCTGTCGCTCGACATCCACGAGGGCGAGTTCTTCAGCATGCTGGGGCCGTCCGGGTGCGGCAAGACCACCACCTTGCGGATGATCGGCGGGTTCGAGGAGCCGACGCGGGGGACCGTCTACCTGGGGGGCCGCGACGTGACGAACCTCCCGCCCTACCGGCGGGACGTGAACACGGTGTTCCAGTCCTACGCGCTGTTCCCGCACCTGAACGTCTTCGAGAACGTGGCGTTCGGCCTTCGCCGGAAGAAGGTGGACAAGCGGGACATCGATCGCCGCGTGCGCGAGGCGCTCGAGCTCGTGGATCTTCGCGGGTTCGAGACGCGCAAGCCGTCGCAGATGTCGGGAGGTCAGCAGCAGCGGGTCGCCCTGGCCAGGGCGCTGGTCAACCGCCCGAAGGTCCTCCTGCTGGACGAGCCGCTCGGGGCCGTCGACCTCAAGCTGCGCAAGCAGATGCAGCTCGAGCTGAAGCGGATCCAGGAGGAAGTGGGGATCACGTTCATCTACGTGACGCACGACCAGGAGGAGGCGATGACCATGTCCGACCGCCTCGCGGTCATGCGCCACGGCCGAGCCGAGCAGGTCGGCGTCCCCGAGGACGTGTACGAGAACCCGCAGACGGAGTTCGTCGCGACCTTCCTCGGGGCCTCGAACCTGCTCGATGGGGAGCTGAAGGAGGAGCGGGACGGGATCTCGACGGTTCTTCTTTCGGGCGGCGACGTCGTGCGCCTGCCCTCGTCCCGGGCCCCGTTCCGCGTCGGCTCCGCGGTCCGCGTGGGCGTCCGGCCCGAGAAGATCCAGATCGAGGCCGACGAGGGGGGGGAGCCTCCGATGGGCCTCAACCGGGTGCGAGGCCTGCTTCGCATGTCCACCTACATCGGCGTGAGCCACCAGTACAAGGTGGAGGGCCCCGGCGGGGCGGAGCTCACGGTCTGGGTCCAGAACCTCGGGGCGCGACCCGCGCCCCGCCCGGGTGAGCGCGTCGTCCTGTCCTGGCGACCGGAACACACGTTCGCGGTGCTCCCGCAGGGATACGCCGCAGAGGAGGAGGAGGCGGTATGAGCCACCAGGACCACCAGCTGGATCCCGCGCTCGCCCGGGGCCTCACCATGCCGAGGATGAGCCGGCGGGAGCTGTTCCGGTACGCCGGCGTCGGGGTGGGGGCGCTCGGACTCTCGGCACTCCTCGAGGCGTGCGGCACGAAGGGCGTGACGTCGTCGGGCTCGAGCGCGCAGGCGAGCGCGGGCGTCGGTTCGCAGGAGTGGTGGGCCAAGCAGACGCTGCACCATCAGCTGAACTTCGCCAACTGGCCGTACTACATCGACACGGCGCACGGCAAGCACCCGTCCATCGAGCAGTTCCAGCAGAAGACCGGCATCCAGGTCAACTACACCGAGCCGATCGACGACAACGTGACCTTCTATCAGTCCAAGCTCCGGCCGGTCCTCCAGGCGGGCCAGCCCACGGGGTACGACATCGTGGTGCTCACCAACAACGACTGGCCGCTCAGCCAGATGATGGAGCTCGGGTGGCTCATCCCGCTGAACCACGAGATGATGAAGAACTTCGACCAGTACGCAAGCCACCTGGTCAAGGATCCGACGTGGGACCCGGGCAACAAGTACACGATGGCCTGGCAATCCGGATACACGTGCCTCGGCTACAACACCAAGTACGTGAAGGAGCCGGTCACGAGCGTACAGATCCTCTGGGACGAGAAGTATGCCGGCAAGATCGGGATGTTCGCCAACGCCGGCGAGCTCGGTAGTATCGGACTGCTCGCGCTGGGCATCGACCCCGCCACCTCAACGCCGGACGACTGGAAGAAGGCGGCGGACAAGCTGCAGCAACAGAAGGACGCGGGCATCGTGCGCTCCTACTACGACCAGGACTACATCAAGGCGCTCAAGAATGAGGACATCTGGATCTCCCAGGTCTGGTCGGGAGACGTGTTCCAGGCCGCGACGTACCAGGGCTATCCGCAGCTGAAGATCGCCATCCCCGACGAGGGCGCCATGTTCTGGACGGACAACATGTGCATCCCGCTGCTCGCGGAGAACCCCCTCGACGCGATGACCTACATGGACTACGTGTACGACCCGCAGGTCCAGGCGCTGATCGAGGACTACAACGCCTACGTCTGCCCGGTTCCGGCCGCCAAGGAGATCATCGCGAAGCAGCTGAAGGATCCGACGGTCGCGAACAGCCCCACGGTGTTTCCCGACGCCCACATGCAGTCGCTCTCGCGCAACTACTACCAGTTCAAGAACAACGAGGAACTCACCGAGTGGAACAACCTGTTCGTTCCGATCTTCCAGTAGCGGAACGGAAGGGCGCGCGGCTCGGAAGGCGGCTGGCACCCTACCTCCTCGGGGCGCCGGCCTCGCTGTGGCTCGCACTGTTCTTCGTCGTCCCGATGTTCACGATGCTGTCGCTGTCCCTGCAGACCTGCGACCCCGTGACGCTGGCCTGCCGGCTGACGTGGCACGTCGGAGAGTTCCCACAGGCCGTCGGCGAGTTCCACGCCTACTTCCTCCGGTCGATTCAGTACGGGGGCGCGGCCACCGTCATCGACCTGGTTGTGGCCTTTCCGCTCGCGTACTGGATCGCCTTCCGAGCACGCAGGAAGAGCTTCTTCCTGCTCATGCTCCTCCTGCCCTTCTTCGTGTCCTTCGTGATCCGGACGCTCACGTGGCAGTTCATCCTGTCCGACCAGGGTCTGATCCTGGGGACCCTGAAGAACCTCCACCTCCTGCCGCAGGACTTCCACGTCCTCGCCACCGGGTGGGCGGTCACGGCGGGCATCGCCTACAACTTCCTTCCGTTTACCGCGCTGCCTCTGTACGTCGCCCTCGAGCGGATCGATCCGCGGGTGCTCGAGGCCGCTGCGGACCTCTACGCCAGTCGGTCGATGGCCTTTCTTCGGGTGACCCTGCCGCTGGCCATCCCGGGCATCTTCGCCGCCTTCCTGCTCACGTTCGTCCCGGCGGTCGGTGACTTCGTCAACGCCACCATCCTCGGGGGGACGTCGAACCTGATGGTGGGGAACATCATCCAGAACAAGTTCCTGCTGTTCACGGACTACCCGGCCGCATCCGCCCTGTCGGCGATCCTCATGGCCGTGCTGCTCGTTGGGATCGCTCTCTACTCACGGGTGCTGGGCTCGCGCACGATCGAGGAGTACGTGTGAGTGCCATCGCGACCACCGAACCTCGGTCCGGGTCCCTGACCCGGCCGCCGGCGCGGGGCGCTCGCCGGCGCTGGACCTCGTTCGTGCTGCCCACGTACTCGGCGGCCGTGATCCTCTACCTGCTGATCCCGATCGGCATCATGATCCTGTACAGCTTCAACGTCTCGCGTTCGCACCTGCCGAACGTCACCTTCAAGTGGCAGGGCTTCACCACCCAGTGGTACCAGGAGTGGAACCAGATCCCCGGGCTGACCCCGGCCTTCTTCCTGTCGCTCAAGCTGGCGTTCTCGAGCGCGGTCACCGCGACGGTGCTCGGCACCCTGCTCGCGCTCGCCCTGGTTCGCTACAAGTTCCGCGGAAAGGTCGTGACCGAGCAGATCCTGTTCCTCAACATCGCGGCGCCCGAGATCGTGCTCGGCGCCTCGCTGCTCGGCCTGTTCATCACCCTGAATCTTCCGCGCGGCTTCCTCACGCTGTTCATCGCCCACGTCATGTTCAGCATCGCCTACGTGGCCATCACGGTTCGTGCCCGCCTGTCGGGGTTCGACATGGCCGTGGAGCAGGCGGCGCAGGACCTCGGCGCGACGCCGTGGGTCACGTTCTGGACGGTGACGCTGCCCCTGATCGCCCCGGGCATCCTGGCCGGGGGGCTGCTCGCGTTCGCGCTCTCGATCGACGACTTCATCACGTCCACGTTCGTGTCGGGCAATTCGGTCACGTTTCCGCTCTGGGTCTTCGGCGCGGTGAAAGTCGGCACGCCCCCGCAGGTGTTCGTCATGGGGACGTTCATCTTCACGGTCGGCGTTACGGCGGCCGTCATCAACGTCCTGTTGCAGTGGAGGCGGGAGCGAGCCGCTCGCGCGTATCGCGCATCCGGCGCCTGAGCCTCCTTCGGCGGGGCCGCGATCGTGAAATCCTTCACAAGCCCGACCGAGAATCGCTCAGAAAGGCCCTTCTACCTGCGGAAACGTCGAACGCGGCCTTTGACGCGCTGCGGAGGACCCGGCTATACTGCGCGCGCCCATGGCCGGAGGACACGGGGATGCTTGGGGTGGCATGGGCGCGGCGTGGAGCGTCATCGGGACGCTCGCGTCCGGGAT
>JAJPHY010000043.1 GCA_021325015.1 Actinomycetota bacterium | reverse complement strand
ACGTCGGTGACCATCCTCGGGGCGAACTTCGACGGCGCGACCAGCGTGGACTTCAAGGATGGCGTCCCGGCGGTGTTCACCGTCGACTCGAGCTCGCAGATCACCACGGTCGTGCCCGACGGTGCGATCAGTGGACGGATCAAGGTGACGACGCCGGCGGGCACCGCGACGAGCTCCACCGCCTTCAAGGTCGTGCGGGCACCGGCGCTCACGTCGTTCGCCCCGACGTCGGGAGCCGTCGGGGACGTCGTGAAAGTCTCGGGCGCCAACTTCGTGGACGTGCTCGAGGTCTCGTTCGGCACCGTCGCGGCCCCGTTCGCCGTCGTCTCGTCGGCCACCATCTCCGCGACCGTGCCTCCGGGGGCGGTCACCGGGCCCATTACGGTGGCGACCACCGGCGGGTCGGCAACCAGCGCCTCCGTCTTCTCGGTGGTCCACGGTCGGACAGCATCGTTCCGCCGGCCGAAGCCTCTGGTCGCGACGGGGACCGTGACGGTCGTCGACGGCTTCGCGCCGTGCCGGCAGGGAGTCTGGGTAAAGGTGCAGCGCAAGATCTCCGGAACCTGGCGAACGGTGGCCGGCACCACCACCAGCGCGGCCGGAACGTTCCGGGTCCGGCTGCGGAATCCGAAGGGCCCGTATCGGACCGTGCTTCCGTCACAGACGCTGCCCAGTGGGGACGTGTGCGGTCCGTCGAGCTCGGGGATGCCGATCACCTCCGGGACGGATCTGCAGCAACTCGTCGACTCGCATCCGCCCGGCAGCACCTTCCTTCTTCCGGCCGGAACGTGGCATTTGTCCTCGACCCTGGTGCCCAAGAACGGCGACGTCTTCATCGGCGCCGGCAGGAACCGGACGATCCTCGTGGGTCTCGGCCAGCGCGTGAACGGCGTGGACAGCATGAGCCGTGTGCATGACGTGAGGCTCGCGAACCTCGCCGTCCGCGGCTTCGACCAGGGGATCCGCACCGGCCCCGGCTGGATCGTGCAGGGGGTTCAGGCCTCCGACAATCGCATCGGGATCCAGATGTACGGAAACGGCGTGGTGGTCCTGGACAGCTCCGTGCACCACAACGCCGTCTTCGGTGTCCACGGCACGGCCTCCGTGGGTCAGGAGATGCTCGGGACCGAGGTGGCCTTCAACCACACGGACTCGAGCGTGAGCACTGGCTACTCCGGTGGCGCGAAGTGGGTGAACGCGCGGAACCTGCTCGTTCGTGGCAACGACATCCACGACAACTTCGGGAACGGGCTGTGGCTCGACAACGACACGCGGCAGTCCACGGTGGCCGACAACCGGATCCACGACAACACGGGCGAGGGGCTGAGGGTGGAGATCACCTCGACGACCCAGGTCCAGGGCAACACCGTGCGAGGGAACACCGGCGGCGGGATCGACGTGGTGAACTCGCGTCAGATCACGGTGTCCGCCAACACGATCTCGGCCCCGGCCTCTGCCGTCAACGTCCTGCGGTTCCTCGGCAACGGTCGCAGGAGCGGCGGGGTCGAGTACGTCAACGCCGACAACCGCGCCGAGTCCAACACGATCGTGCTGCTGAGCGGGGCGCAGCGCGTCGGCGTCCTGCGCGCGGCCGGGACGACCGTCGGCAACAGCTTCGATTTCAACACCTACCGCGCGCCCTCGGCCGGCCCGAGCTACTTCCTGTGGTGGACCGGATCACGCAAGGCGAACGTGGACTGGTCCGCCTGGACGGGCACGTTCGATCAGGACGTGAACGGATCGCTCTCGGTCCCGTGACCCGCCATCTCAGTGACAGCTCCCGGACCCGGAGTCGGTGAAGGTGCTCTGTCCCTCCGGCAGGAACTGGAAGTCGTAGCCGCCGTCGCGCAGGACGAGGTGCAGCACGCCGAAGTCCTGCGAATCGCCCGCCTGGCTGTTGGGAAGCCGCAGTCCCGGATCGGCCAGCCCGCCGTGGCTCCGGCCCCCCGTTCCCACGATGAACTCGGCGATGCCGTTGGGGTCGGCGTTGCCGAGCGGATCCTGGGGGGCGAACCGCTCGTAGAAGTGGGAGTTTCCGCTGAGCACGAGGTCGGCCCCGCCGGCGTACATGGTCTCCCACAACGCGAGGTACTTGTCGTTGACGCTGTTGATGCCGCTCTTCTTCGAAGCGAATCGGGGAACATGGAGCATCGCGAGCGTGCAGGTGGCCGCGGCGTTGGCCCCAAGGTCCTGCTGCAACCAGGTGTCCTGCGGTGACCCGTGCGCGCACCCGCCGACGGCCTTGCACACCGAGTTCAACCCGACGACGTGCCAGCACCCCGGATCTCCAGGGGTGCACCCGAGCGGCAGATTGAAGCTGTAGATGCCGTCTGATCCGGCTCCGCCGCTCGCCCCGAAATAGGCGTAGAAGCCCGCGGCGTCTGGCGCGCAATCGGTCCCGCCGGTCGTCGTGTACTCGGCGTCGGCCGGGATCGCGTGCGTGATGGACTTGTACTGCCCCCAGGTCGGGTCGTAGCTGGCCGCGTACGCCGCGGTGCCGCCGCACGCGTACTGCGTGTCCCCGAGCGCCAGGACCTGATCGGCGCCGGCCAGCTGCTGGGCCGTGGACTTCATCCGGCATCTCGTTGCTGTTCCGTCGCCGCCGTTGAAGTCGGGGTCGGTCGGATCGCACGCGATGTCGCCGGCCGCCCGCACGACGGTCTGCGTCGCGCCCTGTGCGGTGGTCGTGACGTCGAGGGGGGTCGACGGAGCGGAGCGGGTCGTGCCCAGGAAGGAGTCCACCGCGTACGTGTACGTGGTCTCGGGGGCGAGGCCGGTGTCGCTGAACGTCGTGCCGGTCACGTCCTGGAGGAACACCCC
The DNA here is from genome assembly GCA_021325015.1 of Actinomycetota bacterium. Taxonomy (GTDB): domain Bacteria; phylum Actinomycetota; class UBA4738; order UBA4738; family HRBIN12; genus JAJPHY01. Next base: position 8,036 of record JAJPHY010000043.1, on the reverse strand, counting down.
GTCTCGGTACACGCCGTAGCCGTCCATCCCGGTTACCGGATCCCAGGCGAGGTCAACCGTGCTCGAGCCGACCGCCGTCGTGTGCAGGTTCTGCGGTGGCGTGGGCGTCGGCGGCGGTCCGCCGACGAAGGAAAGATCCGCCACGACCTCGTCGAAGCCGACGGTGAAGCCGGAGGACGAGCCCTTGGTCCCGAGCATGAACGCGCCGATGGGGGACGTGCCCAGGGAGGCCGTCGACGTGAGGTCGGTGACCTGGCTCCCGTTCAACCAGACCTCGATCAGGCTGCTGGCCCCGCCAACCCGGCCGTGGAGCTGGAGGGTGTACCAGGTCCCGGTCGCGAGCTTCGTCGCGCTCTTCACGGTCAGGGCCGAGACGTGGTTGCGGATCATCAGCCCGCCGGCCTTGGAGATCTTGAGCGACACGAGTGGGCCCGTGCCGGACGCCGATCGCACGAGACGCAGCAGCGTCATCGTCCCCGCCGTGGAAGCCACCCGCACCGCCGACTGGACGTACAGGTCCGCCGCCGCCGCGCCGAGCGTCTCCTGCGCGTAGGCGGGGGCTCCCGTGCTCGTCGCCATCCCGTACCAGGAGCCGGCGAACGCGGTGCTGGGATCGTTCGCGGCCGCGAAACCCGTCGTCGTGCTCCACGCGGCGAGCGTTCCCGTCTCGAAGCCGTCGGTGAACAGGGGCGCCGCGAGGACGGGGGACGCCTGCAGCAGCGCCGGTACCAGCGCGAACGCGAGCACGGCGACCGCCACTCGGCGGCCGCGAAACCCCATACCGCTCACCCCCGCCCCTCCTTGCCTTCCCGCCATACCGCGATCGGGACCCGCCACACGGTAGCACCGGGCGCCGACGCCGGATACCCGCCGCTCGGCCGGTCCGCGGCCGGGTCGATCGGTCACCTACGAGGGAAGGAGCCCCAGGACCTCTTGGAAGATCGATCTCAGCTCCCCCGAGTCGCGCAGCGACCGGACCAGCGAGTGCCGGACGTGGGAGTGGCCGTGGAGGGTGACCGACGGCAGGTGACGGATGCGCCGCGCGTGAAATCGGTCGAGGCGGTTCCACTGCGCGTAGTGGACGTGGATGCTCACCGAGGAATGCGCCCGCACGACCTCGCGGAGATCGAGAAAGCGACGATCGGTGGTCGTCCGGTTCATCGCGTCGAGTCGATCATGCGATCGCACGTACCTCGCCCTGATCAGGGTCGTCTGCGGCGAGAACGCGACGACGGCGTCCGCGTCCGTCAGGGCACCGAACAAGATCGCAGCGTACCCTCCCGCGGAGTTGCCGGTGTAGACGACTCGGTCGACGGCCGCCCGCTCGGTTTCCAAGGTCAGCGCCTCGGCGGTAGCCCCGACGCCGTCGCCCAGCCCCCGGATGCCCGTCTGGTACCAGCACTGGTCCAGGTCGCGGACGAACATGCGTTTCACCTCGAGCGAGCCGGCGTGCCGGAAGAACTCGAAGGGAGGCATCTCCATCTGGCCCGCGATACCGCCGAAGGCGACGAGCAGCGCCCGGCTCGGCACCGAGAAGTCCCGAATGACGCTGGCGTTGCGATCGGCGAAGTCGGCGTCCGGTGTCGGTGTCGGGACCATGGCGTTCGTCCTGCTCAGAACCTGATGATCGGCTGCCGGAAGAACCTGAGCGCGTCCCGCCACAGCCGCAGGTACAGCGGCGGCTCGAACGCGATCTGGATGTCGAGCCGGTGGGGGGCGAGGCCGTCGTAGACGGCCCGCCCGTCGACCACCCGCACGCCGGCCGTCGCGCTCACGATGGACATGCCCGGCGGCGGGGTGATCTCGACGTGGAGTCGCGTCGGGCGGATCGTCGTCTGGTTCTGGAAGCTCAGGTGGTAGGTGCCCCCCGAGTCGTTCCCCTGCCAGCCCTCGGAACGGCCCCAGGCCGTGTCGAAGGTCGCGGTCCGGCCGCTGTGGATCGGGAAGTAGCTCTGGACGTATGGGACGCCGAGGTCCGAGCGCTCGGTCGCGCGGGCCGGGGCGCCGTCGAGCTCGGGGGATCCGAGGGGAACGCTGCCGGGGGCGCCGTAGACGTTCAGGAGGGCGACGCTGTCCCCCGGTGCCAGGTTCCGGACGAGTGGACCGACCCGCCCGTCGGCCGCGGTCGGCCGGTACGGCCCGATCACGTATCGGGGCTGGCCGGTCGTCGGCGCGCCGTTGGCGAGCTCGACGGTCACGGTGCTCCGCGAGGTTCCGTCCGCCAGGAGCCGTACCGAGTCGCTGACCGTTCGCTCCTGATAGAAGTCGACCTTCGATCCGGCGGCGCTGTTCACGACCGCCGCGAGGAAGTCGCCGGTGCCGGGATCCAGCGCTCCGCCGATCGGGGAAGCCCGCAGCCCGTCCTCCATCTGGGCATCGCTCGAGTAGATCTGGATGTGTCCCGCGGCGGCGCTCCGCTCCAGGCTCCTCAGGCTTCGATACGAGGGCGCGGCGGCGCTCACGAATCGATCGAAGACGGTGGTCGCGACGTCTCCGAGGATCCGCTTGCGCGCGCTCGGGCTCGAGAACAGGCTGTAGGCCCGATTCGTCGTGAACGAGACGACGTTCCGCGCCGAGATCACGACCCCGTACCCGGGCACTCGAGCGGGTCCGGTCGCTTCGAGGAGCGTCTGCAGGGCGAAGGGATCGGCGGTGATCACGCCGTCGAGGCGCTCATTGCGCACCGCCTCGTAGGCGTTCAGGAGGGCGCGGGCCACGGAAGGGAAGTCCGGCATGAGGTTGATGGCCGTCCAGAAGCGGCGACCTCCGCGGAACGGGTCGTAGTTGTCCGCATAGTCGCGGTTCGGCGGTGCGACGTCGGCGAGGTCGGGGATCCTCAGGCTCTCGATGGGGCGGAAGGGCGAGAACTCGAACCGGCCCCGATCGATCGTCAGGATGGAGTAGGCGCCCATGAGCCCTCCCGTGCCCCGAAGCTCTGCCGGGCTCTCGGCCCCGAAGAAGTAGTGCCTCGGCGTCGTCGCGCCGAGGAAGGAGGGCAGGCGGGAGACGATCCGGGCCGCCGTGTGGACGGCGTCGTGGAGCTCGCGGAGCCGGTTCTCCGCCTCCGCTCGCGCCGAGCCGACTCCGACGAGGAGCGAGTCGGGCGCTCCGACGATGGTCTGCAACGCCTGAGCCGTGAGATCGTCGGCGGTCTGGAGCGCGGAGCCCAGCGAGGCCACCCGATCCAACGGAACTTGACCGCGGGAGGGCGCGAGCCCGGCCAGGCCACCCGGAAGGGCCGCGATCGTGCGGGCAAGCAGGGTCACCGCCTCGGTGGCCTGGGTGCCGGCCGCGGCGATTCCGACGACCGCGTCCGGGTTGCGCCCGAGAATCGGCAGCCACCCGAGCGATCGGAGCACGAGGCCGTTGGCTCCCCGCTCCGCCGCCGCGAAGCGGTCGCGCGCCCTCGCGAACGACGCCGCCGCAGCGTCGACATCTCCGGCGAGGAGCTGGGAGCGGCCTTGCTCGAGCGCCGACCTCGCCCTCAGGAGGTCCTGACGAACAGACACCGCCGACCGGGCAGCCAGCGCAATGAGGACGGCCACCAAGAGCGCGGCGACGAGCACGACCCACCGCAGGCGGTGGCTGCGTCTTCGGATCGCGTCGCCCGATTCGGCACGCGGCTTCGTGTCCGTCGTCGCGGCGTGCTGGCCTGGTCGCGTCGCCATGCGGGCAACCCTACCTCGATGCGGACCCGGAATGGTCCGCCTTTCGTGCCAGCGGCATGGCCCTTCGACCGAGCGACCTTCGGCTGCCGGCCTCGATCGAACTTCCCCGACCCGTTCCACGCCGACGGGGCCGATCGACGGATGTGCCGACATCACCCTCGCGCCTAGCATGGGACCCATGCGGGGATCGCCCGTGCGACTGATCCTCGCCGGCTGGCCGCTCGATGCCGTTGGATGCGGAAGGAAGGCGAATGTCCAGACAGCTTGCCCGACTCACGACCCTGCTGTCGGTCGTCGCGGGACTCCTGGTGCTCCCGCGCCCCGCCTTCGCACTCTCCTCCTCTCCCGATCCGACGTGGGGGGTGAAAGGGAAGGTCTACGCCCTGGCCCAGTCGGGCACCACGCTCTACGTTGGGGGTTCGTTCACCGCCGCCATCGGTCCGGGGGGGCAGCAGGTTCCCGCGTCGAACATCGCCGCGTTCGATCTTGCCACCGGCCAGTACCAGCCGACGTTCGCCGCAAGCGTGATGCTCACCACGGGCAAGGCCGAGGTCGATGCGCTCGCCCTCTCGGCCGACGGGTCGAGTCTCTACATCGGAGGCAAGTTCGACACCATCGACGGACAGACCCGGCTGAACTTCGGCGCGGTCGACGCGGCAACGGGCACCCAGGTCGACCCGCAGCTCACCGCATCGCCGAACAAGCCGGTGAAGGCGATCCTCGCTGGACCGAGCCTCGTCTACCTTGGAGGAGCGTTCACCAAGGTGAGCGGGGTCGGCCGGCTCCACCTCGCGGCGGTCTCGGCCTCGGACGGCACCCTCAGCACCGCCTGGGCGCCGACGGCCGAGGCCGGCACGGACCCGTGCCCAAGCCAGTTCCCGCCGGGCACGAGCTGCGGACCGACCAGCAACGGAGGCACCGGCACGGTCCACAGCCTCGCCTTCTCACCCGACGGGACCGGCGTGTTCGTCGGCGGGAACTTCTTCTACATCAACGGAGTGCCTCGGAACTGCCTCGGGCTCGTGAGCGCGACCGACGGTTCGCTCGCGAGCTGGCGAGTTCCTTGGAACACGATCCCGAGCGAGTCCACCAGTGACCCGTACCGCGGTCCGAACGTCGTGTGGGCGATCCTGCCCACCCCGACCCGCGTCTACATCGGCTACGGGCGCACGCCCAATGGGGCCGAGGCCTACACGATGAGCACCGGCACCGGCGGGTACGCGACCTCGCTGTGGACGCGGGGGACCCCCGGGAACGTGGAGTCGCTGGCGCTGTCGCCGGACGGCACGCGCCTGTTCGTGGGTGGTCATTTCGGCACGGCCGTCCTCGATTATCGGATCACCTGCGCCGGCTCCACGGTGTGGGTCCATGGGCTGATGAGCCTGAACCCCACGAACGGAAGCTTCTCCTGCGACTGGTTCCCGCAGATCGTGCCCTTCGGGGGGCAGAGCGCGCCGGGGTCCGGCCTGAACCCGCCCAACTACGTTGGGGCCTGGGCGATGCAGATGACCGGGAACGCGCTGTTCGTGGGGGGCTACTTCACATCGATCTCCGGCGCGACCCAGTCGGGATGGGCCAGGTTCACGCTGGTCGGCGGCCCGCCGCCTCCTCCGCCCGCCCCCGCCATCACCTCCTTCGCTCCCGCCCAGGGGCCGGTCGGGACGCCGGTCGCGATCACCGGGACCGCGTTCACCGGAGCCTTCCGCGTGAGCTTCGGTTCGGTGCAGGCCGCGAGCTTCACCGTCGACTCGGACACCCAGATCACGGCGGTCGTCCCGCCGGGAGCCGTGAACGGCAAGATCAAGGTCACCACGCCCTCGGGCGCCGCGGTGAGCGCCACGAGCTTCAAGGTCACGACCACCACCGTCGCGGGCTTCTCGCCCGACACCGGGACCCCGGGGACGAGCGTGAGCATCTCCGGCTCCGGCTTCACGGGGGCGAGCGACGTCACCTTCGGAGGCGTGAGCGTCGCCGGTTCCTTCACCGTGAGCTCGGACGCGAGCCTCACCGCGACCGTCCCCTCCGCTGCGACTACGGGTCCCGTGTGCGTCACCGTCTGGGGCACCACCGCGTGCTCCGCGGCCTCGTTCACGGTGACGGCTCCGCCCCCATTCGAGAGGGTCGGCCAGCTCGGTGTGGTCACGAACTCCTCGGGAGTGCGCACGGACAGCCTCTCGCTGACGCTGGGCTCGGGCGTCGCCGTGGGCGACACGATCGTGATCGGCGTGGGTGCCCAGGGAACCGTGAGCGTCCTGTCCGTCGCCGACTCCAAGGGCAACGCCTACACGGTGGACGTGGCCGGGCAGTATCTGGCCGCCGTGGGCGCCAAGTCGACCACCGCGCTGATCACCGCCCCGGTCACGACCGCGCTCGATCCCGGCGACTCGATCACGGTGACGGTGAGCCAGGGAGATGCCTGGGGGTTCGTCGCGGAGGATTGGACGGGCCTCACGAGTCTCGATCAGACGGGTGGGGCGGACTCCTCCGGCATGGCGACCTCGGCCGTCTCGGTGACCACGGCCGGAGCGACGAGCGCGGCGCCCGAGGTCGCGTTCGCCGTGGTCGTCGCGAACTCGACCCCCGCCATCTCGCCGGGGTCGGGCGCCACGCTCCTGGCCGACGTGCTGCTCGACAGCGGCGGCGTCACCAGGAAGCTAGGCCTCGAGTACGCGATCGTGACCTCGCCGGGCCCGGTGACGGCTGGCTTCGCGCTCGGGTCTGCGCGATACTGGGTCGCTGTGGTCGGTACCTACCGCTGAGGGTTCAGGAGGCGCCATGCGAGGTGGGCGAGGCAGGGCGATCCCGGGCTCGGCCGCGATCGCGGTCCTGGCGCTCCTCACCACCGGCCTCACGGGCGTGGCTCCCGCCCGCGCGGCCGTACAGACCTGCGGGCTTTCGGGCACGCACACGATCTGCGTGACCGTGCCCGACTCGCCGCTGTCGGGGCTCGAGCGCGTGATCGTGACCAACACGCCGAACTCGGGTCAGCTAGACGTGTACTGGAAGCAGGGAGGATCCTCCACCCCGCTGATCCGTCAGTTCGGGCCGTCCCCCGAGAGCGGCGACTACTCGTTCGCGTGGCCCACGCAGAAGTACCTGGACGGAACCGGCACGCTCAAGGTGCGATTCGCCGGCAACTCCTTCGTCCTCGCCCCCAACATCACGCTGCAGAACGGGAACGTATCGGACATCCAGCATTCGCCGAACGACTGGCAGAGCTACCTCCCGGGACCGTGGACCCAACCCGCCGACCCGGTCGTCCCCGCGGTCGGCGACGGCCCGAGCGACGAGGCCGTCTCGAACTCCGTCGCGTCGATGATCGCCGCCGCTTCGCCGCCGCTGTTCCTGTTCCTGGGCGACATCTACGACAAGGGCACCTACACGGAGAACCTCAACCACTACGGGGTCTCGGCGCTCGACGACCCCTCTGGGGCGACCCTGTGGGGTGTGACGGCCCGGGTGACGCAGCCGACGGCGGGCAACCACGAGTGGCCCGGACACGCGGCGGACTGGACCGACTACTGGCACCAGCGACCCCCCTACACGTCCTTCGAGTTCGGCGGCGTGCTGTTCGTGGATCTCGACACCTCCGAACCCGCGGGGGTGGGGAGCTCCCAGTACGCGTTCGTCCAGGGGGTCCTCGCGAACGCCCCGCCGTGCGTGGTGGCGTACGGGCACATCCCCCCGCTCAAGAACACGACGATCAACACCAGCCTGCAGGCGCTGTGGTCGCTCGTGGCCACGAACGGCGGCGACCTGTGGGTCGCGGGCCACGTGCACACCATGAGCGAGTACGTGCCGCTCGACGCGAACTTCCAGCCGGGCGGCCACCTCGTGCAGCTGGTCGCCGGTTCGGGAGGACATCGCCTGGCCGGTACCCAGTCCGCGTCGGTGGTGGCCTGGTCCCAGGGCAAGACGCCCGGCGCCCTGTTCCTCACGCTGAACGGCGCCGCCAACGGTGGCACGGCCTCGAGCATCTCCTGGGCGTTCGAGTCGACGCAGGGGACGGTGCTTCGCACCGGCAGCGTGGACTGCTCGGCCTAGCCGCGCTGCCCCGTCGGCCCGTCGAACCGGCAGCGGGCCGGAAGGTCCGCGTTGACCGCCGGCACTCCGGTGGGTATCCTGTTAGCACTCACATCGGCTGAGTGCTAACCGCAAGGAGGACGGAATGGCAGAGTTCAGCCTGAAGCCGCTCGAGGATCGGATCGTGGTCAAGCCGAGCGAGGAGGAGGAGACCACCTCGTCCGGGATCGTGATCCCCGACACGGCCAAGGAGAAGCCCCAGGAGGGCGAGGTCGTCGCGGTGGGCCCTGGCCGGTTCGAGGACGGGCAGCGGATCCCGCTGGACGTGAAGGTCGGAGACAAGGT
>JAJPHY010000028.1 GCA_021325015.1 Actinomycetota bacterium | reverse complement strand
CTAGGTGGAGGCTGCGCACTCGGGTGAACGCGGGGCCGCCTCCCCCTCGGCGGCCCCGCTTCACTGACGAGGGGAGAGGGCGATGGCAGACGGCAGGGGAATGGGACGGGTCCGAGGCGTCGGTCTGGCGCTGGGCCTCTCGGTCGCGGCCTTCGCGATCCTCGCCTGGCGGATCCCGCCCGGCGACGGAACGCTCGGGACCGACCTGATCGTCGCCGCCGTTCCGACCGGGGAGATCCAGGTGGCCTCCCCCGGTCCGTTCCTGACCGGAACTGCGATGCACCCCGGCCCGCAGTCCGCCGGCCCCTCCGGAAGGATGACCATTCGGAACATCTCCGCGATCACGCAGCTGGTGCGAGTGAGCGCGTCCGTGAACATCTCCGATCTCGACGGGATCCTGTGGATCGATCTCGAGTCGGGCGGCCGCCGCCTCTTCCGAGGCCCGGTGGGGCGCCTGAGGCACGGGAGCCCGGGCTCGGTCGTCCTTCGACCCGGCGCCACCGCCACCTTCGAGGTCCGCGCCTGGCTGCCGGCCTCCGTCGCCGGCGGCTACGAGGGCCGGATCGCAAACGTCGACCTGTCGTTCGTCACGACGGGCCGGATCACGGTGGGTGCGGGGCTGGGAGGGAGGGCCCGATGAGCAGGGTGCGCGCGTTCCTGGCCGGGGCGATCGTGGTGGCGGCCGTGGCCATGCTGACCGGGACGGGCACCTACTCCGCGTTCTTCAGCCGCACCTCCAACGACGGCAACGGGTCCGGGACCGGCAACGAGATCACGGGCGGCACGGTCGATTTGAGCGACAACGATGCCGGGAACGCGATGTTCACGATCGCGAACATGCGCCCGAGCGACCCGCCCGTGTCGAGCTGCATCACCGTCACCTACAACGGGACGCTCGACTCCAGCGTCGGGCTCTACGGATCGGTCTCCGGAGGGCTCGCCCCCTATCTGAACGTCGTCGTGCTCGCCGGGGACTCGGGAGGGGCGTTCGGCGACTGCAGCTCGTTCAGCAACGCGGTCGGGCTGTGGAGCGGCACGCTCGACCAGTTCCCCACCTCGTTCGGCGGCATCGTGGACCCGATCGGCGCCTGGACCACGGGCACATCCCACTCGTACCGGTTCATCTTCTCGCTCCAAAACACGCCGGCCGCCCAGGGGCTGAACGCAACGGTGACCTTCACGTGGGAGGCGCGGAACCAATGAGCATCGTCGGCATCTCGACGCCGATCGCCGCTCCCCGCGAGACCGCCGTCCGGCGGCCGCTCCCGGTACGCGCCGGCGCCCTGCTGCTCTGGACGGTCGGAGGGCTCCTCCTCGGGCTCTGTCTCGCGATCACGATCCCCTACCTGTTCGGGTTCCGCAGCCTTACCGTGATGTCGGGCAGCATGGTGCCGACCCTGCGCGTCGGCGACGTGGTCGTCGTTCGGCAGATCTCCCCCACGTCGGCCAGGATCGGCGACGTCGTCACGTTTCGCGATCCGACGGACCCGACCCGGCTACTCACCCACCGGGTCCGCAAGATCGAGATCTCGGACGGGGTGGTGCGGTTCGTGACGAAGGGGGACGCGAACACATCGGTCGAGTCCTGGAAGGTCCCCGCAAGCGGGACAATCGGCCGCGTCGCGTACCACGTGCCCATGATCGGCTACGCGCTGTTTTGGATCCGCGGGAGACTCGGCCGGCTGCTGCTGCTGGTGATCCCGGCGCTCGTGCTCGGCGCCTACGAGCTCTGGCGGATCTGGCGTCCGGTTCCGAGCGAGGAGACGGAGGAGGAGGTCGAGGTCGATGCGGCGGCCTAGGCTGCGCGCGCTCGTCCTGCTCGTCGCGCTCGGCGTCGCCGTCGGCCTGGCCGGCGGGACCACGTACGCGGCGTTCTTCGCCACGACCTCGAACCCGGGCAACAGCTTCACGGCGCTCGCGGACTGGACGCCGCCCTCCGCGAACGGCTCGGTGATCATGCGAAGCGGCGGAAGCGTACCGGGCTCCATCCGCCCGGGCGGCGCCTACTACGTGTACGCCAACGTCAGCGACGCGGGGAACCCGCCCGCCGGCGTCTCGACGGTCACGGCCAACGTGAGCAGCATCACGACCGGCCAGACGGCCGCGCCGCTCACGGCCGGATCGTTCACCGCCGGAGGCGTCTCGTACAACTACCGGAGCGCCCTGCTCACGGCGAGCGCCGTCCCGAGCGGCACAAAGGTCTACTCGCTCACGATGACCGACGCCCTCGGCAACTCGGCGACCCAGGGGGGCTTCATCGTCACCGTCGACGGCACCGCACCGCGGGGATCAGACGTCCAGACCGCGAACAAGGTGTTCGTGGCCGGCCACGCCGAGACCGGCGACACGATCACCTACACGTTCAGCGAGACGATGGATCCCTCGAGCATCATGGCGGGCTGGGACGGCTCGGCGACCTCGGTGACGCTCCGACTGACGAACAACGGGGGCGGCGACCGGGTCACCGTGTTCAACGGCGCCACGCAGCTGAACCTCGGCACGGTGAACCTCGGCCGAACCGATTACACGACGGGCACCGTGAACTTCACCGGATCGACGATGGTGCAATCGGGAGCCGTCATCACGATCACGCTCGGGACCCCCGACCGGCCCGCTCGCCTGCGGACCGCAGGCGGCACCGGCACCATGACGTGGACCCCGAGCGCGTCCGCGCTCGACGCGGCGGGGAACGCCTGCCTGACGACCGCGGTGAGCGAGAGCGGCCCGGCCGACCCCGAGTTCTAGAAGGCTCCCTGCCGAGCGATCCCCAGGCGCGATAATCGCGCGTGGCCATGCCCACCCGAACGATCGGCCTCGGCGTCGTCCTCCTCTGTCTGGCGGGCACGCTGGCGGTCGGATTGGCGATCAAGGCCCCGTGCGCCTCGGGGAACTGGGCCGACGGGCGCCAGTACCGCCACTACTGCTACTCCGACATCGTGCCGCTCCTCGGATCGGAACAGCTCACGGGCTCGCGCCTGCCGTACCTGAACGCCTGCGCGCCCTCGGACGGCGAGTGCGACGAGTACCCCGTGCTCACGATGTACGCGATGCGACTGGCCGCGTGGATGTCGAACCGCCTGCCCGGCTTCTTCTACGCGAACGCCGCGCTCCTGGCCGCGGCGGCCTTCGTGGTGGTGGTGGGCCTCTACCTGCTGGTGGGGAGCCGGGCGTTGTACGTGGCGCTCGCCCCTACGCTCCTGGTCTACGGGTTCATGAACTGGGACCTGCTCGCGGTGGCGTTCGCCACGGCGGCGACCCTCGCGTACCTGAACCGGCGGGACCTTTGGTCCGGGGTGCTCCTCGGGCTCGGGGCGGCCGCGAAGATGTACCCGGCGCTGCTGCTCGTGCCGTTCGTGATCGGGAGGTTCGAGGAAGGCGAGCCGGACCGGGGCATCCACCTCGCGTGGGCCGGCGTCGGCTCCTGGCTGGCCGTGAACCTGCCGTTCGCCGTCGCGGCGCCGAGGAGCTGGTGGGAGTTCTTCCGGTTCAACGCGGCCCGGCCGGCGGATTGGGACAGCCTGTGGTTCATCGGGTGCCATCGCCTGACCGGGCAGCTCTACTGCGGGCACACGGGCGCCATCAACCTCGCGTCGGCCGCGCTCTTCGTGATCGGGTGCCTCGCCCTGTGGCGGCTGCGGCGCCGACGCGCGCCGGGCTTGCAGTGGTGGACCCTCGGCTTCCCGATCCTCGTGGTCTTCCTGCTGACGAACAAGGTCTACTCGCCCCAGTACGGTCTGTGGCTGCTGCCGTGGTTCGCGCTCGCGCTGCCCGACCTCCGCCTGTTCGCGCTGTTCGAGGCCGCCGACGTCGCGGTCTTCCTCACGCGGTTCTCGTGGTTCGGCCGGTACTCGAACCTCGGGGGGCTCCCGATCGGCGCGTTCGAGATCGCCGTGCTGGTCCGCTCTGTCGTCTTGCTGATCTGTCTTGCGGCGTGGGTCCGCCGGCCGGAGCCCGAACCGGTCGTCCGAGCCCGGGCGCCGGTCCCGGCGGACGCGCTCTCGTGAAACCGGAGACGCGGGCCGGCCTGCTCGACACGCTCAAGGTCTTCGCGGCCGTCCGGATCGGGCTGCTCGTCCTCGGGCTGGCGAGCGTCGCCCTGGTCCCGCTCGTTCCGCCGCTTCGGCCGGTCTCGGTCCCCGGCTGGCCCGCGCCCCCCGTGCCGGATCCCGGGTGGCACAGCCTGTTCACGGCCTGGGAGCGCTTCGACGGACTCTGGTTCCTCCGGATCGCGGCGGAGGGATACCGCTCGTCCGACGGGAGCGCCGCCTTCTTCCCCCTGTACCCGCTCCTGACGCGCGCCGTCTCGTTCCTGATCGGCCACCACCCGTTCGCCGCCGCGCTGATCGTCTCGAACGCCTCGTTCGCCGGGGCCCTGTGCGCGCTCTACCTGCTCACCGCGTCCGACCGTTCCGAGCCCGTCGCCCGGACGACCGTGCTGTTCCTCGCGGTCTTCCCGACCGCCTTCTTCTTCTTCGCCCCCTACAGCGAGTCGCTGTTCCTCCTGCTCGCCGTCACCGCCTTCTGGGGGGCGCGGACGCGCCGCTGGGCCGTCGCCGGCGCCGCCGGGGCGCTCGCGGCGCTGACCCGGAACGTCGGCATCGTGCTCGCCGCCGCGCTCGCGCTGGAGGCGATCCACCAGCGGGTCGAACGACGGGGCTCGCTCGCGCCCGGGCTCGCCGCGGCGGCCGTGACCGGTCTGGGGACGCTCGCGTACCTGGCCTACTGGGACCTCCGCGTGGGCGACTGGCTCGCGCCGGTGCACCAGCAGGCGAACTGGGAGCGCGTGGCCACGTGGCCCTGGGTCACCCTTGCGACGGGGACGCGAGACGCGTTCCGGTACGTGGGGAACGCCAACGGCGGGTACTGGCTCCTCGACTGGCTCGTCGTGGTGCCGATCCTGGTGGCCTCGGCGATCGCCCTGTTTCGCCTCCGGCCCTCCTACGGCCTGTACCTGTGGGGGTCCCTGCTCGTGCCGCTGTCCTTCGTGTTTCGCGACCGGCCGCTCATGTCGATGCCGAGGTTCGTGCTCCCGCTGTTCCCCGCCTTCTGGGTGCTCGCGGAGGCCTCCGAGCGGGGCCGCCTCCCCCGCACGGCGGTGGTCGCGGTGGGGGCCGCCGGCCTCGGCCTGCTCACCCTCCTGTTCGTCAACTGGTACTACATCTTCTGACCGGTTCGGCCGACATATAGGATGGCAAGCAGCCGGAGACCGGCACGACCAAGGAGCGGCGCGTGACCATACGGGTAGCGATCGCGGACGACCACTCGCTGGTCCGGCAGGGCCTCCGCCGGTACCTCGACATGGCGGAGGGAATCGAGGTGGTGGGAGAGGCCGCCAACGGCAAGGAGCTCCTGGAGCTGGTCGAGCGGGTCACGCCGGAGATCGCGCTGGTCGACATCCGGATGCCCGAGATGGACGGGCTCGAGGCGGCCAGGCAGATCCGCGACCGGTTCCCCGACGTGGGCGTGATCATGCTCACGGCCTACGACGATCGCCAATTCGTCGTCGAGGCCGTGCGCTCGGGCGCCCGGGGCTACGTTCTCAAGGCCCGAGACGCCGAGCACCTGATCCAGACGGTCCGGCTGGTGGCGGGCGGGAACATGGTGATCGACCCCCAGCTCGTGGTCGCGCTGGCGGAGGAGCTCTCCCAGGCCAAGGAACGCGACCGGCGGGCCGAGACCCTCACGGCTCGGGAGATCGAGGTGCTGCAGCTCCTGGCCTTCGGCCACACGAACCGGGACATCGCGGAGCGCCTGTACATCTCCCCCGACACGGTGAAGACGCATCTGGAGCACATCTTCGAGAAGCTCGGCGCCTCCGACCGGACGGCGGCCGTGGCCGAGGCGCTCCGCCGGCGCTTGATCGAGTAGCGCGGCGACCGGCATCGTCCCCCGCCCGGCCTAGCCCCGGGGCGGCCCGGTGCGTGAGGCCGGGTGATGGAGTCGGCGTAGGCGGCGAGGCATGATGAACAGTCGGATGGCGACCCGGACCTATCGGTCGGAGCAGTGGCTGCTGCCGGCGGCCCTCGCGCTCGCGATGGCGGCCGTCGCCGCCACGTACGCGTTCGCCGACGGCCGGCTCCGTGCCAGCGCGGGCCTGTCCGAGGCCGTCGTCGCGACCGCGTGCGTCCTGTCCGCTCTGGCCATCTTGCGGCGGGGAACCAGGGCCTGGAGGAGCGCCTCCTACCTCGCGCTCGGCATCCTCGCGATCGGCGCGGTCTACGTCGTGTTCATGGTCAACGAGCTGCGCGGGACGCCCCGGTACCGGCCGAGCCCGTTCGACCTCGTGTTCCTCGCGATCGCGGCGCTCTTCCTCGCGCCCATCGGGATCGAGTTCGCCGAGCACTTCGAGAGGGAGGAGCGGCGCGAGATCGCCGCCGACGTGGCCCTCATCGGCGCCGCGCTCGGCACCATCCTGTACCTCTCGGTTCGACCGGACGGAGCTACCCTCACGGTCGAGCTCTCGAGCGCCGTGTTCGCCCTGATCGCGGCCGCGGCGTTCGCCGCCTTCGGAGCGCTCGCGCTCTGGGTGCCCTCGCTGGCCCACATCGGGCAGTTCGCCGTGATCGGCTCGTTCTGCGCGGGGACCATGGTGTTCGCCGAGCACTGGGTCAACGCGGCCTACCGCCCCGCGCTCGCGGCCGTGGACCTCCCGTTCGGCCTGGGCGCGCTGGGGCTCGCCCTGCTCGTCCAGGTCGTCCCGCGCGGGGAACCGGGCGGACTGGCGCCCCGGCGGACCCGCTACGGGCGTCCGCTGCTCACGACCGTCGCGGTCGCGGCGGCGACCGGCGCGCTCGGTCTGGTCGCGGGCAAGGAGACCCACCGGGAGCTCAGCACGCTCCAGGCAACCTGTCTGATCCTGCTGATGGGGGCGGCGATCATCGTGCGGATTCTCGTCAACCAGATCCGCAGCTCCCAGGCGACGCGCGCGGTGCGGGAGGCGCTGGAGGAGAAGGAGGTCGCGCTCCGCGAAACCGATCGCGCGCTCGCCCGCCTCAAGCGGGCGAACGAGACCCTCCGCGAGTCGGAGGAACGGCTGCGGCTCGTGTTCGAGGCCGCGGTGGACGGAATCGTCGAGCTCGACCCCAAGGACGTCATCGTCCGCGCGAACGAGGCCTTCTGCCACATGGTGGAGGTCCCCCACGGCGCGGTGGAGGGGCAGACGTGGACGGCGCTCGCCGCGGCCATCAACGCCGACGAGTCGTTCGCCACGCTTCCCGCAACGGGGCAAGGCACGCTCCTGCGCGAGGGACACGCGATCTACCTCGAGGCCCGCGCGTCGCAGATCCCCGGCGATCCACCCCGGCGGCTGCTGCTCGTCCGCGACGTCACGGCGGCCCGAGTCGCGGACCAGACGATCCGGTCCCTGTTCAAGTTCCTCCAGGACCGCGACGAGGACCGGACGCGGATCATGCGCCGAACGAACGCGGCGATCGAGAGCGAACGCAACCGCATCGCGAGAGACCTGCACGACGGTCCCGTCCAGGGCGTGTCCGCAGCCTCGCTCTCGCTCGAGGCCGTCCTGTTGATGCTGCGGGCGGGCGAGATCGAAGAGGGCATCGACATCTTGTCGAAGGTCCGCCGCGAGCTCTCCGAGGAGGCCGACAACCTCCGCCGCCTGATGTCCGGCCTGCGGCCGCCGCTGCTCGAGGAGCGGGGCCTCGTCCCGGCCCTCCGCGAGACGCTGGACAAGTTCGGACGCGACAACGGCATCCAGACCGAGTTCTCGAGCAACGGCGTGACCGACGTCCCTCAGGACCTGGAGACGCTCGCCTACCGGATCGTGCAGGAGGCGCTGTCGAACGCCGGCAAGCACTCGCAGGCGACGCGGATCGCGCTCAGGGTCGAGGCGCTGCAGGGACAGCTCCGAATCGAGGTCGCAGACAACGGGGTCGGATTCGACTCGAGCAAGGCCCGGGAGTTCCTCCAGATGGGAAGGGTCGGGCTGGCCTCGATGCGCGAGCGAGTCGAGCTCGCGAACGGCACGTTCATGGTCCACGCGACGCCCGGCAAGGGGACGACCGTGCTCGCCACGCTGCCGCTCGAGTCGGTGCCGGCCCCCCGCGAGTTCGCCGTCAACGACGTCAAGTAGACGCGCCCGGCGCCCGACTGCCGACGACGCGAAGCACACCCGCGGCCGGGATCAGGATCCGCGGTCGGGCCCTCGCGCCGGAGCGACCGGCGTCGACGGCGGGCTCGGGCTCGGGCTCGGGCTCGGGCTCGGCAACGGTGAGGGGCTCGGGGACGGCGAGGGCGTCGGCGTGGGCGACGGCGAGGGGCTCGGGGAGGGCGTCGGCGTGGGCGACGGCGAGGGCTTGGGGCTCTTGGTGGGCTTCGGGCTCTTCGAGGGCGCGGGGGTGGGCGGCGGCGTCTGGGGACCACCGGTGTAGCCGGCGAACGACGGCGTGGGGAAGTCCTTCACCGGCATGTTGGCCGTCGCCGCGGTCATGAAGTCGTGCCAGATGAGCGCCGGGAGCGTGCCTCCGAACACGGCCGGGTAGCCCTCGACGCCGACCAGCGGGATCTCGCCCTGCGGATAGCCGACCCACACGCACGCGGCGAGCTGCGGGACGTACCCGCAGAACCAGGCGTCCACGTAGTTCTGGGCGGTGCCGGTCTTGCCGGCCGCCGGACGCCCGATCACGGCGTTCGGATACCCGGTGCCTCCGTTGATCACCGACTCGAGCGCGTAGGTCACGAGGTTGGCGTCGTTCGCGTCGAGCGCCCGCTGGCCTCTCCCCCGGTTCTCGTACAGCGTCGCGCCGGTGGCGTCCTGCACGCGGTCGAGCGGGGTCGCGTTGTGCCGGACGCCCTGCGCGGCGAGCGTCGCGTAGGCGTTCGCCATCTCGAGCGGATAGACGGACTGCGTGCCGAGCGTGATCGAGCACACGGCCTCGAGCGGTGAGCGGATCCCCATCCGGTGGGCGACCTCGACGACGGCGTCCGGCCCGACCTGGGTCACGAGCTGCGCGTACACCGTGTTCACCGAATGCTGGGTGGCCTGCAGCAGCGTGAACACTCCCGACTCGGAGTCGCTCGCGTTCGAGAGCGTCCAGGGCTGGCCGTTCGTGTAGCAGCGCGGGTCCGGGATCGTGATCGTGCCGGGACCGTTCCACCGCGACGACAGCGAGATGCGGTCCTCCATCGCGGCCGCGAGCGTGAACGGCTTGAAGGCCGATCCGGCCTGACGCCCCGAGCCGCCGTAGCCCTTCGCGCCCGAAAGCGCGAGGTTCACCTGCGACTTGGTGAAGTCCCGTCCCCCGACCATGGCGCGCACCTCGCCGTTGGAGGGGTCGATCGCCACCAGGGCGGCCTCCGGGTCGCCCGGCGTGCCGAGCCGGTTGGCAACGGCCTCCTCCGCCGCGTGCTGCCAGGCGGGGTTCAGGCCGGTCGTCACCCGCAGGCCGCCGCCGAACACCCTCGACTCGCCGAACCGCTGGATCAGCGAGCGCTTCACGTAGTCGAGGTAGTAGCCGAGCTTGGGCGGAAAGCGCTCCGCGGACGCGTCCCCCACGGTCTTGACTTTCGCCTGCTTGAGCGCCTCCGCGCGCGCCCGCGTGAGGTATCCGAGGTCCGCCATCCGGTCGAGCACGTAGTCCCGCCGGATCTTCGCGTCGACCGGGTCGTTGATCGGGTCGAACAGCGAGGGGTTCGAGATCGCGCCGGCGAGCGTGGCCGCCTGCACCGCGGTCAGGTCCTTCGCGTCGACTCCGAAATAGGTCTGCGCGGCGGCCTGCGCGCCGTACGCCCCGTGCCCGAAGTAGATCGTGTTGAGGTACTGCGCGAGGATCTCGTTCTTCGAGTACGTGCGGCTCAGCTTGATGGCGAGCAGTACCTCGCGCACCTTCTGGCCGAACGTCCGGGGCGGGACCTCGTAAGTGAGCTGGTGGGTCTTGGGGTCCTCCACGTAGTGGCCGGCGTACACGTTCTTGACGAGCTGCTGGGTGATCGTCGAGCCGCCCTGCACGACGCGGTGGGCGATCAGGTCGTTCCAGGCGGCCCGCAGGATACCGAGCGGGTCGAAGCCGGGGTTCGAGTAGAAGTTCTGGTCCTCGGCCGCGATGACGGCGTCCCGCAGGTGCGGGGAGATCTGGCTGAACGGGACGATCGTGCGGTCGACCGAGGCGTGCAGCGTGGTGAGCAGGTGCCCCCGCGAGTCGTAGATGAACGTCGTCTGCAGCGGCGGCGGGGTGCTCGGAAGCTCGAGGTGCAGGTAGACGTACACGAGCACGCCCAGCACGAGCAGGGCCCCGGCCGCGGGCACGGCCAAGAACACCCACCAGAACCGCCGGAGGAAGCCGCGCTTGCTCTTCGGGGTTCGGGGGGCGTGCTTCGGGCCCGTCCTGCGCTTCGAGGGTGCGGGCTTGACCGCCAAGGTGAGCCGATTCTACCCAGCGAGCGACAGCGAAACCGCAGGTGGATGCCCGTTTCGGGTGTGGAGGTTCCGTGAAGGCGCGAGAAGGCTCAGCCGGCGTCCCTGGCGACGAAGGCCTCGGACAGGTGGTTCCAGAAGCACTCGCGGCACACCTCCACCACGTAGCACCAGGAGCCCGGGCGGTCGGCGGCGAGCGAGAGCCCGACCTCGAGCGGCCAGACCCGGCCGTTGTCCTCCCGCATCCGGTCGCCGTAGACGTAGGCCAGGAGCACGAGCTTGGACCGGTGGCAGACGGGGCAGTCGCGGCGGGTGGGCTCGCCCACGTGCTTGGCGGCCCGCATCAGCTCCGGGTGCGCGTCGCACACGTCGGCCCACGACTTCAGGCCGACCCGGACCTCGCGGAGCACGGCGCGCTTGGCCAGCGTGTAGTCGACCACTCCGAGGAGGGCCCGCTTGCCGGTCGGTCTCATCCGCGCGCTCTGCATGGTCGAGGCATTCTACGCCCTGGCCCCCCGACAGGGCGCGTCCGCCCCGCTCCCGGGCTCGCGCGGCGGCCCCCGTCAGCCCGAGCCGGTGTCGACGATCGCCGCGGCCTCGGCGTCGACCACCCGCCCCGGCCCGAACAGGAGCAACGCGCCCACCGGGACGCGCACGCGCACGTAGACATCGAAGGTCCCCGGCTCGCACCGGCACTCGAGGAGCTCCGCGCCGTTTCGCGTCGCGAACTCGCCGGCGACCTCGCTCGGCGTGCGATCGGACGGGAGGGCGAGCTCCTGCGCCGCCGCGAGGGCCGCCGCGTCGGCGGCCGCCTGAGCCCGGGCCGCAACGGCAAGCACGCGCGCGGTGTCGGTCGCCCCGAGACCGAGCACCATCGCCGCGGCCACGATCGCGACCACGACCACGGAGGCAGACCCGCGCTCGCTCCTCACCCGAACTCCTGCCGCATCGTTGCCGTGGCCGAGAGCGACACCTCCGGAGGGAGCAACCACCCTGCGAGCGGTGCCGCGACCCGACCGACGTACGTGACGGTCACGGCCACCGGATCGCCGAGCGACCCCGTGCGATCGATTGCGACGCTCGTGCGCTCGGGATCGAGTCCCGGCGCGGCATCCAGCGCGGCGGCCGAGATCGCGGCCTGATCGGATCGAACGGCGGCCTCGCGCGCCCCGGCGCGCGCGGCCTGAACGAGCAGTAGCTCGTCCCGAGCGAGCACTCCAACCTGGACGATCGCGAGCACCACGAGCAACAGGAGCGGCAGAACGAGCGCGAACTCGACCACCGCGGATCCCCGCTGCCCGCGGAGCGGCGGATCACTGAGCGCTTCCGGCAACCTGGTCGATGATGTTGTCGAAGAACGCCGGGAGCTTCCCGGACGAGCGAGCCCAGGCGATCAGCACGACCGCCACGGCTGCCGCCGCCAGGATGACGAGCGCGTACTCGGCCGTGGTCTGGGCGAGCTGCTCGGCGATCCGCGTCCGAAGACGCACGTACAGCGAGAGCAACATCGGTTCACCTCCTCTCATCCGATCGACCGGAGGGTGGTGAGGAGCACCGGCACCACCGTGAGGAGGAGGAACGCGGGGAGGACCAGGAACACGAGGGGGAACAGCATCTTCACCGGCGCCTTGCGAGCGCGCTCGGCGACGGCCGTCCGACGGGCCCCACGGACCTGCGCGGCGAGCGCGCTCGCCTGCTCGGCGAGCGGGGCACCGAGCGAGTCGGTCCGTGCGAGGGTCGACACCGCTCTGCGGAGATCGGGGAGCTCCAGGCGCTCGGCCAGCGCGAGGAGCTCGTCGCGCCACCTGGCCCCGAGCTCGATCGCGAAGAGCGCTCGGTCGAGCTCCTCGCGCAGCGGGCCCCGGATTACCGCCGTCGCCCGCACGAGCGCGAGGTGACCGGAGAGCCCGGCCGAGGATCCGGCGGCAAGCAGGTCGAGCAGCAGGGGGAGCTCCCGATCGGCGCGCTGCCTCCGGCGGCGAGCCCGTCCGGAAAGGACGAGGTCCGGGATGCGGTACGCCGAGACGGCGACGAGCGGCGCGACGAGGACGCCCGGCCCGGGCGCGAGCGCCAGGGCCACGAACGAGACCGCCCCGGCGAGGAGCTTCGCCGCGAGGACCTCATCGAGGCCGATGTCCCCGCCGGCCGACACCAGCGCCCTCTGGAGCCGGTCCCGCCCGGGCACCCGGCGGGCAAGGCCCGTGCGACCCACCCGCCGCAGGAGCGCCCGAGGCACCGACACGCGTTCCGCCTCGGCCGGCGGGCCGAGGCGCTCGAGCACGACGGGGTCCGAGACCCAGCCGAGGGCCAGGGTCGCCATGACCGCCGCCGCACCCGCCAGGGCGGGGGCGAGCTCGCCCGCCGGGGTCACGGTTCCACCCGCAGGAGCCGGCGGATCCACACGAACGCCGCGGCCTGCATGGCCAGGCCGAGGAGGATCGCCGCGGCGCCCGCGCGGGAACGGTACGCGGCGGCGATGTCCCCTCGGGAGGTCGCCGACAGGAACAGGAAGAACCCGATCGGCAGCAGCCCGAGGATCGCCCCGGACAGGCGCGCCTGCGCCGTCAGCGACCGGAGCTCCCGAGCGGCCTCGTGACGCTCGCGGAGCGTTCGCGCGGCCCGATCGAGCACGGCGGGCGCGTTGCCGCCCGTTCGGCGGTGCATGCCGAGGATCCCCGCGACCAGGCGCGCCTCCTCGGTCGGCATGGATTCCGTCCAGCGACCGAGGGACTCCTCGAACGGGACCCCGAACGACGTGCGATCGACGAGCTCCCTCAGCGTGGGGGCGAGCGGCGGCTCCCCCTCGTCGGCGGCGGCCCGGAGCGCGAGCGTGAGCGACAGGCCGGCCCGCAGGCCGCTCGCCACCGCCGACACGGCGTCGATCAGCTGGATCTCGAGGAGCTCGCGGCGGGCCGACTCGCGGCGTCGGCGCCTGAGAGCGGGAACGGCGATCGCGGCGACGACGCCGGCGACCGCACCGGGCCAGCCGGCGACGACCGCCCCGAACACGAGGCCGGCCGGAACCGCCAGCGTTCGAGCCACGGCGACCCGGGTGATTCGAACGCGCGAGGGGTCGCGTGAGGCGACCGCTCGACCGGCCCGGTCCAGGAGGGCTTCCCGCCGGGCGAGACGGGAGGCCTCCGCCGCAAGGCAGAAGGGCGCCGCCCCGAACAATGCCGCGACGAGGCTGTCGATCACGCACGCCCCCAGAGGCCCGGCACACCGCCGAAGTCCGACCCGGGCGCGAAGAGCTCGTCGAGAGCCTCCTCGCCCCGCTCGGCGAGGACCTCGGCGAGCCGCGGCACCTCGCCCGTCGCCACGAACGCTCCCGCCGGACCGAACCGGGGCCGGAACGCGAAGACCGTCCGAACCACCGGGTCCCCGTCCCGGAGCCCTTCCACCGACGCGATCTCGTAGACGACGCGGCGGCCGTCACGCAGCCTTGCCATCTGAACCACGAGATCCACGGCCGCGGCCACCTGGGCCCGAACGTGCGCGACGGGCAGGTCGACGTCGGACATGAGCGCCATCGTCTCGAGCCGCCAGAGCGCGTGCCGAGCGGAGTTCGCGTGCGCGGTCGACAGGGAGCCGTCGTGGCCGGTGTTCATCGCCTGCAGCATGTCGAGGGCCTCGCCACCTCGGACCTCCCCCACGATGATTCGGTCCGGACGCATGCGCAGCGCGTTGCGAACCAGGTCACGAACGGTCACCTCGCCCTTACCCTCGACGTTCGGCGGACGCGCCTCGAGCGCGACCACATGTGGCTTCGCGAGCCGGAGCTCGGCGGCGTCCTCGATCGTCACGAGCCGCTCGTCGTCGGGGACGAACGAGGACAGGACCCCGAGAAGGGTGGTCTTGCCCGAGCTCGTGCCGCCCGAGACGACGATGTTCGCGCGGCCACGCACGCTGGCGCCCAGGAAGGCGAGCATCCTCGGGCCGAGGGTTCCGTGGGCCAGCAGGTCCCGCGGCGTGAACGGCACCGGCGAGAACTTGCGGATGTTGAGCGCGGGACCGCGGAGCGAAAGGGGCGGGATGATCGCGTGCACCCGACTGCCGTTCGTGAGTCGCGCGTCCACCCAAGGTGACGATTCATCGACCCGAAGGCCGAGTGGGGCCACGATCCGCTCGATCACGTGGAGAACCGTCTCCTCCCCCTCAAACAGACGTTCCTCCACCCTCTCGAGCCGCCCCTTCCGCTCCACGTAGACGTCGTCGGGCCCGTTCACCATGACCTCGGTGACGTCGGGATCCTTGAGCAGGAACTCGATGGGTCCCAGCCCGACGACCGCGTCCGAGACCTCGTTGACGACTCGGGTGAGGGCGCTCTGTGGCAGGATGTGTCCCTGCTCGCGAAGGATCGCGAGCGCCTCCTCCCGCACCCTCAGACGTCGCTCGGCACGCGAGATCCCTTCGAACTGTTCGGCGTCGATCCGGCGAAGCAGGCGCTCGTGCAGGCCCCGCCGGACGTCGGCGAGCGCGTCGCTCCTCACTCCAGCCCCTCCAGGAGAATCGAGGCCAGCCGGCTCACCGACCGTCCGGTTCGACCTCGGCCCGGGAGCAGACGCCCACGGTCCTGTGCCGAGGGAATCGCCCGATCGACGCGAATGACGACGGAGGCCGGCTGCCCGAACACCCGCTCCACATCGGCCGGCGAGATGTCGGCGCGACCGGCGCGGTTGACGGCCAGCACGCAGCGATCCTCGATCCCGGCGGCCGCGATCGCCCTCCGCGCGGCCCGGAACGAAGCGACGTCGAGGTGCAGGACGACGAGCACCCGATCCGCGCCCGCGAGCGCCGTGTGCGTCACCTCGTCGAACCCGCGCGGCAGGTGCAGGAGGACGACGTCGGTCAACCGGCGCAGCCCGGCCACGGCCGAGCTCACCTCGACCGCGCCGATCTGTCCGGCGTCCGGCGGGACGTGGGGCGCGAGCAGCACCCGGAATCCCTCGGGATGCGTCCACAAGACCTCGTCCAGATGGCGCGCCGACAGCTCTCCGACGACGGGCAGCAGATCGAGGATGGTGCGGACCCCCTCCGCCGGAGCTCCGACCGCGATCGAGACGTCGCCGAAGGCGAGGTCGAGATCGACGAGCAGGCACTCGCGTCCCCGCCGCGCGAATGCCGCGGCGAGGTGCGTGGCAAGAAAGGTCGTCCCCACACCGCCCCTCGGTCCGAAGACCGCCACCACCGGCGCCGCCCGGCGACCGGTCCGCTCCGAGGGCGGCCCGGCGATTCGAGCGGCGGCGGCCGCCAGCCCCTCCCGCTCCTGCGGCCACAGGAAGAACCCCCGGGCGCCGGCCCGGATCGCCGCCCGGAGCGCCGCGACCGACTCCGCGGTGTCCACCGTAAGCAGCGCGCGTCCGTCGATCGGGATGGGCGACCTGGTGAGCGCGGGCGATGCCACCACGGCGTCGGGCTCGAGCTGCCGGACCGCCTCCGCGAGCTGGCGCTCGTCGGTCGCGGTCGCGACGACGCGCGTTCGTCCCGACCGGTCGAGGAAGTGCATGACGTCCTCGGCGAGGTCGTGACCTTCGAGTGCGAGCACGACCCGCGCCACCTGCTGCCCGTCCCGGTCCATCCGCGATCCGCCCTCCTGCGGCCGTCGAACCTCGACGATGGGAAGCGAGGGAGAGGCTGGGAAGTGGCGGCGGGGGGCGCCGCGTGCCCCCGAAGCGTAGAGGCGGGTCGGTGCGCGGGCAATCGCCAGCACGGCGGGTTCTCGATCGCCCCGAGGGGGAGTCCGAGCGCGACCGCCGCCGGAGCGCGAGCTCCCGCGGCCGGGGAGGGATGTCGGGGGGCCGGGTGATCGGCGTGTGGGAGCCTCAGCCCTCCGCGCCCACCAGGACGCGCTCGAGGCGAAGCGTCCGTTCGTACACGAGCCACACCGCACCGCAGCACGCGCACTCGACGAGCTGCTGCCCGTCCCGCTCGAGCTCGACCTTGCAGCCACACATCGGACAGTCCATCGACGCCTCCTCGGGCAGCGATCACGGTACGGGGGGTCGGGTCGACGCGGGCAGGGACGAAGGTCACGCGAGGGCGGGGACGATGTGACCGGTCCTCCGCGGAAATGTCACCCCCCCGGGCTACGCTTCGAGACGTGGCACGGGTGATCGACCTCGAGGCCTGGCGAACGCGGCGCGAGCTCGTCGTTCGTCCGGTTCCTGCGGCCGAGGAGCGGGAGCCCTCGCCCGAGCAGGACCTGCCGATCCGGCGTCTCGAGGCCGCAATCGCCCGGCTGGAGAGGCTCGTGAGCTCCGGCCTGCACCGGCTCGGGCCGAGGGTCGAGAGCGAGCTCCTGGCGATCACCGGGGCCGTGTCCGTCGGCCGGGTCTCCGAGGCCGCCGACCGCGCCGAGCGCCTTGCCGAGCGTCTGGAGCACCCCTCGTCCCGCCTCGCCCGCTGACCCCGCGCCGGGCTCGCAGCTCGGGGAGGGCCCGCGCGCCGGCCTCAGGGCGTCGGCGGCGGCGACGGGGACGGGCTGGGCGATGGCGAGGGGCTCGGCGAGGGCGACGGGCTGGGTGAGGGCAGGGGGCTCGGCGTCGTGGACGGGACGGGCGACGGCGTTGAGGTCGGCCCCGGCGACGGGGGACTGCCCGTCGGGCTCGGACTCGCCTGCGCGAAGCTCACCGGTGGCGGTGGGAAGTCCAGGACCGGCATGTTCTGCGTGGCGAACAGCATGAAGTCGTGCCAGATCGGCGCCGCGAGCGTCCCGCCGAAGCCGGCGCCGTAGCCGGGCACGGAGGGCATCGGGATCTCGCCTCTCGCGTACCCCACCCAGACCCCGGTCGCGAGCTGCGGCACGTAGCCCACGAACCACGCGTCCTGGTAGTTCTGGCCGGTGCCGGTCTTTCCCGCGGCCGGCCGGCCGATGTCGGCGGCCGTCCCGGTGCCGAACCGGATCACCCCCTCGAGCATGTTGGTCTCCTCGGCGGCTATGTCGCTCGAGAGCGCGCGGTGGCACTCCGGCACCGCGCGGTAGATGGTCGGGCCCGTGCTCGAGACGACCCGCGCGATGGGGTTCGGGTCGCAGTGGATCCCCCCGTTCGCGAGCGTCGCGTACGCCGAGGTCATCTCGAGGGGCGAGACCGGGGAGGTGCCGAGCGTGAGCGGGCACACCGGCGTGAGATGGCTCGTGATCCCCATCCGGTGCGCCACCTTGGCAACCGCCTCCGGGCCAACCTGGTCGATCACCTGGGCGAACACCACGTTGACCGAGTCGGCGGTCGCGAGCCAGAGCGGGTAGTTGCCGGAACCGGGCTCGGCGTTCGAGACGGTCCAGGTCTCCCCGCCGCCGCAGTTCGGGATCGTCTTGGGCGAGTCCCCGTTGTAGACCGCGTTCGGCGAGATCCCCGCCTCGAGCGCGGCGGCGAGCGTGAAGGCCTTGAACGCGCTCCCCGCGGTCCTTCCGCCTCCGGGATCGGTCGCCAGGTTGTACTGGTGCTGAGCGTAGCTCCAGTTGCCGACCGCCATCGCCCGGACGGCGCCCGTGCTCGGGACCACGCTCACGAGGGCGGACTGCGGCATGCCGGGGCCGCCCATCCGGTCCTTGAGAACCTGAACGGCCTCCCGCTGCAGCTCCGGGTCGAGCGTGGTGTAGATCTTCAGCCCGCCCTGGAAGAGGGCGTGCATGCGCTCTCGGACCGTCTCGCCGAACGCCGGGTTGGAGAGGAAGCTGTCGATCACGTATTGCTCGAAGAACGAGCGGGGCCCCGGTCGAGCGGCGCCCCGACCTGCCTTCGAGAGCCGGATCGGCGTGGCCGCGGCTCGCCGGTACGCGGCCGGCGAAATCCACCCGAGGTCCAGCATCCGCGACAGAACCACGTTTCGCCGCTCCCGGGCCTGGTGCGGCCGCCGGATCGGGTCGTAGAAGGTGGGCGACTCGATCATCCCGGCGAGCAGCGCGGCTTGGGCGAGCGTGAGCTGCTCCGGCCGCTCGTCGAAGTAGTACTGGGCGCCGGTCGCGAACCCGTAGACCCCGTTCCCGAGGTAGACCTGGTTCAGGTACATCGCGAGGATCTGGTCCTTTGAGTAGGCGCGCTCCAGGCGAATTGCGTCGAACGCCTCCCGGATCTTGCGCTGCAGGGTCTGCGCGTCGCCCGTCACCGTGTTCTTGACCAGCTGCTGGGTGATGGTCGACCCTCCTTCCACGATGCGGCCGGCCGCGAGATCGACGACGGCGGCCCGCAGGATCGACAGGATGTCGAGCGCGCCGTGCCGGTAGAAGTTGTGGTCCTCGATCGCGAGGACGGCCCGGCGCGTCACGTGGTTGTAGCGGGAGAGCGGGACCACCTCGCGGTCGAAGTTCAGGTAGACGCGTTGGAGCAGAGATCCGTCCGCCGCGTAGATCGAGGATCGCTCGGGGAGCGGCGGCAGCCGGAGCGGCCTGGCCAGCCTCGGCAGGAACGCGCGATCCGCGACGTGCGCGGCGGAGTCGATCCCGATGGCGACCGGCGCGAGCAGCACCGACGCGACTCCGACGGCGAGGGCCAGAGCGAGCGCGATCCGCCCTCCGGCCGCCCACGGGCCATGGAGGAAGCCGCGCCCGCCGGACAGGATCGGTCCCGGGGGGCCCGGCACCGGCTCGATCGCCCGCACGCCCATATCGACCGCCTACCTCCGACCCCGGAACGACCCCGCCGAGCCCCGGAACGTTCCTCGACCGGCGCGGAACCGAACCGCGACCGTCCCGGTCCTAGCTCTTGGTTCGCGCGTGCGGGCCCGAGCGGCCCCGCGGCCGGCGACGGGCCGGGTCGGGTATCCGGCGGGAGGGCGAGGACGTAGGCTTGATTGACCGGTCGGACTGAGAGGGCTCGCGTGCAGGATCCCGACCCGCGCACCCTGAGCCATGCCCGCGAGGGGGACCTCGGAGCCTTCGAGGAGCTCGTGAGGGCGTATCAGGCCGACGTCTGGCGCTTCGCCTATCACTTCACCCGGGACCGCGCGCTCGCGGAGGACGTGACGCAGGAGGCCTTTCTGCGCGCCTTTCGCTTTCTTTCTTCGTTCCGTGGCGACGCCAAGTTCACGAGCTGGCTGTTCCGCATCGCTCGCAACTGCGCGATGGACGCCCTCCGCGCCCGCCGGGCCCCGGAGCTCACGGACCCGCCCTCCCCGGCGGTCACGGGCGACCCCGACGCCCGCCTCGAGCTCCGGACCGCGCTCGAGTCGGTCTCGGAGGAGCACCGCGAGCCGTTCCTGCTGATCGAGGTCTTCGGGCTCTCCTACCGGGAGGCGGCCGACGTGCTGAACGTGCGCGTCGGGACCGTGAAGAGCCGGATGCACCGCGCGCGCAAGGCGATGATGCGCGCCCTCGAGGTCGAGGAGGACGCCGGTGGACTGTAGGGGCGTGCAGGCCGCGCTCTCCGCGCGGATGGACGGCGAGCGTCTCTCGCCGCGGGTCGCCTCGGCGGTCGAGCGCCACCTGGCCCGGTGCCCAGCGTGCGCCGCGTTCGACCGGGCCGCGTGGAGGCTCCGGGAGCGGGTCCGGTTCGAGGTGGCGCCGGCCGTCCCGGACCTGGTGGAGCCCATCATGGCTGCCGTCCGCGCCGAGGCTCGCGCCCCGGCATCGGTGCCGGAGGCTCGGGTCGGCCCGCCTCCCGAGCGCCCGCGACCGCGACCCGCCGAACGCGGCCGGCCGGCGACGCGCGTCCGCCGGCTGGCCCCCCTCACCGCCGCGCTCGCGTTCGGGACAATCGCCGGGAGCCTGGTCGTGGGCGGGCCCTGGCAGCGACCCGAGTCCGCCGGCGTCGGCGCGGCCGAGATCACGCGGAGCGTCGCCGCGGCCGCGATGCGTCTGTCCTCCTATCAAGCGCGGTTCGAGATCACGGAGCGCGACCTCGCCCCGGAGGTGCCGGTCCGACACCTGTCCATGGACGTGTGGTTCCGGGCGCCCGAGCGCTTCCGCCTCGACGTCGTCGACCACACCCGGTACCCGAGTCGGGACTGGACCCCGAACGACCTCGAGCTCGTCCTGAACGGCTCGCGCTGGTACTCGGTCGCCCCGTCCGCCTGCCCCGTCGGTCCCTGCCCGCCGCGCGTGAGCCGGATCCGCAACCGGCTGCCGTTCTCCTGGAGCGCGCCCGCACCCACCGACCTCGTGGTGCCCGTGGCCACGTTCGCCGACGACGCCGGGATCCACGTGGTCGGCCGCGGGACGGTCCTCGGCCGATCGGCGGTCGAGGTGCGGATGCCGTTCGAGCGCGCGCGCGCGCTGTTCCCGTTCCTGTCGCTCGGCGGCGCGTGGCGACCGTTCTTCCCGGGCGACCGGGTCGATCTCTGGCTCGACTCGTCGAGCTGGTCCCCCCTCCGGTACACGGTCTCCCCCGCGCCCACGCGGGAGCGCGAGGCGTGGGCGCTCCGGTTCGGGCTCCCCCGCGAGTCCCCCTCGCACCCGGTCCTGGTGGTGGCGGCGACCTTCGTGAGCCTGAGGCCGCCCCCGGCCGGCGTGTTCCGCATCCCCGCCGGGCCCGGGGCCGAAGACCAGGGCGCGAGGTCGGTCCCGCTCGCGGACGTGCCGGCGGTGACCGGCTTCGAACCCGTCACGCCCACGCGGCTCGAGGGCCTGCACCTGTACCGGGTCGTCGTCCCGCCCCGGGGCGACGGCTCGCAGACCGTCATCACCTACGCGAGGGGGCTCTCCTACCTGAAGCTCGCCGAGGCGCGCGGACGGCCCGAGGACGCCCCGCTCGGGCCGGTCGGGCCGCAGGCGCAGGAAGTGAGGCTCGCCAATGGAGGTCTCGCCTACTACGAGCCAGCGACGCCGGAGCACGGACGCCGCCTCTCCATCCACACCGGCCTGAGCGAGCTCTACCTGGAGACGAATCTGCCGCGAACCGCCCTGCTCCGCGTCGCCGGCTCGATCCCCGTCGCCGGCGCGGGGATCCCGCAGAGCTGGCGTGTGCACTCCTCGGCCGACGGGGCGACCGAGCGCCTGTCGCTGGCTCGCGCCGCCGCGACCGTCTCGTTCCCGATCGCGATTCCCTCGCGGTTGCCCGCCGGATACGCCTTCGCGAGCGCCGAGATCGTGCGGCTCGGCGCCTCGACGGCGGTGAACCTCTACTTCCAGCAGCGGGATGCCGACTTCGGCGGCGGGCCCATCCGCTTGCACATCGAGCCCGGCGCCTCGCTTCCCCCCGCATCCTCGGCCAGGCAGGCCGGGGTCGACGTGGACGGCTCGCCCGGGCGCTGGACGCCGGATCGCCGGCAGCTCGAGTGGGTCCACGACGGCGTGTACTACTCGCTCGACGCGGGAGGCCTGGACCTCGCGGAGCTCCTTGCGATCGCGCGCAGCCTTCGCCCCTATCGGGCCCCCTCGGTAGGTCTGCCGTGAGGCGCCGGGCGAGCCTCGCCGCGGCTGCGATCGCGGGGTTCCTCGCCGGGGCCGTGCTCACCCTCTCGGTGCAAAGCGGCGGGCAGGGCAACGTGCCGCGCGGAGCGCCCGCTCCGCCGCCGGTCACCATCCCCGAGCCGCCGGACACGTTTCTCGCCTGGACCCCCGGGGGGCTTCCCGAGGGATTCCGCCGGGACCTCGCCGGACTGGGGGGGATCGATCGATCCGTCGTGGTGGCGAGCGACAACGCGTGGATGACCCGGTCGCTCTCGGCCCAGGGCGAGGTCGTCGACGATCCGAAGGGCGGGTACATGATCCCGCTCGAGGTCGCGGCGGTGAGCCCGCGGGAGTACGCGCCGTTCCTGCCGCCCGCCGACCGGGGCGTCGTGGTGAGCCTGGCCGAGGGGCAGGGAATCCTCGGCGAGAGCAGCGCCCGGCTCCGCGGCCTCGGCCCCGGCGCCGTGCTCGAGTTCCACCGCGTTCGGGTGCGGATCGCGGCGGTCCTGCCCGACGAGCTCGTCGGGGCGCACGAGCTCATGGTCTCCCGCGCCGTCGGCCGGGAGATCGGCGTCACCCACGACCGCTACGCGCTCCTCCAGCCGTCGGGGCACCCGAGCGATCGGCGCCTCGCCCGGCGCATCGGCTCGATCCTGCCCGAGGGAGTCCCCGTGCGGGTTCGAGCGCCGGGCGAGACCCCGTACTTCCGCCAGGGGGACGCCGTACTGCCGCCGGTTCGGATCAAGATGCTCTTCGGCGAGTTCGCGGCCAAGCCCGACCCGTCGCGCCCGGGGTACCTGCTGATCGACCCGGCGTGGGAGCGGGCGCACATCGCGACCGAGCGCGTCCCGCTCCTCGGAGCGGTGACGTGCAACGTCGCGCTCTTCCCGCAGATCCGGGGCGCCGTTCGCGAGCTCATCGCGAGGGGCCTCGCCGGCACGATTCACAGCTTCTCGGGCTGTTACGCGCGCCGGTTCACCAACCGGGATCCCTCGCAGTCGATCTCCCACCACGCGTGGGGCATCGCGCTCGACATCAACGCGCCCGAGAACCCATACGGCGCGCCCCCGCACCAGAACCGGAGGATGGTGGCGGTGTTCGAGCGGTGGGGGTTCATCTGGGGCGGGACGTTCCTGCGGCCCGACGGAATGCACTTCGAGTACCGGCGCCCGCCGCCGGGTCGCTGAACGCCACGAGCACCCATCGGGTGGTCGAGCGCCACGAGCCGAACGGTGCCCGAACGAACGCGAAGGGAGCAGCGAACATGCGCTGTCATGCACTTGCTCGGTGACCCGGCCGGCTCTCGCCCCCGAGCCCTCGAGCATGCCTCCCGCGGCAAGACGCGCGTGGGTTTCTGCTCCCTTCGCGGTCGCCCGAAGGCAACCACCGTCATTTTAGCCCGTCGGGCTCGGCTCCGGGAGGGGCTCAGGCGGCCTCGGGCCGCGACGAGATCCTGGAGCGCAGGACCACCCAGCCGAAGATCGCGGCCACGGCCACGGCGGCGACCGCGCCGGCGGCGAACTGGTTCCGCGGCTTGGCAGCGACGCTCGCGATCCGGGTCCGCAGGCGCACCGGCCGGCGGAACTCGCGGATGTCCCACCCCCGGGCCTCGGCCTCTTTGCGAAGGTCGCGGTCGGGGTTCACCGCGACGGGATGCCCGACCGCCTCGAGCATCGGGAGATCGGTGATGGAGTCCGAGTACGCGTACGAGCCCGCGAGGTCGATGCCCACGCGCTCGGCGAGCCGGCGGATGGCCTCGGCCTTGGCCTCGCCCGCGCAGTAGAACTCGAGCTCGCCCGTGTACTTGCCGTCGACGACCTTCGCCCGCGTCGCGAGCACGCCGGACACCCCGAAGTGGCTCGCGAGCGGGCGGACGACCTCCTCCGGTGAGGACGACACGATGTAGATGCGCCGGCGCTCCTGCCGGTGGAGCGCCATCAGGTCGAGCGCCTCCTGGTACACAAGCGGGTCGATCACGTCGACGATGACCTCGCGCACGAGCTCCTCGACCTCACGGCGGTCCCAGCCCTTGGTGAGCGCCAGCATGCCCTCCTTCAAGCGCTCCATCTTCTTCTCGTCCGCCCCCACCAGCAGGTAGACGAGCTGGGCGTACGCGCCGCGCAGGAGCTGCGACCGCTTGACCATGCCGGCCCGGTACATCGGGCGCGAGAGCGCGAGCGAGCTCGACGTGGAGATGATCGTCTTGTCGAGGTCGAAGAACGCGGCCTCCATCGTGCTCTCCATGCTAGGGGACGCCGCCGACGTCGCCGATCACCGCCGGAGCTTCGCGAGGTCCCGGCGGAAGGAGGCGAGCCACGCGAGCTCCGCCCGGGCGAGCTCGTCCTGCAGCTCGAGGAGCCGGACCGCGGCGCCGCGCCCGGCGACCTGCGAGCTCGCGAGCCGGGCCCGCTCGACCTGAAGGGCCTCACGACGCGCTCGGAGGGCGCCTTCCCTGACCGAGATCCCGCGGCGGACCTCCTCGGGGGAGAGCAGGTGGGCGAACCCGAGCGAGAGCGCCGAGTCGGTCTCGTAGGGAGCCGCTCCGGGGAAGCGTTCGACCAGGCCCTCGCGGAGGCGGTCGCGGCCGGAGCGGGTGATCCGGTAGACGCGACGGTCGGGCCCCTCGGTTCCCTCCTGCTGCCTTCCGCTCACGTGGCCGCGCGCCTCGAGCCGCCGGAGCGCCTGGTAGACCGACGCCTTCCCGATCTCCACCCAGCCGCCCATCCCGCGCTCGCGGAACCGCTCGAGCAGCTCGTACCCGTACAGGGGCTCCTCGACCAGAAGCCCGAGGATCGCGACGTCGACCTTCGAGATCATGCGAGCACCTCCGCTAGTCCGTAACAGACTAGCGGAGGGCTCACGGCAAGGGCAACGATCGTGGGGGCTTTAGAAGCTGCCGGTGCCCTTGCAGACCTCGCCGGTCGACAGGTTCGTCGCCTTCGCGACGAACGCGTCGGCGCCCTTCGCGTCCCTCACACGCCTGGACACGTCGAAGGACCCGCTCGGCGACTCCGTCACGCGCCTACCGCCGAAGAACACGTCGCCGTTGTGGCGCATGACGACCTTCCAGGTGTCACCCGGCACGTTCTGGTCGACCTCGAAGTCGGCCTCGATCTTGCCGTTGTCGGGCGACAGCTTGAGCTTCCAGGTGCTGCCGTCGCTGCACGTCCCGGTTCGGCGCACCTCGCCCTGCTTCGCGGAGGCCACGCCCGGCGCGCCGAGCACTCCGAGCGCCAACACGGTGATCATCACCGCGATCATGCTCTTCCTCATCCCGATCCTCCTTCGTGCGGGCCGAGGTCGAGCCTAGGCGGGGACGGGCAAAGGGAGGTCAAAGCCGAGGACGTGTCGAGGTTAAGGATCGGGCGATTCGGTTTGCCGGCGTCGCGAGGCTCAGGCCGAGACCCGCTGGGCCGGCTCCCCGGAACGACGGCGGAGGCGAACGGCCATCACGAGACCGGCGACGACGAGCCCGATGCACACGTACTGCGCGCCGGTGAGGCCGAGCACCCGCCGATCGTAGGCGCGCAGGAAGTCCGTGAGGAACCGCTGGAGGCCGTACCAGAGCAGGAACGTGGTGGTGAGCCACCCCGCGCTCGCGCCCCGCCGGCGCAGAGCGAACAGCAGCGCGATCAGCGGGAGGAGCAGGAGGATCTCGTACAGCGCGGTGTTGTGGACGTGGGCGCCGATCGGGATCGGGCCTTCCCGGGTGACCCCCCCGAGGTAGTGCACCGCAAGGAAGAACGAGGTCTCGTGCCCGAGGTGCTCCCCCACCGAGTAGCAGCCCACCCGGCCGATCGCGAGCCCGACGGCGAGCCCGAGCACCACGCCGTCGGCGAGCACGAGGCCCGGCACCTCGCGATGGCGCCGGAGCCACCAGAGCACCACGACGGCGGCCGCGAGGAACCCGCCCGAGAACTCGAGCCCACCCTCCCAGAGGGCGACCACGGCCCACGGGCGGTCGGTGAACTGCGAGAGGTGGCTCGCGACGAACGCGAGCCGCGCCCCGACGATCCCGGCGAGGACGATCCACCAGGCAAGGCGAGAGAGCGCCTCGACGTCAAGGCCGTGCCGTCGCCCGTGCCGCAGGAAGATCCACGACCCCACGACCAGACCGAGCGCAACGAACAGCCCGAATGTGTGCAGCGTGATCGGGCCCACCGTGAACGACGGGAAGGTGTGATAGGGAATCACGCCGCGCGGGCTCCTTCGTCGGTCGGATACTCATGGTACGGCGGTAAGCTCGCTTCGGAGGCGTCAGGGCGCCTGGTGGGCCCCCCGGTCTTCAAAACCGGTGTGGGGGCGGAAGCTCCCAGGCGGGTTCGATTCCCGTCCGCCTCCGCGTGGAGAGAACGGGGAGAGAGCGTGGAGTCCGTCGGACTCCACATCTCCCCCTATAGGTCACCCCTGCTCTTGGTGAAGTCAGGCGGCGTCACGCCCTTGCGCTGGCCCATGCGGCGGCTCACGATTCGGCGGTGGACCGGCCACAGACCTCATACGCGTGGAACGACAGCACCGCCCTCGCGTACCAGGTCCTCGGTACCTCCGGCCCGGACCTGTTGCTCGTCCCGGGATCGGTTTCGCACCTCGAGGTCCTATGGGACGAGCCCAGGGTGAGCCGCTTCCTCAGACGATTCGCCGCGTTCTGCCGACTCATCATCATGGACCCGCGGGGCCTCGGCCTGTCCGATCGACTGACCGAGATCCCGACCATGGAGGAGCGGGTGGCCGACCTCTTGTCGGTGCTCGACGCGGCCGAGAGCGAGCGCGCGACCCTGTTCGGCAACGCCGACACGGGGCCTCCGTGCATCGCCGCGGCAGTCGCTCACCCTGAGCGGGTCGATGGCCTCGTCCTGTGCGGGACCTACGCAAAGGGAAGCTGGAGCGAGGATTACCCCTGGGGTTGGACGGACCAGCGCTGGGCTGACTTCCGACGGTCCGTGAGAGACCACTGGGGAACACCGGGGGGAGAGGAGGAAGGCGCCCCGTCGATGGCCGGCGACACGGCCTTCCTCCAGTGGTCCGCGACCCTCATGCGTCTGGGCGCGAGCCCCCGCGCGATCCTCTTGCTGGGGGAGATGACGCAGTCGGTCGATGTGCGCCCCCTCCTGCCCCAGGTCGCCGTCCCGACCCTCGTGATGCACCGGATCGGCGACCGCGTCAACGAGGCCGATCACAGTCGTTATCTCGTCGACCGGATCCCGGGGGCACGATGGGTCGAGCTGCCCGGAGACGACTTCATGCTGTGGGCAGGCGACACCGACGCGATCGTTGACGAGGTGGAGGAGTTCCTGACCGGCCAACGGGGCGGAGCCGAACCGACCCGTGTCGTGGCTACGGTCATGTTCACCGACGTCGTGGGATCGACGGAGCGGGCCAGGGCGCTCGGCAACCGGGCGTGGGCCGATCTCCTCGAGGTGCACAACGCCCGAGTACGCACCGAGCTGCGCCGGTTCGGCGGTCGCGAGATCGACACCGCCGGCGACGGCTTCTTCATATCTTTCGAATCCCCAGCCTCGGCCATCAGATGCGCCCGGGCGGTGCTCGAGTCCGTGGGCGAGATCGGGGTGGACCTCCGCATCGGCCTTCACACGGGCGAGTGCGACGTCGTCGGGGACAAGCTCCGGGGCATCGCCGTCCACATCGGCGCCAGGGTCGCCTCCGAGGCCGGGGCCGGCGAGGCCCTCGTTTCGCAGACCGTGAAGGACCTGGTGGCGGGATCGGGGATCGAGTTCCAGGATCGGGGCACGCACGAGCTGAAGGGAGTCCCAGGCGAGTGGCGCCTCTACTCGGTCATCTGACAAGCCAACCGCCCGAGTCGTCGTGGCGTCCAGAGAGCAATGGGGACCCCGACCGCCTCATCGTTCTCGCGCTTCAGTTGCTGAGCTCGGACCCCTTGTCGTCGTTGGTCGCGACCCGCCCCCACTCTCGAGCGCTCACTCGTACGATCTGACCTGGAGCATTGTGGTTCTTACAGTGTTCCCTTCGCCTCCGCGATGGAGAAGTCAGGGGGGAACGTGGAGTCACATTTGGACTCTACGTCCTCTCCCCAGCCAGCGAAGGCCGTCCCGGGTCGCCGGTCCAGGCCCTGGCGCGAAGATCGTCTGGCCGTAGAGCGACTCGTCTAGCCGTGCCGCGTCTCGGGCCAGGCGCTCTCGTCGCGGAGCCCGGCAGCAGCCTCAAGGCAGCGCGCAGCGTCGGACTGATTGCCCGCGCGCGCGAACGCCTGCGCTGCTTCCCGGAACATCGCATGTGCCTGCTCGCCCTCGCCCTCAGCCTGGCGGAGGATCGCCCGAGCTTCCCAGACGGCGCCGGTCCACAGCCCACCCTGCCACATGCCCGCGATGCGCTCCGCTTCGGCGAGGAACGAGCGCGCCCGATCCAACTCGCCGGCGCGCGCGCTGGCCGTCGCCGCACTCGTCAGGTATCCCATCGAGCACGGCTCGCACGAACGCATCTGGCTCAGCTCTTGCTCGGCCACCCGCAGAACGGTGATGGCCTTCTTCGGATCCGCGGCCGCATGAATCATCGTGCCGAACACTCG
>JAJPHY010000139.1 GCA_021325015.1 Actinomycetota bacterium | reverse complement strand
TGCGACACGTACACGTAGAGGTCCATCGACGAGACGAGCCCGTCGAGCACGTGCCGGTACGGCTCGGTGACGAACGCCTGGAGCGGGTGCGTGCTGATGGGGAGCTGAAGTCCGGCCATCCCCGCGATCACGCTGCTGTGGCCTGCGACCGCAGAGATCACGGCGCCGGCCCCGACGTCCCCGCGTTCGGTCCGGACCCCGCGGCACACGCCGTCCTGGACGTCGACCCCGGTGACGGCCACCCCCTGATGCACGTGGACGCCAAGACGCTGGGCGGCGACCGCGTACGCCCAGACGACGGAATCGTGGCGGGCGAAGGACCCTGGTGGGTGGTACGAGGCCCCGACCACCGGGAGCTCGCCCCCGCCCGACAGATCGACGAGCGGGCACCGCCGCCGGACCTCCTCCGGCGTCAGGATCTCGGTTTGCACCCCGTAGGCCCGGTTCAACAGCGACTTGTCGCGCTCCACCTCGAGCGCGTCGCGGGAGTGGCAGAGGTCGAGCTCGCCCTGCCGGCTGAGCTGGATGTTGAAGTCCAGCTCCTGCGAGAGCGACCGCCACAGCTCCAGGCTCGCGCGGTACAGAGGGACGGTCTCCGGGGTGTTGTAGTTCGCGCGGATCACCTGGGTGTTGCGGGTGGAGGCGCCGGAGCCGATGTACGCGCGCTCGAACACGGCGACGCTCCGGATGCCGTGGCGCGCGGCGAGGTTGTAGGCGATCGCGAGTCCGTTCACGCCCCCGCCGACGACGACCACGTCGTAGCGCGAACGGACCTCGTTCGCGCGGAGAAAGACCTTCCGACGCAAGAGCCCGCTCACGGTCTCGCCTCCCGGGCCGCCGGAGCCGTCCACTCGGACGGGGCGCTCGCCTCGTGGACGCCGAGGTCCGCGCACGCGGCCAGGATCCGCCGCCGTACGTGCTCCTCCGAGCACGAGGGCACGAGCAGGTGGACCCGATCGCTGCGAGCCACGACCTTCGCCGGAACCTCCGCGACCGGCCCCTGGGCGAATCCGGGTCCCGTGAGCGGGATCGCAGAGAGCATCGCGAAGCCCTCGAGCCACGCCTCCCCGGTCAGGGTCCAGACCGTCCAGCCGTCGGTGACGTCCACGCAGAGCGAGCCGGGATCGAGGGCAGACAGGCGGGCCTCGGCGAGCGCCACCAGGTCCTCCGCCGCTCCCGGCTCGCCGACCACCATGAGCTCGTCCGGTGCGAGCCGCAGCGCGTCGAGCCGACCAGGCGCCGGTGGACCTGCCTCGAGCGCGTCCAGGGCCTGCGGTGTCCCAAAGCACGCGACGAGCGACACCTGGGTCCGGGACAGGTCGAGCGCCGGAGACTCAGGCACGCACCCGCACCCCCTCGGGGTCGTAGAAGGGCGTGGGCACCACCCGAGCTTGGGCGCTGCCGGCTCGAAGGACCTGAGGGAACCCGCCGTCCACGGCCCGGAGCCACCCCAGGCCGATCGAGCGCCCCAGCGCGGGCGAGAGCGCGCACGAGGTGACCCGCCCCACGACCCGCCCGTCGAGGGCGAGCGGCATCCCTCGGAGCGAGGAGGCGTCGCCGTCGAGCTCGAGCCCCACGAGCCGGCGCTCGAGCGGGAGCTCGCGCATGCGCTGCAACGCAACCCGTCCGACGAACCAGGGCTTGTCCATCGCGACCGTCCAGCCGAGACCCAGCTTGTCCGGGTGATCGTCGGGCAGCGTGTCCTGGCCGAGGTACGGATGTCCCTTCTCGAGGCGGAGCACGTCGAGCGCGTCGAGCCCGTGTGGGCGCACCCCGAGATCGGCGCCCGACTGCTCGAGCGCGGTCCAGAGCTCGAAACCCCGAGAGCGCGGGTGGTGAAGCTCGAAGGACAGCTCGCCGACGAACCCGACGCGGATCGCCCGGCACGGTACGCCCGCCACCGTGAGGTGCCGGTGCGCCCCGTACGGGAACGCCGACGCGTCGACAGGATCGTCGGTCAGCCTGGAGAGCAGCTCGCGCGCCCGGGGACCGGCCACGTTGATCGCCCCGAGCGCCGAGGTGCGATCGACGATGTGGGCCCGCAGGCCCCAGCGGTCCGCCCAGCCCCGCAGCCAGGCCTCCATCCGTTCGGCACCACCCGAGGTGGAGGTCAGGTAGGCGCGTCCGTCCCCGAGCGCGCACAGGATCCCGTCGTCCATGACGTAGCCGCCCTCATCCAGGACCACCACGTACCGGCAGCGTCCGGGCTCGAGCGATTCGACGCGGCAGGGCAGGACCCGCTCGAGCAGCTCCCGGCCGTCCGGGCCGCCGATCAGGAACTTGCCGAGCGTCCCCACGTCCATGAGGCTCACCCGCTCGCGTACCGCCCGGTGCTCGTCGCGCCAGTCGCCGTACGTGAACGGACGCTTCCAGCGTCCCGACCAGTCGACGCGCGCGCCACGCGAGACGTGCAGGTGGTGCAGCCCCGTGCGCTTCTCGACCACCTCGTGCACGCCGGCCGCGAGCTGTTCGAGCCGCACCGGGCGGGCGGGCGGGCGCGCGGTCGTGCGGGCGGAGGCGAGGGCGTCCGCGCCCCGCGCCCGCGCGAACGCGGCGAGCGCCCAGCCGCACAGCGCGCCCCGGCACGGGCCCATCGTGGCCGTGGTGTATCGCTTGAGGATCTCCGACGAGCGCCAGCCCTCCTCCCACGCCCGTTCGAGGTCGGCGACCGAGACGTCCTCGCAGGGGCACACGAGCCCCTCGGCCCCCAGCCCCGGGGCAGGAGGCTCGGAGATCGGCACGGCCTCGCCCCGCCCGGCGAGCGCGCCACTCTGCTCCGCCTCGTCGAGCGAACATCCCGGCGCGACGACCTCGCCCGCGCCCACGACGGCCTCTCCGCTCGGGGGAAGGTCGGCCGCCATACGAAGCAGCGCGTCCCTCGGGAACCGCCGCGTGGAGAGCACGAGGGTGTCGCACGCGATGCGCTCGGAACCGCGCTCGGTTCGGATCACCACCGCCCGCACGCCCCGGCGTCCCAGCGCGGCCATCACCGCGCCTCCCCGGATCACCCGCGCACCGGCCGTCGGCGCCGGGATCTCATCCGACGCGACCACCGCGACGAGCTTCGAGCCCGAGCTCCCGAGGGCGCCGAGGTGTTCGAGGGCCTCGGCGGTCTCGGCCACGATCACGGCGCGTCGGCCGGGGGAGAGTCCGTGCCGCCCGGCGAGCCGCGCGGCACCCCGACCGAGCCAGACGCCCGGCAGGTCGTTGCCGCGGAACGTCTGAAGGGACTCCAGCGCGCCGGTCGCGACCACCACGCGCTCGGGATGCACGTGCACGAGGCGTTCGGGGCCGGCGAGCGGAACGAGCGGGCCCTCGTAGATTCCCACGGCGGCGTGATGCCAGAGCGTCGTGATGGAGGCCGCCCTCTGCACGGCCTCCGCGAGCGAGCAAATCCGCTCGATCGTCGGCCCAGGGGCCACGAGCCACCCGGGCTCGCCCTCGTCGCACAGGAGGACCGATCGTCCCCCCTCCGATGCGCTCAAGGCGGCGGAGAGACCGGCCACCCCCGCGCCGATCACCAGGACCTCGACGTGTAGGTGGCGGACCTGCGAGATCCGCGGGCGGACGCCGGTCGGAAGCCGGCCGATGCCCGTCGCCCCACGGATCAGCCGCTCGGCAACCGTCCATGCGAGGCGCGGCCGGATGAAGGTCTTGGAGTAGAAGCCCACCGGAAGAAGCGGGTGCAGCCGGTCCAGCGCGGCGAGCAGGTCGCGCTCCACGGACGGCACGCCGCCCTCGCGCTCGACCCGCATCCCGTCTCGAGCGGGGGTGATGCAGGAGCGCATCCCGGGCTCGTCGTCCACGCGGACCAGGCAGTTCGCGCAGTCCCCGGTGAGGCAGGTAAGGCCGCGGCGCCGGTGGGACTTGATCGACCGGGTGAAGGTCCTCACACCGTGGCGGAACAGCGCGGAGGCCACCGTGTCCCCCGCCTCGATCCGGACCCGACGGCCTTCGAACTCAATCCAGGCCATCGCCCTCGTCCGGGTCGATGCGGTTGGTCACGGTGTCCCGCCGAACGACGAGCCAGCGCCGGCAACCGAATGCATGGAACCACCGCTCCCGCTGCGGCCCCGGCGCGTTCGCACGGAGGTACACGCGCCGAAAATCACCCTCGGGATCGGGCGAGCGGCCGCCGCGGACCTCGCCGCCGAACGCGAACTCGGAGAACGGACGCGGCCCGCAGCGCGGACACGGGATCTTGAGGCCCACGGCCTCCTCACCCTAGCGAGGCAACGCGGGGCCATCGATACCAAGGCGTGACCACAGGTCATCTCGCCCGCCTTGTTCGGGATCGAACGGTGGGTCTACGCTCGGTGGGCGCGCGCGGTCGGCCCGCGACCGCGCCCGTGACCGGAGGTCAGAATGGGCAGGCCCGAGCCCGCGGCTCCGACCGAGGAGCCCCTGCACGCGCTCCTTCCCTCCGACCCCGTGGACGTGCTCGCCGCCGGCGAGCTCGAGCGGATCCACTGGGCCACGCTCCAGGTCCTCGCGCGCGTCGGCGTCGAGGTCCGCTCGGAACGCGTGCTCGCGCGGCTCGGGGCGGCCGGAGCCGTTTCCGACCCGGGGGTGGGCAGGGTTCGCTTTCCGCCGGCGCTTGTGGAGGCCGCGCTCGCCGAGCCGCCGCGAACGCTCGTGCTCGCCGCGCGCGATCCGGCACGCGACCTGCGGCTCGACGGCCGGCACGGCTACCTCGCGCTCGACGGGTGCGCGGCCGAGCTGGTCGACCGCGAGACCGGCGAGCGGCGGCCGTCGACGGCGGCGGACCTCGCCCGGATCACGCTCGTCGCCGACGCGCTTCCACAGATCGGCGTGCTCTGGCAGGCGGTGGCCGCCCGTGACCGCCCGGTCGAGACCCAGCCGCTGCACGAGCTCCATGCACAGCTCGGGAGCTCCACCAAGCACGTCCAGCTCATGACGGCGGTGCGCCCCGAGCAGGCGCGCTCCGCGATCGAGATCGCGCGGATCGTGGCCGGCGGAGACCGGGAGCTCCGCGAGCGGCCGATCCTGTCGGCCTTTCAGTGCAGCCTGTCCCCGCTCACTTACGACGGCGACGCGCTCGAGTCGGCGGCCGTCTACGCGTCGGCGGGCGTGCCGTGCGGGTTCGTCGCCATGCCGATCGCGTGCGCCACCGCGCCGGCGACGCCGGCGGCGGCGCTCGTCGTCTCCAACGCCGAGGTGGTGGCCGGCGTGGTGGCCCTCCAGCTCCTGAACCCCGGCGCCCCGACCTTTTACGGCGCCTGCGGCACCGTGATGGACCTGCGCTCCGGCGCCGCCGCGTGCGGCGGTCCGGAGGACCCGTACTTCCAGCTCGCCTCCGCCCAGCTCGCCCGGCACTACGGGCTGCCTTCGAGCATCGGCACGTTCGCCACCGGAGCCAAGGGATCGGACTGGCAGGCCGGCGTGGAGGGCGGGCTGTCGGTGATGTCGAGCTGGCTCGCCGGTGCCGACCTGCTGTGCGGGGCCGGGTTGCTCCACGGGGCGCGCGTGCACTCGACCGTGGAGATGCTGCTCGACGCGGAGCTGTTCGACCTCGCGTGCGGCCTCTCGGACCGGATGCGCGCAGACGAGGAGGACCTCGCGACCCAGGCCATCCTGGAGGTCGGGCCCGGCGGACACTTCCTCGCCCACCCACACACCCGCCGGCACATGCGACGGCGGTGGCGCTCTTCCTTGTTCGGGCGCGAGACGTGGGAGGAGTGGGAGTCCTCGGGGCGGCCGGGCGCGACGGACCGGGCCCGCGAACGGGTCCGGCAGATCCTCGCCGAGCACCGGCCGCCAGCGCTTCCCGAGACGCTCGACCGGCGCATCCGGGAGGCGATCGCCGCCCATGGGCGCTGAGCGCGCGCCCAGGCCCCTGCGAGGCCGGCTTCGAATCGAGCCCCTCGCCGAGGGCGACCTCGATCGCATTCACGAGGCGAGCCTGCGCGTGCTCGAGTCGGCCGGACTTCGCATCTCGAGCCGCCGGATCCTCGACGCGCTCGCCGAGTCCGGCGCGCAGGTCGAGGCCGAGTCGCAGCGCGTGCGCTTCCCCAGACGGATGGTGGAGGAGGCGATCGCCCGCGCGCCGTCGAGGTACGCGCTCGCGGCGCGCGACCCGACCTGGGACGTTCCGATCGGAGCGGGCGAGGGCTACCTGTCGCTCGACGGCTGCGCCGCCGAGATCGCCGACCTCGAGAGCGGAGCCCGACGGCCCCCGACCACGGCCGACCTCGTGGCGGCGACCCGGCTCGCAGACGCCGTGGAGGAGGTCGCGATCCTGTGGCCGTGCGTCGCCGTCACGGACGTGCCCCCGTGGGCTCAGGCCGTCCGCCAGACCCAGGTTCAGCTCGCGAACTCGACCAAGCACCTGCAGGCGATGTCGACGTTCACGGCTCGCGACGCGCGTGCCGTGATCGAGATGGCCCGGGTGGTCGCCGGGGGATCGCGCCCGCTCCGGGACCGCCCGATCGTGTCGAGCTTCCAGTGCAGCATCAGCCCGCTCGTCTACGAAGGCGACGCGATGGAGGCGGCGCTCGAGTTCGCCTTGGCGGGCGTGCCGTGCGGGTTCGTGGCGATGGCCCTCGCAACGGCGACCGCGCCGACGACCCTCGCCGGACACCTGGTGACCGTGAACGCGGAGCTCCTCGGCGGCGTCGCCGTGCTGGAGACGCTCGTCCCGGGCGCACCAACGTTCATCGGGCCCTACCAGGCGTTCATGGATCTCGGCACGGGAGGGATCGACCTCGCCTGGGGACCTGAGGAGGTGTTGTTCAAGCTCGCCGCGGCGCAGCTCGCCCGGCGGTACGCCCTGCCG
The DNA here is from genome assembly GCA_021325015.1 of Actinomycetota bacterium. Taxonomy (GTDB): domain Bacteria; phylum Actinomycetota; class UBA4738; order UBA4738; family HRBIN12; genus JAJPHY01. The sequence continues at coordinate 20,845 of JAJPHY010000139.1, read as the reverse complement.
ATGAACATCCTCGCGTTCGCCACCGGCTCCAAGACGCAGGACTGGCAGGCGGGAGCCCAGCACGCGATCTCGCTCATGGGCGTGGCCGCCGCCTGCGAGGCCGACCTGATCTCCGCCACCGGCACGCTCTACGGGAGCCGGGTCTTCGCCCTCGAGAACGTGCTCCTCGATGCCGAGCTCTTCGACCTCGTCCGACGGCTGCTCGACGGATGGGGGACGGGCGAGGACGACCTCGCGCTCGAGGTGATCGAGGCGGTCGGACCGGGCGGTCACTTCCTCGGTCAGGCCCACACGCGGACCCACATGCGCGAGCTCTGGATGCCCCGGTTCTTCGACCGCCGCCCATGGGAGGAGTGGGAGACCGCCGGGCGGCCCGGGCCCAGGGACGCCGCGCGAGACCGCGTTCGGGAGATCCTCGCCGAGCACGAGCCCGATCCGCTCCCCGAGGACGCCGAGCGCGAGCTCGCCCGCATCGTCGAGTCGCACGAAGGGGAGACGAAAGGAGCCGCACATGGTGGATGAGGAAATCGCCGACCTCGCGCAGGCGCTGCTCGCGCTCGACGAGCAGCGCGCGGTCGCCGTCGCGCGCGCGCTGATCGATGGCGGCGCGGACCCGCAGGCCGTGTTGCAGCGGGGGCTCGCCGACACGATGCTCGAGGTCGGGCGGCGCTGGAACGCGGGCGAGCTGTTCCTGCCCGAGGTGGTGGCCGCCGCGGAGATCTTCCGGCTGTGCAACGAGATCGTCGAGCCCGCGCTGATCGCGGCCGGCGGGAGGACCCTCGGCCACCGCGTGGTGATGGCCACCGTCAAGGGCGACCTGCACGACCTCGGCAAGAACATGGTCGGGGCGATGATGAAAACCGCCGGCTTCGAGGTGCACGACCTCGGCAAAGACGTCCCGGCCGAGCGGATCGTGGAGGCCGTCCGCGAGCTCGAGCCGTCGATCGTGGGGCTGTCCTCGCTCCTCACCACCACGGTCCCCGAACAACGCGCCGTCCTGGCCGCCCTCGAGGAGGCCGGCCTCCGCCGGTCCGTGAAGGTGATGGTCGGTGGGGCTCCCGTCACGGAGGAATGGGCTCGACAGATCGGTGCCGACGGCTTCGCGCCCAACGCTCCCGAGGCCGTCCGCGCGGCGCTCGCCCTCGTCGGCGACGAACGGCTGGCGGGTGCCTGATGGACGGGGAGAAGCGCCGGCCCCTCGCAATCCTCGCGTGCGGCGCCCTCGCGCGCGAGGTGCGCGAGATCGCCTGGGCCCGGGGGTGGGACGTGGACCTCCACACGGCACCGGCGCTGCACCACCTGTCGCCCAAGCGCATCGCCCCCGACGTCGATCGCCGGCTGCGGGAGCTCGAGCAACGGTACGAGCGAGTCGTCGTGGTCTACGGCGACTGTGGGACCGGGGGTGCGCTCGACGCCGTGCTCGAGGCCCACGGCGTCGAGCGCACCCCCGGCCCCCACTGCTACGAGATGCTGGGCGGCCGGGCGGCGCTCGACGCCCTTCGCGAGCGACCGGGCACCTTCTTCCTCACGGACTGGCTCGTGCGCAACTGGGATCGAGCCGTGGTGGAGGGGCTCGGGGTGGGCCGGTTCCCGTTTCTGCGCGGGCCCTACTTCGATCACGTCACCCACGTTCGCTACCTGCGGCACGAGCGCGACCCGGCCCTCACCGAGCGCGCCCGCGCCATCGCGGAGTTCCTCGGCTGCCCGCTGGAGGTCGTCGACGCCGGCCTCGGCGAGCTCGAAGGGAGGTTGACCGACCTTGTGGAACGTCCGGCTCCCGCGCCTTGACGTCCTGCCGGACGAGCGGGCCGACCGCATCGAGCGGGCGGCCCTCAAGCTCCTGGAGGAGGTCGGCTGCCGGTTCGCTTACCCGCCGGCCCTCCGCCTGTTCCGGCAGGCGGGGGCGGAGCTCGAAGGAGACGTCGTGCGCCTCGACCGCGGGCTCGTCGCGCGGAGCCTCGAGCTCGCCCCTCCGACCTTCCGGGTCCGCGGGCGAGATCCGGCTCGCAGCGTCGAGATCGGCGGCGAGCACGTGGCGATCGCCCCGACCGGAGGAGCGCCGTTCGTTCTGGATCCCGAACGCGGCCGGCGCCCGCCCACCGCCGAGGACCACCGGACCTTCGTCCGCCTGACGCAGGCCGTCCCGCAGTTCCACCTGAACGAGGCCGGGATCGTCGAGCCCGACGACCTCCCCGTCACGACGCGGCACCTCGACATGGACTACGACGTCCTGCGCTGGTCGGACAAGCCGTTCTTCCCCGTCGGCGCGTCGGCCGAGAGCTCGCGCGACTCCGTGGAGATGGCGGCGATCGCGTTCGGCGGACGCGAGGCCATCGCGCGCGAGCCCGTCCTCCTCGGGATCGTGAACCCGATCAGCCCGCTCCAGTACGACGAGCGGATGGCGGGCTCGCTGATGAGCTACGCGCAGGCCGGTCAGCCGGTCGTGCTGATGCCCTTCGTGTTCACCGGCGGGACGGCGCCGCTCGGCCTCGCGGGGGCGCTGGCCCAGACGACCGCCGAGGTGCTCGCCGGGATCACGCTCGTCCAGCTCGTCCGGCCCGGAACCCCGTGCGTGTACGGTTCCTCGATCTCCGAGCTCGACCTTCGCGACGGCCGTCCCCGGTTCGCGACCGCGGGGCACGGCCTTGCGATGCTCGCGAGCGGACAGATCGCGCGTCGCCTGGGCCTGCCGTTTCGCGGTGGGGGCGGATTCACCGCATCGCCGGTCCCCGACGCGCGAGCGATGCAGGAGTCGCTCATGGCGCTCTGGCCGGCCCTGCTCTCGGGGGCGAACGTGATCCTCCACGCGGCCGGCTGGCTCGAAGGTTCGCTCGTGACCTCGATCGAGAAGCTCGCGCAAGACGTCGCGGCACTCGAGGTGTTCGAACGCCTCCTCGAGGCCGACCTGCCGGTCGACGAGGAGAGCCTGGCGCTCGACGCGCTCCGCGAGGTCGGCCCGGGGGGAAACTTCCTCGGAGCCGCCCACACCCTGCGGAACCTCCGACGCTCGAGCCCCGTCGGCGGGGTGGGATGGCGGCCGTGGCAGGATCTGCTCGACGCGTACGAGGATCCGGGGATCGACTCGACGGTCGACGACGCGCTCCGCGACTACCTGGCCCGTCGCAAGCGCGAGGCCCGGCGGGCCGGATAACGTTGTGAGCCGGTCCAGGGAGGAGAAGGGACACCATGGACGCTTGGATCGATCAGCTCGCGGAGGCGCTCGGCGAGGACACGCTGAGCGAGCGAGAAACCGCCCAGCTGCTGACGGTCGCCCGCGACGTCGCCCACCGCGTCGAGCGCCGGATCACGCCCCTCACCACGTTCCTGCTGGGTTCCGCCGTCGGACGGAGCATGGCGGGCGGAGCGACCCGCCAGCGCGCGCTCGAGGCGGCGATGGACACGGTTCGCTCGCTGCTCCCCGGCGCTGAAGCCGACCGGGCCTAGTCGCGTTCGGCCCCGAGGGGTAGTCTGGCGAGTCTCGACCATGGCGATGGACGACTGGCAGCCGCCGACGACCGCCCCACCACCCGAGGGGCCGCTCGTCGACACGTTCGGCCGCGTGGCGGACGACCTGCGGGTCTCGGTGACCGATCGCTGCAACTTCCGCTGCACGTACTGCATGCCCGCGGAGGGGCTCGCGTGGATCCCCAAGGGAGAGATCCTCACGTTCGAGGAGCTCACGCGTTTGCTCGGGATCTTCGTCTCGCTCGGGGTCCGGTCGCTCAAGGTCACGGGCGGCGAGCCGACGGTCCGCGCCGACCTCCCGAGGCTCATCCGTATGTTCCGCGAGGCCGGGCCCGAGCTCGACATCTCGATGACCACCAACGGGGCCCTGCTCGACCGGCTGGCGGCGCCGCTCGCGGACGCGGGCCTGGACCGGGTCACCGTGTCGTGCGACTCGCTGATGCGCCACCGGTTCGCCGAGATGACCCGACGGGACGCGCTCGACCGCGTCCTTCGTGGGATCCGCGCTGCGGAGGCCGCCGGTCTGACCCCCGTCAAGATCAACTGCGTCGTCGTGGGGGGGCAGAACGACGGCGAGGTCGTCGACTTCGCCCGCTGGGCGCGCGAGACCGGCTACGTCGTCCGGTTCATCGAGTACATGCCCCTAGACGCGGAGCACGCCTGGGAGCGCGCGAAGGTGGTGCCGTCCCGCTCGATCGTGAAGGCGATCGACCGGGTCTTCCCCCTCGTCCCCCTCGGGCCCGACCGCGAGCCGGCGACGAGCTTCGCCTTCGCCGACGGCGCCCCCGGCGGCATCGGCGTGATCTCCTCGGTCACCGAACCCTTCTGCGACAGCTGCAACCGCCTGCGGATCACGGCCGAGGGACAGCTCCGGGCCTGCCTTTTCGCGCTCGAGGAGACCGACCTCCGCGGGCCGCTGCGCTCGGGAGCCTCGGACCGGGAGATCGAGCGCCGCATCCGCGCCGCCGTGTGGCGGAAGTGGTCGGGGCACCGCATCAACCATCCGGATTTCGTCCAGCCGGCGCGCAGCATGTCGATGATCGGCGGCTGAGCGAGGGTCTCGCTCAGAGCCCGGCCAGGCGCGCGAGCCCGCCGATGCTTCGCAGCACGAAGCGTCGGGCGTCCCGTTCGACCAGCCCGCGACGCTGGAAGTCCGAGAGGATTCGAGTCACGTTCTCCCGGCTCCCCCCGCACAGGCTCGCCAGGTCGGCGTGCGTGACGATCGAGGGCACGACCGCGCCGTCGGGGGGGAGCTCGTCGAGGCTCGGGCTGACGAGCTGCAGCAACCGCTTGGCTACCCGGCCCTTGAGATCGAGATAGAGCAGATCCTCGACGAAGTCCTCGTGTGAGTGCACCTGCCGAGCGAGCGCGCGCAGGAGGGCGCGGGACGCCCCCGGCTCTCTGGCGAGGAACTCGAGGAACACCTCGCCGTCGACGACCCAGACCTCCGACTCCTCGAGCGCCAGCGCGGAGGCGGTCCTCGGCATGTCGCCGAGCACGCCGAGCTCGCCGAAGAACTGCGGGCGGTCGATCGTCGTGTGCAGCTGGCGTTGGCCGCCGACCGACAGAGAGCTGATCTCGACGCGCCCCTCGATCAGGAACATCACGGTGGGGGACTCGTCGCCCTGGTGGAACAGGTAGGTGCCGCGCCGAAACCGGCGCACGACCCCTTGCTCGGCGAGCCGGGCCACGACGATCGGGTCGGCACCCTCGAACAGCGGGGTCGTAGCCATATCGGTCTCGATCCCGGTCAAGGCGCTTCGGCGAGCCATCGCGCTGAGCGTAGTCAACGGGCCACCTTCGAACCAGTCCGAAACGAGCGACGGGCCCGGGGGTCCCCCCGGGCCCGTCGTGGGAATGGCGGGCTCCGAGGAGCCCTAGACGATCCGCTTGTGGACCGCCCGCTTGAGCGTCTTCTTCTTGGTCACCCGCGTCGCCGCCGTCTTCTGCGCGCTCTTGGTCGCCTTGGCCGCCGGCTTCTTGGGAGAGACCTTCTTCTCCGCCACCTGGATCACCTCCTCGTAGCGCCCGGGCCCCGGAGGGCTGGATCGCACCTTCTCGGGATCGTGCCCCTCCGCCGGTCGGGCCCGTGTGTCGCTCGTCACCGACCGGCAGGTGATCTTCGTCACACGCACGTGTGTGACGAAGATCACTCGGAGGCGTCGAGCTCCGGAAGGTCGAGCGGGTCCGGGCGCGGGGTGCAGGCACCGCAGAAGAGGGCGTCCTCGACCACCAGCGCCTTCGTCATCCCTCCCCCGTGGAACAGCTCGAGCACGTACGGCAGCGTCTCGACGTGGTTCTCGCAGATGCCCCGGCCGCAGAAGCGGCAGACGCCGACCGCCGTTCGACGGCAGTGCCAACAGTCCATGTCATCCCCTCGGAGTCGGGCGCGCTAATGCTGCCACGTTCGAACCGCTCCCGGGGTTGGCTTGAGCGTCCCCTTGCGAAACGCCGTGAGGAGGACCCGATCGAACCCCCTCCGGTCGAGACGGAAGGCGCGCACGGGCGTCCTGGCGACGACCGTCGCGGTTCTCGGGATGTCCATCAGCAGCGCGATCTCCCCGAAGAACGCGCCGGGTCCCAGCGTGCGCGTCAGAACGCCGTCCTCGAAGACCTCCACCTGTCCCGCCGCGACGGCGTAGAAGGCGTCGCCCACCTCGCCCTGCACGATCAGCGCCTCCCCGGGAGCGACCGCGACCCACGTCCCGTGCGCGAGCACGTCCGAGAGCTCGTCGGGCTCCAGCGTGGAGAAGGCGGGCAGGGCCCGGAGCTCCGAGATCCGCTGGAGGCCGGGGGCGAACTCGGGGACCTGGATCATGGCGGCGAGGAGCCGGTCGAAGGTCCCCTTGTCGATCTCGAACACCTGGGCCTCCGCCATCGCCCGCACCGTCGCCGACCGCGGCGCCGCCTCCACCAGGGCGAGCTCCCCGAACGACTCTCCCGGACCGAGCGTGCGAAGCACTCGCTCCGTGCCGGAGCCGGGATCGGCCTCCACCACCTGCAGCACCCCGCGGCGCACGATGTAGAACGCCTCGGCCCGGTCCCCCTGTCGGACCACCGGTTTCCCGGCGGGGAAGGTCCGCAGGCGAACGCGCCCGGCGAGATCGGACAGGACGTCCTCCGGCAGGTCCTCGAACAGGTCGAGCGCGTCGATGAGCCGGGCCGCTTCGACCCGCCACGAGGTCTGGAGTCGGAACCGCACCTGCTCCCAGGCCAGGCGGAGCCGTCTGCCGAGCGCCCGCACGAGCCCGATGGCCCCTCGGATCACCGGGCCGGCGAGGAACACGGCGAGCGCGAGCAGGAGCAGACGGCTGACCGGACCGCCGCTCCACAGTCCAGAGACGAGCGAGCCGAAGATCGCCCGCCAAAACAACAGCGCCGTCGCCGCCGCGAAGACCGTGAACGCGACTCCCAGGATCCCGTAGAGCGCGAGCCCGACCTCCTGCCTCGTCAGCCTCTCCCGCGCTCGCAGTCTGCGCCACAGGTCGGACCGGACGAACTGCAGCGACCTCGGGCGGAGGTCGGGCACCTGGATGAGGTCCGACAGGATCCAGTACCCGTCGAGCTCGAGGAGGGGTACCAGGTTGAGGAAGATCACGAAGTAGTTGAGGAGGGCGAACTTGTACAGGACGCCGGCCAGCGGCCCGGCCGGGAAGGCGACGACCGCAAGCGATGCCGCGCCAGCGATCACGAGCTCGGCGACCGGGCCCCCCGAGGATTGCGCGATTCGGCGCCAGGGATCGAGCATCAACCCGTCGGACGCGTCCACAAAGAACGCGGGCGATCCGAAGTAGAGCATGAACCCGGCGCTCTTCACCCGTCGTCCGTAGTGCACGAGCACCAGGGCGTGCGCGAGCTCGTGCGCGAAGGTCAGGAAGTAGTTGAGCGCGAGCAGGATCAGGGACTCCGCGGCCGCGGATTCCGCGGCGATCCCGAACCGTCCCGAGCGGTAGGCCGACAGGAAGGCCACGAATCCCCCCGCGGCGACGAGGCCTGCGAGCACCACCACCCATCGGTTGAAGAACGCCTTCAGGCCCCGTCGGTAGGTCCACTCGACGAAGCCGTGCGCGCCCGGCCAATCCACCGAGAGCGTGGTGGCGAACTGACGGGCCTTCGCGCGGGCGGGCGAGATCGGCCGAAGGGCCCGATGCACCATCTCGGGCACGTCCACGTATCGCGCTTCGAGGAAGTCGCCGGTCCGCAGCTGCGAGACGAGGTCCGCGACCCCCGACAGCTCGAGATCCCCCGACTCCCGGAACCGCTCGAGGACGATCTCCTTCACGGTTCGTGTGCCGTCCATCAGCTCGACGAGCTCGAGCTCTCCGGGCTCGAGTCGGTAGTGGAGGAGCCTTCGCGGGTTCGCGATCACGGCGTAGTCGTTGCCCCATCGAAGGTGGAAGGTCTTCACCTCGATGTCCTTCGCGAGCCTCGGCCGGCTCTCCAGCGGATCCAGCGACGCCCTGAGCCTCTCCCAGAGGCCTGGCTCACGATCCCCACCCTCGCGCGCGAGCCGCGCCGCGAGCGAACCCCACAGACCCGGACGGGGCGCGACCGGGCTCACGACGAGGACTCGGGTGGACGCTCGGCCGCGATGCGGCGCTGGATCGCGGAGTACACGGATAGGCGCGGCACCGGCCGCCGCCGTGAGGCGACGAGGTTGCACAGGAAGGCGCCGAGGACGAGCGCGAGCAGGATCGCGGTGAGGACGGTCCCCCACGAGAGCCCCCCCGCCGTTCCCGGGGCGCGAATCGACCTGACGATGGTGGCGCGATGGCCGAAGTCGTCCACCGCCGACAGCCGAAAGCGGGCATTCGCCGGGATCGTCCGCAGGACCTCAGCCCGAAACGTCATCGCGAGGTCGGCTCCTCCGGTCGTCACCACGATGTCCGCGCCGTTCACGGCAAGGTAGGAGCCGGTGGCCCGCGAGCCCGTTCCCGCGAACACGCGGGCGGCGCCCAGTCCGAGAAGGACGTTCTCGACGTCGTAGGTCATCTGGTCGGCGACGGAGCCCGCCACCACCAGATCGACGTCGAGCTCGCGGAGGCCCTGCCATCCTCCCGCCTTCCGCGCGTCGATCTCGATGGTCAGGACGCCGCCCCCCGACGCGCTCCCCCGGACGCTTCCCGAGATGCTCGGGTCCTTCGGCTCCGCGAGCGCCACGGAGGGAGCGACGAGGACGAGCACCAGCGCGAGCGCTACGACGCCCCGGCCGCGGAGGAGTCGCCCGAGACCGCGCGTCTTGCCCCCCCGCGGCGGCCCGTCGCCAACGCGGGACGAGAGGCCGGGCCCTCCCGCGCCGTCTCGCACCGCCCCGCCTCGCATGGGCGCCATCTTCGACCGCGGCTCCCGGACGTGCAAGGCGACCGATCGCTCAGTGAACCGCCCCGAACAGCGTTCGGAGCGTGCTCGTTGGCGCGGCCTTCTCCAGGACCCGCAGAACGGTCCCGTCGGAGTTCACGAAGTACACCGTGGGGAAGTAGCGCAGCCCGAACGCCCTGGCCAGGAGCCCGTTCGCGTCGTCGATCGCAACGGGGAACGTGAGGCGATGGTCTTCCATGAACTCGTCGGGCGAGGGGCCCGAGCGCTTCCCGATCGCCGAGGCGATCGTGACCAGGCGAACGTTCGGAAACTGCCTGGACAGATCGGCGAGGGCCGGCAACTCGGTCTGGCAGTGCGGGCACCACGGCGCCCAGAGCGCCAGCACGACCGGTGAGCCCTGGTACTCGCTCCACGAGACCCGGCCGCCGCCGAGCCGCGGCGCCGAGAACGCCGGCACGCGGTCTCCGATCGCGAGCGGCGCCGGCCGGGCGGGGCCGGACACCTGTACCTGCCCCGGCGCCGCCGGGCCCGTCCCACCTCCGAGGACGCGTCCCAGCAGCACCATCCCGGCCAGGACGACCGCCACCGCCACCGCCGACGCGTAGGCGAGGGTCCGCCGCCGGGCCCGACGCCGCTCGAGCTCCAGTCGTCGCTGTCTCGCGCTCGCTCGGCGCTCGCGTTTGCTCGTCCGGCTCCTGGAGACATCGGTCACGGCGTGGCTCATCCTGCCACGGCGTCGGTCCGCGCGTTCGTCGACCGTTCGCCCGTTCGGCCCGCCCGCCGGAACGCCGTCGCTATCACGGTCAGCGTCGGCCCACGACCACTCGCGTGATCTTCAGATCGCCGCCCTTGGTGCTCCGGACCTCCCGGAACCCGTGCTCGCGGAGGACGCGGGCGACCGACCGAGCGCGATCGGGGCTCACCTCGATCAGGAGCCACCCGCCGGCGCGCAGCCAGTCGCGCGACTCGGCCGCGGCCCGCTCGACGAGGCCGAGGCCGTCTTCGCTCTGATCGGTGAGCGTGTGAACCGGCTCGAACTTGCGAATCTCGTCCGGAAGCTCGCTCAGCTCGCCCCGCGCGACGTAGGGCGGATGGAGCGTGATCACGTCCACCCGGTGTCGGAGGCGGGCGGGGAGCCCGGAGAACAGGTCGCCCCTCACGAACGTCGCGCGCAGGCGCAGACGCTCCGCGTTCCTGCGAGCGACGCGGACGGCGTCGGCCGCCACGTCCGTGCCGAACACCCGCACTCGCTTGGTCTCGTTGGCGATCGCGAGCGCCACCGTTCCACCCCCGGTGGCCAGGTCCACCGCGACCGGGTTTCTCCGGCCGCGGAGGCGCCGGATGGCCTGCTCCGCAAGGAACTCGGTTGAGTCCCGCGGCACGAACACACCGGGTTTCGCGATCAGGCGCAACCCGCGAAACTCCGCGAACCCCTTGATGAGCTGCACCGGCTCGCCCCTCGCCCTGCGGGTGATCATCGCCTCGAACCGGCGACGGACGCGCTCGGGGACCTCGAGCGCTCGATCGACCTCGTCGACGCCCAGCGCGTGGGCGAGGAGGTCCTCGGCCTCGAGGGCCTCGCGATCCCTCTGCCAGTGATCGATGGCCGGGGACGCCTTCAGTCGGGTGGTGGCACGCCGCAGCAGCTCGGAGGCCTTCATGGCGGACGCATCCTACAGAGCACGGCCGTAAGCTGACGCCGTGGATCTCCGCGACTCGCCCGACGAGGCGGCGTTCCGCGCGCGGCTTCGCGAGTGGCTCGCCGCGAACGCTCCGGCGCATTGGGATCAGCCGGGAGCAGAGCGGCTCGAGGGTGCGGAGCGGCTCGCGTTCCTTCGTGAGTGGTCCGCCCGACTCTACGCGGCCGGGTTCGTCGGGCTCACGTGGCCGAGCGAGTACGGGGGCTACGACGCGCCCCTTTCGCACCACCTCATCTTCCTCGAGGAGATGGGGCGGTCGGGCGCCCCCGAACACGTGACGCCGATCGGGCTCGGGATGGCGGGGCCGACCATCCTGTCCCATGGCACCGAGGCTCAGAAGGCCCGCTACCTGCGCCCCATCCTCACCGGAGAGGAGATCTGGTGCCAGGGGTTCTCCGAGCCCGAGGCGGGCTCGGACCTCGCCTCCCTTCGGACCCGCGCCGAGCTCGACGGAGACCACTACGTCGTCACCGGCCAGAAAGTGTGGTCCTCCTTCACCCACGAGGCCGACTTCTGCATCCTCCTGGCTCGCTCCGACCCGGCGGCGCCGCGCCACTCCGGACTCACGTACCTGATCGTTCCGATGCGCGCGCCGGGGGTCGAGGTGCGACCGCTCCGGCAGATCACCGGCGACGCGGAGTTCAACGAGATCTTCCTGGACGGGGTGCGTGTGCCGGTGGAGAACGTCATCGGTCGCCCCGGGGAGGGCTGGAACGTCGCCATCACCACGCTGATGTACGAACGGGCGAACCTCGCGGTGATGCTGACGGTCCGCCTGGAGATCGCCCTCTCGCGGCTGGTCGACCTGGCACGGACCACTCGACGCCGCGGACGTCGTGCGGCCGACGACCCGCTCGTGCGCGATCGGATCGCCGAGCTGTGGACGGTGCTCCAGGCCCTCCGGTTCACCAACTACCGGGCTTTGTCGACGCTGATGTCCACGGGCATGCCGGGTCCCGAGGGCTCGATCGTGAAGCTCGTGTGGGCCGACGCGAACCAGCGGCTCACCAAGCTCGCCCTGGAGATCGAGGGTCCGTCCGCGATGCTCTCCGGCGGCGAGCACGCGGTCCAGGACGGCCTGTGGCAGCGACTCCAGCTTCGCAGCCGAGGGAACTCGATCGAGGGCGGAACCTCGGAGATCCTCCGGCAGATCGTCGCGGAGCGCATCCTTGCCCTCCCCAGGAGCCGGTGAGTCGCAGGATGGACCTGTCGGAGACGGCAGAGGAGTCCATGCTCCGGGAGCAGGCCCGGGAGTTTCTCCGCGCTCGCTACCCGATCCAGCGTGTCGCCTCGATCGCCGACGGCGCCGGCTTCGACCGGCACGCCTGGCAGGAGGTCGCGGCGCTCGGGTGGGCGGGGATCTCGGCACCGGAGGACGCGGGGGGCGCCGGCCTCGGGTTCGTCGAGGAGTGCGTGTTGGGCGAGGAGCTCGGGCGAGCGCTGTTCCCGGGCCCGTTCCTCACCACGGTCGTGCTCACGCTTCCCGCGCTCACGGGGGCGCCCGACCTCGTCAAGGAGGTCGTGGCGGGCGAGACCGTCGCCACCCTCGCGTGGCTGGGGCCCTCCGGCGAGCCGGGCGCGACCCGATTCCCAATCGGGGCCGGACTCGCGCAGGACCGTCCCGGCCTGTACGGCTCCGCGTGGTTCGTGCCCGACCTCGCCCTCGCCGACCTCGCGGTGGTCGCCGCCGAGGGCCCGGCCGGACCCGGATTGTGGGCGGTTCGGCTTGATCAGGACACGATCTCACGCCAGGACCTCCCAACGGTGGACACCACGCGACGGCTCGGAGCGCTGTTCCTCGAGGGCGCCTTGGGACGGGCGCTCGCGCAGGGGTCCGACGCCGAGCGACTCCTCGAGCACCTGCGGGATCGCGCGCTCGCCTTTCTTGCCGCGGAAGCGGTCGGCGTGGCGTCTCGGGCGCTCGAGATGGCGGTCGAGCACGCGCGCACTCGCGAGCAGTTCGGGCGTCCGATCGGCGCCTTCCAAGCGGTCTCGCAGAGCCTCGCCGACGCCTACGCCGAGATCGAGAGCGCGCGCTCGCTGGTCCGGTGGGCGGCCGCGTCCGTGGCCGCCCGCGCGCCCGAAAGCGCCCGCGCGGCGGCCGCCGCAAAGGCGCTGGCCTCCGAAGCCGCGGTGCGCACCTGCGAGCGGTCGATCCAGGTCCACGGAGGGATCGGCTTCACCTGGGAGCACCCGTTGCATCGCTACTACAAGCGGGCCCAGTGGATCCAGGCGTTCCTGGGATGGCCGGCCGAGCTCAGAGCCCGGATCGCAGCGTCGCTGCTCGACGGCCCCGGGGATGAGAACGAGCGCGTCTAGAATCCTGTACGAGATGCCTCGCTCCGCAGCTGCGTCCTCGAGTGCCCGCCGGAAGCGCCGGCCGAAGGAGGAGATTCGCCTGACCGGCGACCGGCTGGTGGTCCTCCAGCCGGAGAACGGCGAGCGCACGTCCCGCGGGGGTCTGCTGATCCCCGCCACCGCGGCGCCGGCTCCGAAACGCTGCGTGTGGGGCGAGGTCGCCCTGGTCGGCCCCGACGTGCGGAGCGTCCGCGTGGGCGACCGCGTCCTCTTCCTCCCGCAGGCAGGACTGGAGGTCGAGCTAGACGGCCAGGAGTACCTGCTGCTCCGCGAGCGCGACGTGCAGGCCGTGGGCTCTCCCGCTGGCGGGACCGAGCGGGCGCCGGGTCAGTACCTCTGATCTCCCCAGTCGTCGAGCCGATCACCCCGGGATGAGCGTCAGCCGGAGGCGGCGTCGATCGTTCTCCCGGTTCGGATCGACGATGACCACGTGCTGCCAGGTCCCCAGCACGAGCTCTCCACGCTCCACCGGAAGCGTCAGCGACGGCGAGACGAGGACCGGCAGGAGATGGTCGCCGCCGTGGCCGCGGGGACCATGTCGGTGCGCGTATCGGTCGTCGCGCGGGAGGAGCCGTTCCAGCAGCTCCTCGAGGTCGGCCTCCGAACCGGCTCCCGTCTCCATCAGCGCGAGGCCGGCGGTGGCGTGCGCAAGGAACAGGTGCACGATGCCACTCTCGGTGCCCTGCCCCGCGAAACGTCGCACCTGGGCGGTGACGTCCACGATCCGCCGACCGGCGGTGTCGATTTTGAGCTCGGCCGTTCGCATACCTACGGAGGCGGCGGGAGTCCCTCGTCCGGGCCGCGCTCCTGCGTCGAGTCCTCGCCCCGAGGAGGTTCGAGCGTGGGCGGTGGAGGAGGCGGAGCTTCTGAGCGCGTCGGCGTCGCCCACACCGACGGGTCGGGTGCAGGGGGCGGGGGCTGGGCGATCTGCGGACCGAACCCTATCGTCTCGCCGGTCGCGACCCCGGTCGCCTTCGGTCGGGACACCGCGCCGGCGATCGCGCCCACGAGCGCCACGACACCGCCCGCGACGACGAGCCACAGGCCGACCTCGACGGAGATCGTGAGGATCCCCTGATCGAACAGCCGTTCGAGCAGCGACCGCACCTCCGCTCCCCCGCCCAGTCGCGAGGCCGCCTCGTCGATCGCCTGAGCCCTCGGCGTCAGCGCATCGTACAGACCGAAGCCTCCGACGAAGGCCGAACCCCCGACCGCGAGCAGGGAAAGGATGAGTCGGCTTCCGCGCGTCCTGAGGACCAGCAGGACGAGACCGGCCGCGACCAGGCCGAGGGCGACCCACACGAAGATCCTCCCGTCGGACGTCTCCGATCCCTTCGCCACCTGCGTCTGAACCGACTCGCCGAGCGAGGTCAGGTCGGCTCGCGCCGTGAACCAGTCGAGCCGCGTTCCGATCGCGGCCAGCGCCCCGCCTATCAGAACGACGGCACCGGCCACCCTGCCGGGGCGAACCGTGGCAGCCTCCATCTGCACTCCCCCCTCCGAGCACGACGCGAACCAGTCTGACGCTCCGGTAGACCGAGGTCGAGCGTATCCTCGATGTTTGCGAACGCTCGAGGAGGAGGCGCGATGGAGATCGACCCGGTCTGCGGCATGGAGGTGGACCCCGCCACGGCGGAATGGAAGCACGAGCACGAGGGCACGACCTACTACTTCTGCTCCAAGGGCTGCCTGGACGACTTCGTAGAGGACCCCGCCGCCTATCTGGGTTGACCCCGGCGCGCCGGCCCGGTGAGCGAGGCTCGCCGCTCAGAGCTCGCGGCGCTCGATGAGCCGGGCACCGGCCCAGGCCAGCCCGACTCCGGAAGCGAGGGCCACCCCAGCCGTCCGAAGGTAGTCGGTCCATGGGGCGCCGCGCGTCATCGAGGTCACGGCCCCGACCAGCGTGCTGGGAAGCCACGGCTCGACGCCGGGGAGCACGGCCAGGAGCGGCAGCGCGACGAGGGTCACCAGCGAGAGCGCCGCGACCCCGACCGCGCTTCGGGTCAGGCCCGCCCACAGGGTGACGACGCCAACGACGAAGGCCAGGTAGACGACCCCGAAGCAGGCACCGGCGAGCATCGCACCGACGGGGGGCCTTCCGATCAGGACGGCCGTCTCGTACCAGGCGCAGACGAGCCCGGCCGCGAAGCAGGCTCCCGCGGCGGCGGCGCTCACGACGCACCTGGGAACGAGCAGTCGCCTCACCGAGTTCGTGCGCGTTCGCAGGAACGCCGCCCACTCGGGCCGGGCGTCGATCGCGACCGCCCAGGCGGCCACGGCGACGACGGCCAGCAATCCGATCTGTGCGACGTTCTTGACGTACGAGTCGATGGCCTGTCCGACGGAGGGGGGAGGGACGATGACCCGGATCCCGCCTCCGAGGTTCCGGAACAGCTCCCGCTGATACCGCGTGACGAGCGGGCCGGTGAACCCGAACAGGATGAACGGAGCGAGCAGCCCGATCCATCGCCGGGTGCGAACCAGCCGGGCCCACTCCATGGCCCACAGGCTCACGACGCCCTCACGCGGTCATCTCCAGGAACACCGTTTCGAGGTCCGCGGCCTCGGGCTCGATCGCGATCACCCTTGCGCCGGCGCGCGCGAGGGCGCCGGCGAGCTCGCGCTCCCCGTCCTCCAGGGAGCGAACCTCCACCCGCAGCTCGCTCGCCCCGGTCATCTCCGCGGACCGGACCCAGGGCTGGGCGCGGAGAGCGGCGGCGACCGGGTCGAGCGGCCGCCGCAGGCGCACCAGGAACGCCGGTCGAACGCGGTCGGCGAGCAACGCGTCGATGGGGCCCTCGAAGAGCAGTCGCCCCTCCCGGAGCACGCCGACCGTGTCACAGACCCGCTGGACGTCGGAGAGGATGTGGCTCGAGAACAGCACCGTGCCGCTCCGACCGAGGCGGGTCACCAGGTCGAGCACCTCCTTGCGCCCCGCCGGATCGAGGGCCGCGCAGGGCTCGTCGAGCAGCAGGAGCCCGGGCCGCGACACGATCGTGGAGGCGAGGCCGAGGCGCTGGAGCATCCCGCGGGAGAACCCGCCGACCCGCCGCCCGGCCACGTCGGCCAGCCCCGTCCGCTCGAGCGCGAGATCCACCTCGCTCTTGGGAACCTCGGGGGCGATCAGCGACCGGGCGAGGTCGACGACCTCGAACGCCGTCAGCCAGGGCTCGAACCGCGGGGTGTCCGGCATCACGGCCACCCGCTCCCTGGGAACGGTTGTCCGAACCGAGCCGGCCGTGGGACGCCGCAGACCCGCGAGGATGGCGAGCAGGGTCGTCTTGCCGGCACCGTTCGGTCCGACCAGGCCGTACACCGATCCCGCCTCGACCCGCAGGCTCACGCCGGCGAGCGCGCGCACCCCACCGTAGGTCTTGACGAGCCCCTGCGTCTGGACGACCCAGCGCTCGCTCACGAGGCACTCCTGCCGAGCAGCAGATACGCCACGCCCCCGATGGGGTTCGAGACCAGGATGAGCAGACCCCACACCCACTTGGGGAGGTACCGGACCTCCGCCCCCGCCAGGTCCACCAGACAGTAGACCTCGAAGGCGATGGCGAGCACGAGGATCGGGGCGAGGGCCGCCCACGGGATCTGAGCCGCGAGCATCGCAGGCGAAGCCATCGCCCAGCAGTCTAGAGAGCCTGGATGTTCCTCGGGCCCGATCGGAGAGCCGGAACCACTTGACGATTACATGTAACGATGTAATCCTCCCTCCATGGAGAAGTCCTGGGAAGGAGAACCGAAGAACCTGAGCGGCTGGTTCGCCGGGCGGTTGCCCGGGGACTGGTTCGAGGGGCCGCCCGAGGTGACGGCCGATCGGGAGGAGATCCTGGTGGTCGGACGCCTGTCCGAGCCCAGACTTCCCGAGGACGCCGAGCAGGAGACGGTGGCCGCGGCGCGCGCGGCACGGATCGACGGCTTCCGCGAGGACACGCGGGCGCAGCGGATGCGCATCGCCGACGAGGCCGAGCGCCGGTTCGGGCGCC
Source organism: Actinomycetota bacterium (assembly GCA_021325015.1). Classification (GTDB taxonomy): domain Bacteria; phylum Actinomycetota; class UBA4738; order UBA4738; family HRBIN12; genus JAJPHY01. The sequence continues at coordinate 4,014 of JAJPHY010000139.1, read as the reverse complement.
GGGTGTCCTGGGGCGCGGAGTGCGGGGACGTCCGCAAGCTCTTCACCACGCTGTCGGTGCCGACGATGACCCGGCTCCACATGCCGGAGCGGCAGGTCCTCGACACGCTGGTGGACGCCGGTGTCGCGCGTTCGAGGAGCCATGCGCTCGCGTGGTGCGTTCGACTGGTGGCCGAGCGACAGGACGAGTGGCTGAGAGACCTCCGGGAGGCCCTTGCGCACGTCGAGCGGGCGCGAGCCGAGGGTCCGAAGAGCTAGCGGACCCGGCTCACTCGGTGCCCAGCCCCATCCGGTACATGCGGCGGCCCCGCAGGTGGTCGTGGAGGGCCACCTCCTCGACGCCGTTCTCGAACAGGTCCCGCCAGGCGGAGCTCATCCACTCCTCCGCCGACTCCTCGTCCGGGAACTGCTGGGACCGGCCGAGCTCCTCACCTGAGGCATCGAGGTAGGTCCACGCGTACATCCACGTTCTCCGAGACGCTTTGCCCGTCCATCCACCGACGACGACCGTGAAGGGTACCGCACGCGCGGCGTCGGGAGAACGTCCTCCGTCGCGCTTGCGAAAGATCGGTCGGCCGACCGATCCAGCGTGTCGGCAGATCGGCGGCTTGTCGGCGGCCGGCTCAAGTCCTCCCGCCACCCCGCCGAGGACGGAGGTATGGCACCGTCGCGGCCCCTGCGGCGTCCGCTTGCGATGCTCGCCGTCCTCACGGGCATCGCCCTCGCCTGGTCACCGGCACCCGCTGCGGCCGGGTGGGCCGGCGCGCGCCCGACCGCGCTGGCGCCGGGCGATGCCGACTCCGCCCTCCCACGACTCCCCTCCCGTCCCGTCGCCGCAACGGGGAGCCGGATCAAGTGGTCGGACGTCCCGAGACGCCATTGGGCGCGGACCGCCATCGACTACGTCGGATCGCTCAACGATTGGATGCGCGACTACCCGCAGAACGCAGACGGGACCTATCCCTTTGCGCCCGATACGCTGGAGTCGCGGGCACTGTTCGCGCGAGCGGCGGTCCTCGCGTTCGCCCCGGATCAACCCGCCGATCCGGGCATCGCGTTCCCGGATCTGCCGAGCACCGATCCCCTGTACGCGTACGCGGCCGTGGCGGTCCAGAACGGGTGGATGACGACCGACCCGTCGGGCAACTTCCTCCCGAACGAGCCCGTGACCACGGTCGTGGTGCACCGCGCGCTCGTGCTCGCGCTGGGGCTCGGCGACCTGGCCCAGGGGCTCGACGCCATCCACCTGCGCAACGGCACCACCTTCGACACCCCTCCCGACTTCGGCACGCTCGTCGTCGGCATGCGGATCGGCCTGCGCTACAACCACTCGGACGAGTCGCTCGACGTCGGTCCGAACTCCGAGCTCTCGAGAGCCGAGGTGGCATGGTCGCTCTATCGCGCGGCGACGATGCCGTCGTGGATGCCCCAGGAGCTCGCCCGCTACGCGACCATCACGCTTCCGAACCTCGGTCCGGCCAGGCGCCGGATCGTCCAGTTCGGCATCCAGTACGTCGGCTACCCGTACGTCTACGCCGGAGAGTGGGACGCGCCGAGCCCATCCGGCTACTGCTGCGGATGGCAGCCGGTCGGCGGGTTCGACTGCTCCGGGATCACGTGGTGGGTGATCAAGGCCGCCGCGAGCGGCTGGGACAACGTGCCGCCCCGCGACTACCGCGGATGGTCGCTGCCGGAGCGCAGCTCGGCCGACATGGCGGCCGCGACCGCCGACCCCGTCGCGTTCGAGGACCTGAAACCCGGCGACCTGATGTTCTACGACGGCGACGGCAACGGCGTGGTCGATCACGTCGACGTCTACATCGGCAACGGCTGGGCGATCGACTCCTCGGGGAGCTTGGGGGGCGTCACGATCCTGGACGTTGCCTCGGGATGGTATCGGGATCACTTCGTGTACGGCCGCCGACTCCTGGGCCAGCCGCCCTCGACCGCCTGACCGAGCCTGAGTCCGCCGATCACGTCGCCAGCTCCCGCTCCAGCGCGGCGCGCTCCTCGGGGGTGAGCGGCCGCGAGCGCCGCGTCGAGGGATCGAGCGGGACGACCACACTCTCCGCCTCGGCCGCGAGCGTGCCGTCGAGCTTGCGGATCTCCTCCCGCGTCCGGATGCTCGCCCGGCCGACCGACTGCAGTCGGCAGGTCACGATCACGGCTTCGTCACTCTGCGTGAGCTCGCTTCGGTAGTCGATCGCGACCCGAGCCAGGACGAAGTCCCACGGGTCGGATGCCGACCCCAGGGTCTTCTGCACCCACGCGTCGCGGCACCCCTCCAAGTAGGTGAGGTAGACGGCGTTGTTGACGTGGCCGTAGGCGTCCATGTCCCGCCAGCGGATGGGAATACGCTCTTCGTGCACGACCGGGTCCCGTCTCAACCGGAGTCGTCGATCCGGTCGACCTGCACCCCGCGCTCGACGAGCCAGGCGATGGCCCTCGCGATCCGCTCGTCGTCGCCCTCGACCTCGAGGATCACCCATCCGAAGCGCTCCTCGATGTTCGCCCTCCGGATGTTGGTCACGAGGTCGAAGTTCTTCCCGAGGTGGTGGATGACGGGCTCGCTGATCAGGTGCTCGGGGAACGTCAGATGGAGCCTGACCCTGCTCATGTGCCGGTCTCCGGGTTCATGCTGCCCGATCGGAAGCCCTCGAGGTCGAGCGTGACGTACCGATAGCCCAGCGACCGGATCGCACCAACGACCCGCTCCCGAACCCCGGGCTCGGCGAGCCGGACGAGGTCGTCCGTCTCCACCTCGATCCGGACCACGTCGCCGTGAACCCGTACGCGACACTGTCGAAACCCGAGATCCCGCAGCACCCGTTCCGCGCGGCCGACCCGAACGAGATCCTCCACCGTGATCCTCACCCCGAATGCGATCCTGGACGACAGGCAGGCCGACGACGGCTTGTCCCAGACGGCGAGCCCGAGCTCTCGGGCCGCCGCGCGCACCTGAAGCTTGCCCAGGCCGACCTCCACGAGCGGGTGGCGGACGCCGTGCTCCTCCGCCGCTCGGAGTCCCGGGCGGAAATCGCCGAGATCGTCGAGGTTCGCACCCGAGACCACCGTTGCCCCGCCCGCCTCCTCGGCAACCGCCCGGAGGGCCCCGTACAGCTCGGTCTTGCAGTGGTAGCAGCGGTCGAGCCCGTTGGCCAGGTACTCCGGCCGCTCGGTCTCGCGGGTTCGGATGGCGCGGTGTCGCACGCCCATCGCCCGCGCCACCCGCCTGGCCTCCGCGAGCTCACCGGGCGGCAGCGAGGGGGACACGGCCGTGACCGCCAGCGCGGAACGGCCGAGCGCGCGAGCCGCCACCGCCGCCACCAGCGACGAGTCCGTCCCTCCCGAGTACGCCACCACGACCCGTGGAAGCGGCGCGAACCACGCGTGAAGGCGCTCGAGGAGGGCCGACGTCTGCGTGGTCGCCATGCGGGAGGATTCTGCCACGCCCGGCGGTCCGAACGAGCCCCCGAGCGTCCCCGAGCGGGCCCGGGCCGAGCTACCGGGAGTCCGCACCCGCTCGGGCCGTGCCGCCGGGCGACCCGGCCGACGAGACGTGGAAACGGGCCCCGGGACCTGTCCCGGGGCCCGTCTCGCCGGAGAGAGGGGGGCTCCAGCCTGTTCTTCGCTCGAGCGCCCCCGAAGGTTCAGCCCGACTGTTGCGGTTTCGTGACGCCTAGAAGTCCATGTCGCCGCCGCCGGGCATGGCGGGCGTCTTCTCCTTCTCGGGCTTCTCGGCCACCACCGCTTCGGTCGTCAGGAACAGCGCCGCGATCGAGGCCGCGTTCTGCAGCGCGGAGCGCGTCACCTTGGTCGGGTCGATGATGCCCGCCTTGAACATGTCCTCGTACTCGCCGGTGGCGGCGTTGAGCCCCCACCCCTGAGGCAGCGAGCGCACCTTCTCGACCACGACGCCGCCCTCGAGGCCGGCGTTCGCCGCGATCTGCTTCAGCGGCTCCTCGAGCGCGCGCCGGACGATCATCGCGCCCGTCGCCTCGTCGCCCTCGAGGTC